>JAATGN010000369.1 GCA_015654615.1 Rhodospirillales bacterium
CGCCGACAATTCCGGCCGATCCTACGGAACCGGTGGCATTGCCGATCGAAATGTTCTATTTTTGTTCCAGGCAGTGCCCGGAGGGCCGGGCGACGGACGGCGAGCCGGATGATGAAAAACGCTTTCAGCCCGCCCTCCGGAGAGATACATTTCGTCCTCTCATACAAGGAGCGGGGTTCATGGCCGGTAGCGTCAACAAAGTCATTCTGATCGGAAATCTCGGCCGCGATCCGGAGGTGCGCCATGCGCAGGACGGATCGAAGATCGTCAGTCTCAACGTCGCCACGTCGGAGAGCTGGAAGGACCGCAACAGCGGTGAACGCAAGGAAAAGACCGAATGGCATCGCGTGGTGGTCTTCAATGACCGCGTCGCCGATGTGGCCGAGCGTTATTTGAAGAAAGGCTCGAAGGTCTATATCGAAGGCGCGCTGCAGACCCGCAAATGGACGGACCAGAGCGGCGCCGAGAAATACACCACCGAGGTGGTGATCGGAAAATTCCGGGGCGAGCTGACCTTGCTCGACGGTCGGAGCGAAGGCGGCGGCGGCGCCTATGAAGGCGGCGGCGAATCGTCGGACTATGCGGCGGCCCCGCGTCAGCCGGCCCCGGCCCGCAGCCCGGCCCCCGCCGCCGGCGGAAGCGCCGGTGGCGGCTGGGATGCCCCGGCGGATCTCGACGACGAGATTCCATTCTGAGGATCACCAGCTTTTAGCGGTCGATAAAAGTGGCTGAAGACCGGAGGTTTTCAGCCACTTTTGTTTGAACATCCTTCGGCAGTTCCAAGACTTCGGATCTCTGCGCGTTCCCGACGCTCGAACCGACAAGAAAACGCGCTTGACCTGGCACGAAGGCCGATAGGCGCTAACTTAATGAAAATACCCCTCGCTCCGCGTGGCGATGGTTCGACCGAGCGCCGACTCCGCAAGGTCGAGGCGAAGAGAAGGATCACGGACGATGAGCAGAGCCTTCGTGCGGGAACCCGATGCCGACGACGGACATGAGGATGAGCCGCTTCCCCCCGACAGTCCGCATCCTTATTACCTGACTGCGGAGGGGATGATTCGGCTGACAGAACGTCTGGACCGCCTCGCAGGCGAAAGGGACGCCATCGCCGGCGCCGGCGCGGAGCCGGGCGAGTTGCAGCGCCGCCGGCGCCTGGCCCGCGAGGTCCGGCTGCTGGAACGCAAGCGGGCCCGCGCCGTCCTGGTCGATCCGGCGGCTCAGCCCAGGGACAAGGTTTCGTTCGGCCATGTCGTGACGGTCGAGGACGACGATGGAGGAACCCGGCGCTTTTCCATCGTCGGCGAGGACGAAGCGGCACCCCAAAGCGGCCGGATCAGCTGGCTTTCCCCCCTGGCCCAAGCCCTGCTGGGCGGCGAGGCCGGCGACCGCGTCGTCTGGCGCCGCCCGGCCGGGGACCTCGGCCTGACCATTCTGTCCATTGAAATTTAGATCGTGATGACCGATCTGCCCTTGTCCGGGACTTATCATCAGGAGGACGGCAGGGAAATGACCGATCTTATCGAAACCAGCCGCGACGGCGCGGTGCAGATCGTCCGCATGACGCGTCCGGACAAGAAGAACGCCTTGACCCTGGCGATGTACGGCGGCCTGGCCGATGCCCTGACGGCGGCGGAATCGGACGATGCGGTCGCCGTCCATCTGTTGGCCGGGGCCGGCGGCGATTTCACCAGCGGCAACGATCTCAACGATTTCCTGACTTTGACCGGATTGGTCGGCACCGATCTCGAACGGTTTCTGCTGACCTTGGCCAGTCTCGCCAAGCCCGTCGTCGCGGCGGTCAGGGGGGCCGCCGTCGGAATCGGCTCGACCATGCTGCTGCATTGCGACCTGGTGGCGGCGGCCGACGACAGCCGCTTCCAATTTCCCTTCGTCAATCTGGGCCTGGTGCCGGAGGCGGCGTCCAGCCTGCTGCTGCCCCGCTTGGCCGGTTACCACAGGGCGGCGGAACTCATGCTGCTGGGCGAACCTTTCGGCGCGGCCAAGGCGCAGGAGATCGGTCTGGTGAATTCCGTGGTCCCCGCCGGGGAAGCGGAGGCGGCGGGACTGGCCTTGGCGCAGCGTCTGGCGGCGCGGCCGCGTCAGGCCCTTCGGAAGACGAAGGCCCTGCTGAAACAGGGCGACGAATCGGTCAGCGAAAGGATCACGCGCGAGGCCCGCCTGTTCGAAGAGGCCTTGAGTTCGCCCGAACTGCGCGAAGCCGTGGCGGCGTTCCGCGAACGCCGTCCGGCCGATTTCTCCGGCGGCCGGTAACCCGTCGCTGGAGCCCGTTAAGAGATAACCGCACATTAGAGCGGTTTGCGTTCATATTGGATCGCTCACCTTATCTCGTCATTCCCTTTGATCAGCGGGAATCCAGAGGGCACCCCACGAGCGTTTCCGAGACTCCCGGATCCCCGCTTTCGAGCTTGAATAATCCCAGTGGCACCGGCGTCCCCGCCGGTGTGCCGGCGAAGCCGGCAGCGCAAGAGCGGCCGAGGGATCGATCTTGACGGGAACGTTTCCGCCGCGGGGCGGCGGACACCGGCAGGGACGCCGGTGCCATTTACAAGCTCTTTCGCCGGGATGACGGGTACAGGGTGGCCACAAACCGCTCCAGCGGTTCCGGCATCACTCAAACCCTTAGATCTTCAGCACGCTCCAACTGTCGGCCAGGATCTGCCCGCCCATGGTATCGAACACCACGTCGACGCCGTCCGGCACCGCGCGGCGAACGGCCGCGGCAAAGGGTTCGGCCGCGTAATCGACGACGATGTCGGCGCCCAATCCTTTGACATAGGCCTGGTTTCCCGCCTCGAGCCTCGCCGTGTCGAACAGCACCTGCCAGGGCGTCAGGCCGACCAGGGGCAGGGCGGCCGCGGCCTCCAGGGAAAGACCGCGCGGGGCGAAGGCCACCGCCCGGGCGTCCAGGGCGACGAAGTCGGCATAGGTGCCCCATTGCACCTCGGGCTTGCGGGCATAGGCATAGACGGCGTCGCCCGGATGGAAGCCATGAAGGCCCTGGCCGACGGCGGCGATGGTCCCGGCGGCGTCCCAGCCCGGAATCAATGGAAAATGATGCGGGAGCGCTTTGGCGAGATACCCCTCGCGGATTTTCCATTCGACCGGATTGACGCTGGTGGCGGCCCGCCTGATCAGAACCTCGCCGGGGCCGGCAATGCGGCCCCCGACACGTCTCGGCCAGTGCTTGCAATCGTCCGGCGGCGCGATTATAACCTCCGCTTCCGTCGGGTGGCCGAGGCGCACGTCAGGGCATGCCTCGCCGCCCCTGAATCGCTCATGTTTTTTGCTAAAAGGAAGCGAAAATGCCCAAAATGAAGACGAAGAGCTCCGCGAAAAAGCGGTTTCGGCTCACCGGTACCGGCAAGGTGCGGGGCAATGTGGCCTTCAAGCGTCACTGCCTGTCGGCCAAGTCGTCGAAGATGAAGCGTCAGGCCCGTGGCACTTTCGTCGTCGCCGAGGTTGACACCGCGAACGTCAAACGTTTCTACCTGCCTTACGGAGCCTGAGCCATGGCACGCGTCAAACGGGGCGTCACCACGCACGCCCGCCACCGCAAGATTCTCAAGCTGGCCAAGGGCTATCGCGGCCGGTCCAGCACCAATTTCCGCATCGCCATCGAGAAGGTCGAGAAGGCGCTTCGCTACGCCTACCGCGACCGCCGGGTGCGCAAGCGGAATTTCCGCGCTCTGTGGATCCAGCGCATCAACGCCGGAGCCCGCCAGAACGGTCTGACCTACAGCCGCTTCATGAACGGCCTGAAAAAGGCCGGGATCGAACTCGACCGCAAGGTGCTGTCCGACATCGCGACCCGCGAGCCGGCCGCCTTCAAGACCTTGGTCGACCAGGCCACGCAAGCCCTCAAGGCGGCCTGAGGCCGTTCCCGCCGGCCGTTTCCGGCCGTTGGAAATCGACAAGGGGGCCGTCTGCGGACGGCCCCTTTTTGCTTGTCTGAAAGTTGGAAGCAACGATGGGCAATTTGGAAGACATCCTCAAAAGCGTCGAGCCGCTGGTCGCTCAGTCGCTGCAGGCCGTGACCGCGGCCGCCGCGTTGGAGGAACTGGAGCGCATTCGCGTCGCGACGCTGGGCAAGAAGGGATCGATTTCGGCCCTCATGGGCCTGATGGGCAGCGTTTCCCCCGAGGAACGCAAAGAGGCCGGCGCCGCCCTCAACGCGGCCAAGCTCGCCGTCTCCGACGCCATCGATGTCCGCAAGGCGGCGCTCGAGGCCCGGGCGCTGGACGAGCGGCTGGCCCGCGAACGAATCGACGTGACGCTGCCGGTGCGTCCGGAAAGCGCCGGGCGGATCCATCCGATCAGCCAGACCATCGACGAGGTCGTGGCGATTTTCGGCCAGATGGGCTTCGCCGTGGCCGAGGGTCCCGACATCGAGGACGACTTCCATAACTTCACCGCGCTGAATTTTCCGCCGGAACATCCGGCCCGCCTGATGCACGACACCTTTTTCCTGCCGGAAAAAGCCGACGGCTCGCGCTCCTTGCTGCGCACCCATACCTCGCCGGTCCAGGTGCGCACCATGCTGAAGCAGCCGCCGCCGATCCGGGTGATCATTCCCGGCCGGACCTACCGCTGCGATTCCGACATGACCCACACGCCGATGTTCCATCAGGTCGAGGGGCTGGTCGTCGACAAAACGACCAACATGGGCCACCTCAAGGGGTGCCTCATCGAATTCGTCAAAACCTATTTCGAGGTCGACGAGGTGCCGGTGCGCTTCCGGCCGTCCTTCTTCCCCTTCACCGAGCCCTCGGCCGAGGTCGACATCGGCTGCTCGCGGGCCGGCGGCGAATTGAAGATCGGCGCCGGCGCCGATTGGCTGGAGATTTTGGGCTGCGGCATGGTTCATCCCAATGTGCTCCGCAACTGCGGCATCGATCCGGACGAGTATCAGGGCTTCGCCTTCGGCATGGGAATCGAACGGATCGCCATGCTGAAATACGGTATTCCCGATCTGCGCACCTTCTTCGATTCGGATCTGCGCTGGCTTCGGCACTACGGCTTCGTGCCGCTCGACGTGCCGACGCTTTCCGGAGGACTCGCCCGATGAAATTCACCCTGTCCTGGCTGAAGCGCCACCTCGACACCACGGTCGGCGTCGAGACGATCGGCGATCGTCTGACCATGCTCGGTCTCGAGGTGGAATCGCTGGAGGATCCCGCCGCCCGCCTCGGCGGTTTCGTCACCGGCCAGGTGATGGAGGCCGGCAAGCATCCGAATGCCGATCGCCTGCAGTTGTGCAAGGTGTCGATCGGCCGCGAGACCCTGCAGGTCGTCTGCGGCGCGCCGAATGCGCGGGCCGGTCTCAAGGTGGTGGTCGCCGTTCCCGGCGTGGTCATCCCGGCCACCGGCGAAGCCTTGAAAAAAGGCAATGTCCGCGGCGTCGAATCGCAGGCCATGATGTGCTCGTGGCGCGAACTGCTGCTCGGCGAGGATCATTCCGGCATCATCGAACTGCCGAGCGATACGCCGGTCGGCGAACCTTTGACCAAGGTGCTGGTCTTCGATCCGGTGATCGATGTGGCGATCACCCCCAACCGGGCCGATTGCCTGGGCGTGCGGGGGATCGCCCGCGATCTGGCCGCGGCGGGTCTGGGCAAGTTGAAGCCGCTGTCGATCGAGCCGGTGAAAAGCAGCTTTCCCAGTCCGATCGACGTCCGCCTGGAGTTCCCGGACGAGGCCGCCAATGCCTGCACGCTGTTCGCCGGCCGGACCATTCGCGGCGTCCGCAACGGCGAAAGTCCGGCCTGGCTGAAGGGGTGGCTGAACGCCGTGGGCTTGCGGCCGATCTCGGCGCTGGTCGATATCACCAATTATTTCACGCTCGATCTGGCCCGTCCGCTCCACGTCTTCGACGCCAGGAAGCTGACCGGCCCCGTCCGGGCGCGGCTGGCGGCGCCCGGCGAGACCCTGGCGGCGCTGAACGGCAAGACCTACGCGCTCGATGCCACCATGACGGTGATCGCCGACGATGCCGGCCCGCAGTCCCTGGCCGGGGTGATCGGCGGCGAGCCGACCGGCGTGTCGAACGGGACCACCGACGTTTTCCTGGAAGCCGCCCTGTTCGATCCGATGCGGACCGCCGCCACCGGACGCAAGCTGGCGGTCGAATCGGACGCGCGCTACCGCTTCGAGCGGGGAATCGATCCGGCCTTCGTCGTCGCCGGCATGGAATTGGCGACCCGGATGATCATCGAAGTGTGCGGCGGCGAAGCCTCCGAACCGGTGATCGCCGGCCATGTGCCGGCCGCGAACGGGGCGATCGTCTTCCGTCCCCACCGGGTGGGGCAGTTGGGCGGAGTCGCGGTGGCCGAGGAGGCGATGGTCCAGGCGCTGGAAGCGCTCGGCTGCCGGCTGACCAGGACCGGCGACGGTTATGCCGTGGTGCCGCCCTCCTGGCGGGCCGACCTGACGGCGGAACATGATCTGGTCGAAGAGGTCATCCGCATCCACGGCTACGAGCATATTCCGACCCTGTCCCTGCCGCGTCCCGCGGTCGTTCGTCCGGTGCTGACCGCCCAGCAAAGGCAGGCGGGGTGGGTCCGCCGCGGCCTGGCGGCGCGCGGCCTCGTCGAAACCGTCACCTGGTCCTTCCAGCCTTCCGCCCTGGCCTCGCTGTTCGGCGGCGGGCAGGCGGCGCTGAAACTGGCCAATCCGATTTCCAGCGATCTCGATTCGATGCGTCCCTCGGTGCTGGCCAATCTGGTCGCGGCGGCGGGGCGCAATGCCGATCGCGGCTACAGGGACGTCGCCTTGTTCGAATTGGGCCCGGAATTCCACGGAGACCAGCCGGAGGACCAAAGACTGGTGGCCGCCGGCCTGCGGTCCGGTCGCGGTGTCGCCCGGCATTGGGCCCTGCCGTCGCGGCCGGTCGACGTGTTCGACGCCAAGGCCGACGCGGCCGGCGCCATCGCCGCGGCCGGCGGACCGGCCGATGGACTGCAAGTGGTGGCCGAGGCGCCCGCCTGGTATCACCCGGGCCGGTCGGGCAGCCTCAAGCTGGGTCCCAAGGTGATCGCCGCTTTCGGCGAGATCCATCCGCATGTCATGGCCGTCCTGGATATCAAGGGACCGGCGGTCGGCTTCGAGGTGTTCCTCGATGCGGTTCCCCTGCCCAAGGTGCGGGCGACCAAGGCCAAGGCTTTGCTCAAGGTCTCGCCGTTCCAGGCGATCGAGCGCGATTTTGCCTTCGTCGTCGATCGTTCGGTCAGCGCCGAAGCCGTCCTGCGGGCCGCCAGGGGGGCCGACAAGGCCCTGATCGGCGATGTGCTGCTGTTCGACCTCTATGAAGGGCCGCATGTCGGCGAGGACAAGAAGAGCCTGGCCATCCAGGTCACCTTGCAGCCGATCGAGAAGACCCTCACCGACGCCGAGATCGAGGCGATCGCCGCCAAGGTCGTCGATGCGGTGGGCAAGGCGACCGGCGGCGTGCTGCGAGGATAGAGTCCGCGACGAAATAACGTCCTGCTCTTCACCTCGTCATGGCGCGTTCCGTGAATGAAAAAAAGAGTGGCACCGGCGTCCCTGCCGGTGTCCGCCGCTTGCGCGGCGGAGTCTTTTCTCCACCGGCAGGGACGCCGGTACCACTGACGCTTTTCTTCTTAGAGCGCGTGGACTCAATCCGTTTTGTCGTCGTCGTCCTGTCGCGCCGCTTCCTTCAGGAAATGCGACATCCGTTCGCGGATCTGGTCTTCGGTGGCATGCCCGGCCAAGTCCTCGGAAAGCTTGCCGACGACCTTGTCATGGTCGTCGCCATGCACGTAATCCTGCGAATGCCCGGGATGCATGACGCTGCGGACATAATCCTGCGCCGCGTGGCCGATGAGGCCGAGCAGTTCGGCCGCCCACAGCCCGGCAAGGCGATTGCGCCGGTGGGTGATGGCCAGTCCGGCCGTGACAGCACTTGCCGGAGGGGCGGGCCTTGTCTCAGGTCCAATCCCGGCGTCGCCGATGTTGGGCATGGCGAGCTCCTTGTTTTGTGCCGTTTAATTTTATGCTGCTAATTTTACGCTGCCCGTGGCGGCAGGTCCAGCCGACAGCCTGCCCCGAATATGGTGCGCCGCAGCGTAACGGACAAGCCATCCATCCGTTCTAACTCTTTTTCCTGGGAGCGCGACGGCATGAGACCGAACCGGCTCGATCCGATCTCATGTCCGAATCCGCCCTCGGCGGCCGCTCCGGCGCGGGCCTCAGAAGACCGGCAGAACCGGCAGGGGCTCGTTGAACCATTTCCGGTTGATGGCGTCGAGTTCACCGTTGTTCTTGATGAAGAACAGGAAGGTATTGACCCATTGCCGCAGATCGTCCGACCCGCGGCGCAGCGTGATGCCCTGATACTGGCTGCGCAACGCGAGTTTCTTCTCGATGCCCTTGCTGGGGTTGGTCGCCGCCAATTGCAGGGCCGTGACGTTGTTGGAACCGATCAGATCGGCCTGGCCGGACAGATAGGCCTGGCCGGCCGAGGCGTCGTCGTCGAAACGCAGAATGGTGGTCGACTTGGGCGCCTGGGCGGTGACGGCGGTGTCCTGCGAACTGGCGCGGGCCACCGCTACCTTCAGATTGGCGATGTCGGCGAAGGAGGCGATCTTGGTCGCCGTCGGCCCCAGAAGCTGGATTTCGATGGCGCTGTAGGGAATGGAAAACTGCACCTGCTTGGCGCGTTCCGGCGTGATGCCGAAGGTCGCGGTCAGCATGTCGACCTTGCCGGTCAGCAGATAAGGAATGCGATTGGGGCCGGTGACCGGGACGATTTCCAGATCGACCCCCAGATATTTGGCCATCAGCTTGGCGACATCCGCGTCATAGCCGTCCGGCTTGCCGTCGGTCATCAGCCCGAACGGCGGCAAATCGACCAGCATGCCGACGGTGAGCTTGCCCTTTTTCATGATGTCGTCGACGCTCTGGGCAAAGGACGGCGCTGCGGACGATGCGAGCAGGGCCAAAGCCAGGATGACTTTGGCGAGACTATGTTTGATGTTCAAGCGCACCATGACGATCTCCCTGTTTCTATTTTAAGGTTTGGGCATGCTTGCGATACTTCGGTGGTTCCTTGGGTTTTTTGAACCACCAAGGCACCAAGGCACCAAGGCGATTTTCGGAACGCCCGGCATCGGATGGTCGCAAATTTGTGCCGCGGGCATTTCCTGATCATCCCGCGGACAGCCGTTGGGCCAGGCGGGAAAATGCCTGCGGCGCATTCCGTCACCTTGGTGCCTTGGTGTCTTGGTGGTTCAAAAAATCTTGATCGCACCGGAATGATGGCGATGAGCCTTCTCCGCATTTCACGTTTTGTTGCCGCTGATCCGCAGTTCCAGTTTCCGGCTCCAGTAGGACAGCGGCCAGCATTGGACGAAATACAGCAGCGCCACGACGCCGAAGATGAGAAACGGCCGGAAGGTGGCATTGTTGACGATCTGGCCGCTGCGGGTCAGTTCGGTGAAGCCGATGATCGAGGCCAGCGAGGTGTTCTTGACGATCTGCACCATGAAGCCGACCGTGGGGGCGATGGCGATGCGCAGCGCCTGCGGCAGGACGATCAGCCGCATCCGATGGCGGGGCTTGAGGCCGAGGGCGCGGCCGGCTTCGTCCTGGCCGCCCGGGATGGCCTGGATGCAGCCGCGCCAGATCTCGCCCAGGAAGGCGGCGGCGTTGAGAATCAGCCCGAGAGCCGCCGCCGCCA
>JAATGN010000006.1 GCA_015654615.1 Rhodospirillales bacterium
GAGGCATTGATGACGTCGCCGCCCGGCCCGCCGATCACCTCCTGCAGGTCATCCGCGGCCATGTCGATGGTCACGCCCTGGGTGCCGATCACCTTGGCGATGTTGAAGCTGTTCGCCCCGGTGCCGCCATGCACCACGGTGGTCGGGTTGACCAGGAACACATTGGTTCCGCCACCCCCGGTCAGCACATCGGCGCCGCTGCCGCCGCCCAGCCAATAGGTCCCGGTGTCGCTTTCGCCCGGATCAAGCGGGATGACCGGTATTCGAAGCGATGTCCGGCTTGCTTGGGAAATGGACGTCATCGGCAACGTCTATAATAGTTGTGACGTCGCCAGCGACGTACTATTGTATCCGGCATGAGGATCGTACTCGACACGGACGTCATGGTCGCCGCGATGCGCAGTGCGACCGGCGCATCAAGGCGGCTTCTGCTGGCTGGCGTGGACGGGCGGGTCATCCTGTTGGTATCGCCCGCCTTGCTTTTGGAATACGAATCCGTGCTGAAGCGGCCGGAGCATCTCGCGGCGGCAAGGGCGGACGAAGCGTCGATCGACATTGTTCTGGATTTGCTCACGGCAAAGGCCGAACAGGTGGAAATGCATTATCTTTGGCGTCCACAATTGGCCGATGTCGGCGACGAACTGGTCCTGGAGGCGGCCATCAACGGGCATGCCGAGGCCTTGGTGACCTTCAATTTACGGGATTTCGAGGTGGGGGCACGGCGGTTCGGCCTCAGGGTCTGCCGCCCCGGCGATCTCTGGCGGAGTTTGTAGACATGCAGACATTGCGATCGAATTTTCCCTTACGGTTGCCGGACTCGGTTCGCCGTGCCGCCGAGGCGGCAGCGGTCGAGGACGGGGTATCCCTGAATCAATTCATCAATGTGGCGGTGGCCGAAAAAACGGCCGCTCTTTCCGGAGCCCGCATGATGGCCGAGCGGGCGAAACGGGCGGACCGGGACGCCTTCGACGCGGTGATGGCCAGGACCGGCCCCGAAGCACCACGCGAGGGTGACGAAACCACCGATCGAGAACCGGCGGCGGAGCGGGATGGGGCGCCATGACGACGGAGATTCCGTTCCTTATCGCTCCCGCAGCCCTTCCTGCCGATAGCGCATCAGCGGCGACAGCAGATAGCCGATCACCCGGCGCCGGCCGGTCTTGATCTCGGCGGTGACCGCCATGCCGGGCTCCAGCGGCCGCCAGCCTTCCTCGGTCTCAAGGCCGGTCTCGGCCAGGGCGATGCGGGCGACATAAGCCGGCTGCCTGGCCTGGCGGTCCTGCTCGTCCTTCGGCGGTTCGGCGTCCAAGGACCGCGTGCTGCGCGGGTCGGCGCCGTTGGAGTCCTGCGCCACCACGTCGCGGCTCAAACTGGTCACCGTGCCGTGCAGCAGGCCATAGCGGGTGAAGGTGAAGGTCTCGACCTTGACCGCCACCGCCTGGCCGATGTGCACGAAGCCGATATCCTTGTTGGCCAGCGTCGCCTCGATCTCCAGATGCGCCTCCCGCGGCACGATCACCATCAGCTGCTGGGCCGGCGTCACCACGCCGCCGACGGTGTGCACCGCCAGTTGCTGCACGGTGCCGGCCACCGGCGCCCGCAAGGTCTGCAGACCCCGCTTCTGCGCCGCCTTGACCGCCTCCTGCCCATGCTCCGACGCGGCGTTTTCCGCCTTGGCCAGGTCGGCCAGCAGTCCTTTTCCATATTCGGCTTCGGTGCCGGCCCGTTGCCGCTCCAATGCCCCCAGCGCTTCCCGGGTCTCGTCGAGGCGATGCGCCGCGACCACCAGGTCGCGCTCCTGCTCGACCACCTGCTGTTCGACCTGCAGATAAAGCAGCTTCGAGCCGAATTCGTTCTTCAGCAGTTCCTCGCGGATGTCGCGCTGGCCGCGCAGCAGCGGCAGCATCGCCTGGATCTTGGCGATGGTCGCCGTCACCCCGTCGCCCTCGGCCCGTTTCTGGGCGATCTGGCGGTCGAGGGTGGCCAGCTTCGCCGCCTGCTCGGCCGTCTGGGCCTGCATCTGGCGCCTGGCGGTCTCGACCAGTTGCGGCTCGGCCCCCTCCGGCGGGGCGAAGGACTCGGAATCGTTGGCCAGTTGCGCCCGCAACCGCGCCACGTCGAGCCGGTCCTGCAGCAGATCGCGGGCGAGCCGCGTTTCGTCGGCCTGGTTGGCGGTGGGATCCAGCTCGACCAGCAGGTCGCCCGCCGCCACGCTCTGGCCGTCGGTCACCGGGATGGTCCGCACCACCCCGGTCTCGAAGGGCTGGATCATCTTGGTGCGGCCGCTGGGGATGATGCGGCCCGAGGCGGTGGCGATGATGTCGACCTTGCCCAGGCAGGCCCAGGCCAGGGCGATGACGAAAAAGCCGATGATGGTTCCGGCGATGGCCCGGCCGACCGGCGAGGCCGGGGTCTCGATGATCTCCAGCGCCGCCGGCAGGAACTCGCGCTCGTCCCGCCGGTGCGGCCAGATCCGCGCCGGCAGGGAAAGCACGACGCCGGAGGTCGGGGCGGGTTCGACGGTCATGCCGTCTCCCCGCTGATTTCGCATCGTTCGGAATCGCCCGACGATTTTTGAACCGCCAAGACGCCAAGGCGGTGCCGCGAAGAAAAGGAGCAAAAGCACTGAGGCCTATGGGAATAGCAATCGGCTGTGGCAACACGGACGGACACGGACCACCACGGACAGGCACGGATAAGAACAAGAGCACCGCGGGCATTCTTTGTGCCTTCCATCCGCATCTTTCTGGACGAAGCGGATAATGCCTGCGGCGCAGATCCGTGTTCATCCGTGGCTGTCCGTGACCGTCCGTATTGGGCTGTCCGTATCCGTCCGTATTGGGCTGTCCGTATCCGTCCGTGTTGCCGAATGCCTGATCGATACCGCGAGCGACAGGACGGATAGAGTCCTTGGCGTCTTGGCGGTTCAAAATATCCGGGGGTTGGACCAGGCAATCCGAAATTAAGCTTCATGGAGACCCGCCTGCAGGCGATAGAGACTGGCGTAGCGGCCGCCGGTGCCGATCAGGGCGTCGTGGCTGCCGTCCTCGACCAGGCGGCCGCGTTCCAGGGTGATGATGCGGTCGGCCCGGCGCACCGTCGACAGCCGGTGGGCGATGACCAGCACGGTGCGCCCCTGGGCGATGCGGCGCATGTTCTCCTGGATCACCCGCTCGCTCTCGTAATCGAGCGCGCTGGTCGCCTCGTCGAAGATCAGGATGCGGGGGTCGCCGATCAGGGCCCGGGCGATGGCGATGCGCTGGCGCTGCCCGCCCGACAGGCTGGCCCCGCGTTCGCCGACCATGGTGTCGTAGCCCTGCGGCAATTCGAGGATGAACTCGTGGGCGCCGGCCAGTTGGGCGGCGGCGATCACCCGCTCGATCGGCCGAGCCGGATCGGCCAGGGCGATATTGTCGCGGATCGAACGATTGAACAGCACATTCTCCTGCAGCACCACGCCGACCTGGCGGCGCAGCCACGCCACGTCGACCACCGACAGATCGACCCCGTCGATGAAGATCCGTCCGCTCTCCGGCACATGGAGGCGCTGGACCAGCTTGGTCAGCGTCGATTTGCCGGAGCCCGAGGGGCCGACGATGCCGACCATCTGCCCGGCCGGGATGGTCAGGGTCACGTCGTGCGGGACCTCCGGCCCGTCGAGGCGGTAGCGGAAGCCCAGGTGCTCGAAGGTGGTCGCCCCCCGGATGGCCGGCAGCGCCGACCGGCCCGTCAGATAGGCCGGCTCCGGCGTCGTGTTGGGGATGTCGCCCAGCCGCTGGATGGACA
>JAATGN010000265.1 GCA_015654615.1 Rhodospirillales bacterium
TCCAGAGGGCGCACCACGAGCGTTTCCGACACTCCCGGATCCTCGCTTTCGAGCTTGTGAATAATCCCAGTGGCACCGGCGTCCCCGCCGGTGTGCCGGCGAAGCCGGCAGCGCAAGAGCGGCCGAGGGATCGATCTTGACGGGAACGTTTCCGCCGCGGGGCGGCGGACACCGGCAGGGACGCCGGTGCCACTTTCCCTTGCTTCACAAGCTTTTTCGCCGGGACGATGGCACAGGGATCGATCCCGTTTGATCGCAAAGCGCTCTAGGTCCGCAAGCCGCCGCCGGGCCGGTCAGAGACCCGTCGAGCCAATCGGCAGGGATTTCATCCCCTTCCCGCGGAGCCATCGTTCCGGCCTTGGCCAAAACCCGCTGAAAATCATCCGGATTGGCGCGGGCCGCACGCTCCTCGAAGTAGCGCATCGCTCTCAGTTCAGCCAGCCGCCGCGCGACGGCCACGACAATGAACTGGTTGATCGAAGTGGCCTCCGAGGCGGAAACCATCTTCACCTCGTTCATAATCGAGGCCGGAAGGCGGAGAGCGTATCCAGTGACGGTCGCCATGTCATTCTCCTTAGAATTTCGCCTGGCTTGCATCTTTCTACCTCGAATTGTTTGCCGGCCGGGTCCACCGGACGATAATCTCTCACATTGAAGGTCACCAGCGCATTGGCGCCTCCGTTCAACGCGACCTCCATAAACATCTCGTCGTCAGGGTCGCGAATGGACGGCCTTGTACGAGTAGTGTGGAAAGACCGGCTCCGCCAGCAATGCCCAGTTGTCGAGAAACGTGTCGACGTCGCTTGCTTCCAGTCCCATCTCCGACAGATGCTCGGGACGCTTCAAAATCGCCTCGTACTCGATCATCGTCGCGACACTCGCCAGCGGCACGAAGACTCCTTGCCATGCGGCAACGAGCAGGATGCGGGAGGCCCCGGTCGAGCTTTGCAGGCCGCTCGGCATGACATCGGTATCAAGGACCAATTTCATATTGCAGGTGATATGATCAGGGATTGCTTGAAAGAGCATGCATGAGTGGCCAAGGGCGTCCGCTACGACAGGGGATCTCAAGGTGCTGGTCGGGCAATCTCAAATCACTCACTTAATTTGTAACGAGCCATTGGCGTCGGCGCGACATATAGACTTGCCCGATCTCCACCGGCCCTAGGCAGAGCGGGCCCTGCTCCCCACCTTCTGAGTTGCACGCGAAGGGCCGGGAACCGCCCGGCACATCGCATATAAGCAATTGGGGAGGACCGGGGAATGGATGAAACGAGGCGCCAGTTCTTGATGCTCGGCGTGACCGCCGCCATGGGCACGATGCTGCCGGAGGGGCCGGTCCACGCCAAGGCGGCCCCGCAGCCGCATGGGCCCATTCCCAATGCCGCGGCCGGATCGTTGCGCCTGGTCACCTATGGCCTCGAAGCCGGCGGGCCGGGGCGAATCGGCGCCGTCACCGCCGATGGACATATCGTCGATATCGGCCGGGCCGCCCAACGCCAGGGCATAACGCTCGCCTTCGATCCGACGCAGATGGTCTCCCTGATCGCCGCCGGCCCCGCGGCGCTGGCCGTCGTCGGCCGGCTGGCGGCCAAAGCCGGCGAAAGCGGCCCGGCTCTCGCCGAAGTGGTTCTGCAGGCGCCGATCCCCAAGCCGACGCGCAATGTCTATGCGGTGGGATGGAACTATCTGGAGCACTTCGAAGAGGGCAAGGTGCTGCGCGACAAGGCGGTCGAATTGCCCGAACATCCGGTGTTCTTCACCAAGGGGGTCCACACGGTCAACGGCCCCTTCGCCCCCATTCCCTTCGATCCCAAGGTCTCCTCGATGATCGATTGGGAAGGCGAACTGGCGGTGATCATCGGCAAGGGCGGCAAGAATATCACCGAGGCGGAGGCGCTCTCGCACGTGTTCGGCTATGCGGTGATCAACGACACCACGGCGCGCGACATCCAGCACAAAAAACATGGCGAGCAGTGGTTCAAGGGCAAAAGCCTGGACGGCCACGGTCCCCTGGGTCCCTGGATCGTCACCGCCGCCGACATCGATTACGACGACCTGCATCTGACCACCCGGGTCAATGGCGTGGTCAAGCAGCAGGCCAATACCAGGCAGATGTATTTCAAGGTGCCGCGGATCATCGCCGAATTGTCCCTCGGCCTGACCCTGGAGCCCGGCGACATCATCGCCACCGGCACGCCGCCGGGCATCGGCGCGGCGCGCAATCCCCCGGAATTCCTCAAACCCGGCGATGTTCTGGAGACCGAAATCGCCGAAATCGGCCTGATCCGCAATGTGATCACCGCCGTGTGATACCGCTTGCCGAACCGGTCGCGACCGGTTCGGCATCCGCCTCCCGTTACAGTCCCCAAATGGGAATATTTTTCATTTTCTCACGCTGTCAGTTTACGCCCGTCTTCAATCACGAACTTCGCATATGCATGCACCGTCGGGGAAAGGACGTAACATGAATTATTTCAATAATTTAAAAATTCCATTCAAGCTCGTGCTGTCGTTCGCGGCTTTGCTTTTCTTTTTCATGACCAATGCGGCGGTCGTCCTCCACCAGATGTCGGCGATGAATATGGCCTCCCTCGACGTCAGCACCAATTGGATGCCCAGCGTCGACGCCCTGGAACGGCTGGAGGTTTCCGTCGTCGAGCACCGCCGCTGGGAGCTTCGCCATATCATCGCCACCGACGAAAAGGACATCGCCTCGATCGAGCGGCAGATCGAGACGGCTCGCGCGAAGATCGCCGAGATCCGCAAGACTTATGAAAAATTGATTTCCTCTCCGGAGGAACAAAATCTTTACGACAGTTTCGTCAAGAGGCTGGACGAGGTCTATGCCGCCAGCGACAAGGCGATGGCCCTGTCGCGCCAGAACCAGAACGAGCAGGCGATCGCCATGATCAAAACCGAAGGAACGGTCAGCTTCGACTCCCTGCGCGAGATCCTGAGCAAGGACATCGAACTCAACACCAAAGGCGCGGCAACCGCCAACACCGTCCAGGTGGCCAGTTACGCCACGGCGCGCCTGACCACCTTCTCCCTGTTGGGCGTCGTCCTTCTGCTGACCGTCGCGCTCGGCCTGGTGCTCAGAAGCGCCATCGCCAAGCCGATCACCGCCATGACCGGCGCCATGAAGAGCCTGGCCGAAGGCGACAAGACCACCGACATCCCGGCCCGCGGCCGGCGCGACGAGATCGGCGCGATGGCCGAAGCGGTGCAGGTGTTCAAGGACAACGCCATCCGCGCCGACCAGTTGGCGGACGAACAGGAGCGCGCACGCGCCGCCCGCGAGGCCCGGGCGCGGACCATCGAAAGTCTGACCGGCGGCTTCGACCAGGATGTCTCCAACATGCTGGAAATCGTCGCCAGCGCGCTGACCCAGATGGAAGCGACGGCCCAGGCGATGTCGGCCAACTCCCAGCAGACCAGTCAGCAGGCCCTCATCGTGGCCGGCGCCACCGAGGAAGCCTCGGCCAGCGTGCAGACCGTCGCCTCCGCCGCCGAGGAACTGTCCTCGTCGATTTCCGAAATCGGCCGCCAGGTCGAACGGTCCAGCCGCGTCTCGCAAAATGCCTCGGAAGAAGCCAACCGCACCAACGAGACCGTGCGCACCTTGGCCGAAAGCTCGGCCCGCATCGGCGATGTGGTGAAACTGATCAACGACATCGCCAGCCAGACCAATCTGCTGGCCCTGAACGCCACCATCGAGGCGGCCCGGGCCGGCGAAGCCGGCAAGGGTTTCGCCGTGGTGGCGGGCGAGGTGAAAAGCCTGGCCAACCAGACCGCCAAGGCGACCGAGGAGATCAGCACGCAGATCGGCGCGGTGCAAAGCGCCACCCAGCAGGCGGTCACCGCCATCGGCTCCATCGTGACCCGCATCGAGGAGATCAATCAGATCGCCGGCGCCATCGCCTCGGCCGTCGAGGAACAATCGGCCGCCACCGCCGAGATCGCCCGCAACGTCCAGCAGGCCGCGCAGGGCACGCAGGAAATCTCGACCAACATCGGCAGCGTCACCCAGGCGGCGGCCGAAACCGGCGCCGCCGCCAGTCAAGTCCTGTCGGCCGCACAGTCGCTGGCCCGCGAAACCACCGATCTCAAGGACACCGTCGGGAAATTCCTGGACGGTGTCCGGACGGCATAGGCCGCGGCGCCTTCGGCCATCGGAAGGTTCAAGCAGGCAAATTGGGATCCGCAGATATCGCAGATCGGGGACCGGGGGCGTCATGAGTCCCCGGTCGGCGGCGACAAAAAAATCTGCGCCTATCTGCGGATCGCTTCTCGAATCTCGTGCGATTGCCCCCAGGCGCTCAGCCCAGATGACGCAGCAGCGTGAAGACGGTGAAACTGATGCCGGCCGCCGCCGGAATGGTGAAAATCCACGCCCAGACGATGTTGCCGGCCAACCCCCAGCGGACGGCCGAGGTGCGCCGGGCCGAACCGACGCCGACGATCGCCCCGGTGATGGTGTGGGTGGTCGATACCGGGATGCCGAGCCAGGTGGCGGTGAACAGGGAGATCGCGCCCGCCGTCTCGGCACAGAACCCCTGGAAGGGTTTCAGATCGGTGATCCGCGACCCCATGGTGTGGACGATCCGCCAGCCGCCCATCAGCGTCCCCAGCCCCATCGCCGCCTGCGAAGCCAGCACGACCCACAGCGGCACGTAGAATTCGCCGCCGATCAGGCCTTGCGAAAAAAGCAGGGCGGCGATGATGCCCATGGTCTTCTGCGCATCGTTGCCGCCGTGTCCCAGCGAATAGAGCGAGGCCGAGATCAATTGCAATTTGCGAAAACGCCGGTCGACGGCATAGGGCATGGCGCGGCGCAGCAGCCATGTGGCGCCCAGAACGATGAGCAAAGCCAGGAAAAAGCCGGCCATCGGCGACAGCACGATGGCCGCCGTGGTCTTGAGGAATCCGTCGGCGACGATCGCCGAGATCCCCGCCTTGGCGGTTCCGGCCCCGGCGATGCCGCCGATCAGGGCATGCGACGAGGACGACGGCAGGCCCAGCCACCAGGTCAGCAGATTCCAGGCGATCGCCCCGAACAAGGCGCAGAACACCACCCAGGGATCCATGACCGACGGCTCGACGATTCCCGTTCCGATGGTCCGCGCCACATGCAGGCCGAAAAACAGGAAGGCGATGAAATTGAATCCGGCCGCCCAGGCGACGGCCAATTTGGGCGGCAGCACCCGGGTCGACACCACCGTGGCGATGGAATTGGCCGCATCGTGCAGACCGTTGATGAAGTCGAAGGCCAGCGCGACGGCGATGATCGCCACCACCGCCGGCAGGCCGAGGTGAAAGGCGTCCATCGTCAGACGAAATCCAGCACGAGGCCTTCGACGACGTCGGCGACATCGTCCAGGCTGTCCGTCGCCGCCTCGAGCAATTCATAGACGTCCTTGCGTCCGAAGAAGGTGATGGTGTCCGGATGCTGCTCGATCAGATCGGACAGCGCATCCCGTAGCGCTTCATCGGCATCCCCTTCGATCCTCGACACCGCCTCGCACATCGATCGGATCCGCTCGGCGTTGCCGCTGATGTCGTGCAGCAGGGGCATCATCTCGGCGACCAGGCGGGCCGATTGCTGGATCTGCCCGGTGATGAGGCGCATATGGCCGTCGAAGTCGTTCACCTTATAAAGCGCGGCATGCAGAACGACCTCCTCGACATGATCGACCGCATCGTCGAGCGCGTTGCTCAAGGACAGGATATCGGAGCGGTCGAAGGGCGTGATGAAGGCGCGATGCAAGGCGATCAGCGTCTGACGGCCGATACCGTCGGCGGCGCTTTCGATCTCGCAGACCTCGCGGCCGCGGGCCGGACGGTCCGTCTGATCGGGCGCCATCATCGCCGCCAAGGCATCGGCGGCCGCCACGATGAAGCCGCTATGGGCGATGAAATTCTCGACAAACCGCTCTTCTCTCGGCATCAGCGAGCGGAACACGCGCATGAACATGGAATTCCCCAAGGTGGTTTGTCACATTTCTATCACTAAAGCCCCCGCGGACAAGAGAGTAAGGATGAACATGCAGGCATGCGTCGACCGGCGCCGCGCCAAACAGGGACTGGACAGCGGCACGGCCCGTCGTAATCTGTCGCCCTTGCCGGGTCGGCCGATGGGCCGGGCCGGTCGCGGATCAGCGCACAGGAATCGTTGGGGATGAGAATCAGACACGCCGTATTCGCCATGGGCGCCCTGGTCGCGGCCCAGGCATTCGTTCCGGCGGATGCCAGGGCCGGCGACCAAATCCGCATCGTCGGATCCTCGACCGTCTATCCGTTCGCCACCGCCGTCGCCGAACATTTCGGCAAGACCAGCGACTTCAAGACGCCGGTCGTCGAAAGCATCGGCACCGGGGGCGGCTTCAAGCTGTTCTGCGCCAGTCTCGACGCGGCCAGTCCGGACATCGCCGCCGCATCCAGGCGGATCAGGCCGAGCGAAATCGCCGCCTGCGCCGAGCATGGCGTCAAGGACATCGCCGAGATCGCCATCGGCTTCGACGGTCTGGTCATCGTCAACGCGCGGTCGGACAAATCCTTCCGATTGACGGCCCGGCAGCTGTTCCTGGCATTGGCCAAGACCGTTCCGCAAGGCGGCGCGCTGGCGGCCAACCCCTATCGACGCTGGCGCGACATCGATACGACGCTGCCCGACGAAAAAATCCTGATCTTCGGACCGGCCCCCAATCATGGCACGCGCGACAGTCTGGTCGATCTGGTGATGACGCAAGCCTGTCGCGAATTCCCCAGCATCAAGAGCCTCGATGCGGAGGAACGGCGAAAGATCTGCGCGGCCGTTCGGGAAGATGGCGCTTTCGTCGACGTTTCGCAGAATTATTCGATCGCGTTACAAAGACTGATCATGGAACCGCACGCCGTCGGAATTTTGCCGTTCAGTTATTTCGATCAGAACAGCGATAAAATTCATGCCGCGACTTTCGATGGGCAAGACGCCACCTATGACAATATCTTCAGCGGACGATATACTCTTTCCCGTCCCCTTTTTCTGTATGTGAAATCGGCGCATCTGAATACGACCGCCGGATTGGGTGATTATATCGCCGATTTCACCTCGGAAAAGGCATGGGGCAAGGACGGCTATCTTGCCGAGCGCGGATTGATCGCCCTGGCCGACGACCAGCGCCTTCAAGAAGCCGACAAGGCCAAGGATTTGTTGAAGACGAGACA
>JAATGN010000178.1 GCA_015654615.1 Rhodospirillales bacterium
AGACTGGATCATCGATTTTTCTCGTCATTGCCCTGGATCAGCCGGAATCCAGGGGGCACCCCACGGGCGTTTCCGAGACTCCCGGATCCCCGCTTTCGAGCTTGTGAAATAATCCCAGTGGCACCGGCGTCCCCGCCGGTGCGCCGGCGAAGCCGGCAGCGCCAGAGCGGCCCGAGGGGATGGGAACGTTTCCGCCGCAGGGCGGCGGACACCGGCAGGGACGCCGGTGCCACTTTCCCTTGCTTCACAAGCTTTTTCGCCGGGACGATGGTACAGGGATTGATCCCGTTTGGTCGCAAACCGCTCTAGCGGGCGGGCCGCGTCAGGCAAAAGCCGAGAGCAGGGAGGACGTCGGCAGCGGCGACAGGACGGCGGCGTCGAGATCGTTGTCGTGAGCCGCCGACAGGCCGGGCAACGCGCCATCCATTGCCGCGAAATCGAACAGATGAGGGGCCTGGGAGATCAGGGTGCGCAAGAGCCGATCGGCGCGGTCGGCATCTTCCACGGCCGCCTCGTCGAGCAAGGAGACATAACGCGGACGCAATAGCTCGCTCCGGGCATTGTGGATGACCCGGACGGTTTCCAAAAAGACTTCGCGGGCACCATAGGGCAGTCCCTCGCCACGCTGCAGGCGATCGTCCCAGACCCGGAGCAGGCGCAAGTTGGTGCGGATGACGGCGTGCAGCATGGGGATCTGCAATTTCCGGAAATATTCGTCGAGCTTCCGATGCTCGTTCCAATGGCCGACCGCCGCCCGTTCAAAGTTGGCCAGGGACTCTTCGGTCAGATGGCTGAGGAGCTGAAATTCCTCGCAAAGCTCGCTGAAATTCAGGAACAACTGTTTGAATCGAGCATATTCGTCGGTATTGAAGACGTCATATTTTCTGGCCAGCGTGGCCATGCTTTCGAGTTCTCCCAGCCTGATCGCCAGAGAGTCGACAAAACGCCTCGCATCCTGGCGAACCTGTTCCTCTTTCGATTGATGGGCTCTTGTCGGTGCCGACCGTCGTTTTGTTCGCATTTTAATCAAATATGTTTATTTAAACACTTCTAAACTTTAACAGTATCCTTATCCCATTGGTAGAGGTTTCCGTCCCGCATCTTTCGATGCGCCCGTTCGACCTGACGCCTTCGCCTGGTGGCGGCCGGCTCAAGGGTCCGATTCGACGGTTCGTTTCGTCCCAGACCCTTACTTCGCCGCGGCCAGACGCTCGAAGCCCAGGGCGAGGTCGGCGATGAGATCGGAGGGATCTTCCAGGCCGGTGTGGATGCGCAAGGTCGGACCTTCGGCCTTCCAGGGTTTGGCGGTCCGCCTGATGCCGTCCGTGGTGGGAATGATCAGGCTCTCGAAGCCGCCCCAACTGTAGCCCAGGCCGAAATGCCGCAGCCCGTCGATGAAGGCGGCGACGGCGGCAGGCGAGCAGGGCGTCAGTTCGAAACCGAAAAGCCCGCAGGCGCCGGTGAAATCGCGTTTCCACAGGGCATGGCCGGGGTCGTCGGGCAGGGCCGGATGCATGACCCGGCGGACCTCGGGCCGCTGGTCCAGCCAGGCGGCCAGAACCAATCCCGATTCTTGATGCTGGCGCAAGCGGACCGACAGGGTGCGCAAGCCGCGCAGACCCAGGAAGACCTCTTCGCTGCCGGCGCAAACGCCGGCATAGGCGACCGACGACTTGACGGTATGCCATAACTCTTCGGTGGCGCAGGTGATCAGTCCCAGCATGGCGTCGGAATGGCCGACGATGAATTTGGTGGCCGACTGCAACGAGATATCGACGCCCTTGTCGAAGGGCTGGAAGAACAGCGGCGTCGCCCAGGTATTGTCCATCACCACGACGGCCCCCCCGGCGTGGGCGACTTCGGCGATCGCCGGGATGTCCTGCATTTCGAAGGTCAGCGATCCCGGCGCCTCGACGAAGACCACCCGCGTTTCCGGACGCATCAGGGCGGCGATGTCGGCCCCCAGCAGGGGATCGTAGAACGTGGTCTCGATGCCGCAGCGTTTGAGCTGCTGCTGGCAAAAGCGCCGGGTCGGGAAATAGACCGTATCGACCATCAGCACGTGATCCCCGGCCTGCAGCAGGGCGGTCAGCGTCCCGGTGATGGCGGCCAGACCGGACGCCGTGGCGATGGTGCGATAGCCGCCTTCCAGCATGGCCACCGCCTCTTCCAGCGCGAAACTGGTCGGCGTGCCGTAACGGCCGTAGCGCAGACCGTCGTAAGGTTTGCGCTCGGCTTCGGTCATCGCCGCGACGGAAGGATAGGTGACCGTCGAGACGCGATAGACGGGGGGATTGACGGCGCCCAGATACTGCTCGGGATGGCGCCCGGCATGGACCAGCTTGGTGTCCTTTTTCATCATACTCCGGTGGGCAGGAAACGGTGGGACGGGTTCAGTCTTTCTCAACCGGCGTATCGTCGGCCAATCCCCATTCTGCCCAGGACCCGTCATAGACGGCAACGTCCGGCTTGCCCAGCAGATGAAGCCCGAGGGCGAGCATGCAGGCGGTGACTCCCGATCCGCAACTGGCGACGACCGGTTTGTCCAGATCGACGCCGGCCGCCTGGAAGCGGTCCCTGAGCGCGTCGATCGGCAAGAAGGTCTTGTCGGCATCGTCGAGCAATTGAGTCCACGGCACATTGAGCGCCCCGGGGATATGGCCGACCTTCTTGTGGGGCCAGGGTTCCTTCTCGAGGCCGGCAAACCGGGACGCCGAGCGCGCGTCGACGACCTGATCGTGCCGGCTTCGCAGATTGGCGAGCATCTGTTCCTTGTCGCGGACCAGCGTCCGATCGACCTGAGGCGTGAAATGCCGTTCGCGCGGCACGGGCGGCAGATCGCGGGTGGGATGCCCTTCGCGCAGCCATTTGGTGATGCCGCCGTCGAGGACCGAGACGTCGTCATGGCCGAAGACGCGGAACATCCACCAGGCCCGCGCCGCCGCCGCGCCGCCGCCGACGCGGTCGTAGACGACGACGCGGTTGCCGTCGCCCAGGCCGAGACGCCTGACCTTGCTGGCGAATTTGGCCGGCTCGGGCAGCATATGGGGCAGGGGCGACGCGGTGTCGGAGATGTCGTTGATGTCGAAATAGACGGCCCCCGGAATATGCTCGCGATCATATTCGGCCCGCCCGTCGCGACCGGCGGCCGGCATATACCAACTGGCGTCGACCACGCGAACGTCGGGAGCCTCCAGATGGTTGAACAGCCATTCTGTACTGACGAGAGCGTGCGAACTGGCGTAGGTCATGGTCTCACCACCGGTTTGGGTTCATCGATGCTTGCGCTCCGCGCCGCGCGGCCTTCATTCCAGCCAGGCGGGAACCGGCAGGGCCCGTTCCCTGAGGAACGCCGGATTGAAGAGTTTGCTTTGATAGCGGGTCCCGAAATCGCAAAGAATGGTCGCCACGGTATGGCCGGGGCCGAGCTTTCGGGCCAATTTGATGGCGCCCATCACATTGATTCCGCTGGAGCCTCCGACGCACAGGCCCTCGTATTGCAGCAGGTCGAAGATCACGGGCAGGGCTTCCTCGTCGGTGATCTGGAACTGATCGTCGATGGGCGCTCCCTCCAGATTGCCGGTAATGCGGCCTTGCCCGATGCCTTCGGTGATCGAACTGCCTTCGGCCTTCAATTCCCCGTGGGCATACCAGTTGAAGAGGGCGGAACCGAGCGGGTCGGCCAGGGCGACGACGATATCGGGATTGCGTTCCTTCAAGGCCAGGCCGACGCCGGCGAAGGTGCCGCCGGTTCCGACGGCGCAGGTGAAGGCGTCGACGGTTCCGTCGGTCTGCTCCCAGATCTCCGGTCCGGTGGTGCGGTAATGGCCGGTCCGGTTGGCGCGATTGTCGAATTGATTGGCCCACAGGACGCCATTCGGTTCGCTGGCCGCCAGCTCCTTGGCCAGGGCTTCGGAATAATGCACATAATTGCCCGGATCGGAGTAGGGCAGGGCCGGCACCAGCCGCAGGTCGGCGCCGCACAGGCGCAGCATGTCTTTCTTTTCCTGGCTTTGCGTCTCGGGCATGACGATGACCGTGCGATATCCCCGCGCATTGCCGACCAGGGCCAGGCCGATTCCGGTATTGCCGGCCGTCCCTTCGACGATGACGCCGCCCGGCTTCAGAAGACCGCGCTCTTCGGCATCCAGAACGATCGCCAGGGCGGCGCGGTCCTTGACCGATCCGCCCGGGTTCAGAAACTCGGCCTTGGCGAGAATGGCGCACCCCGTCATTTCAGATGCCTTCTTGAGGCGAATCAGCGGCGTATGGCCGATGGTATCGAGAAAGCCGCTGCGGATGTTCGGCATGCCTGCTCCGAAAAAAAGGTTTTGCTGGAATACATTAGCGACCTGACCGAGGCGGATCAAGTCGTCCAGCGCGCGATCAGCTGCCGGCGATTGAGGGCCAGCCATTGCAGGGCGATGATGGCGCAGGAATTCACCACCCGTCCGGCGGCGATCCAGCCGATCGCCTCGTCGGCCGCCACGGAAAATACCCGAATGTCCTCGCCTTCCTCCTCCAGGCCATGGATGCCACCCAATGTCCGGCTGTCGACGCGGGCGCAATAGAGCGCCATCGTTTCGGTGCTGCCGCCGGGCGTGACGAGATATCGGCAGATCGGCACCAGGTCTCCGATCGTCGCCCCGGCTTCCTCCTGGGCCTCGCGGATGGCCACCTCCTCCGGGGCGGCCCCGTCGTCGATGATGCCGGCGACCACTTCGACCTGCCAGGGATGCCAGCCGGCCGCCAAGGCGCCCGGGCGGAATTGTTCGATCAGGCCGACCTCGTCGCGGACGGGGTCGTAAAGCAGGACGGACGAGGCATGGCCCCGCTCGAAGATCTCGCGGGTCATCGGAGCCGTCCAGCCGCCGTCGTGGCGCCGATGCCGAAGAGTATAGCGATCGATGCGGAAATAACCTTGGAATGGTGTTGTTTTTTCAATGATTTCAACGTTATCGGCCAATGAATGCGCTCCTTCGTCAAAGTCCGTATGTGACATCCTCGTGTCACTACCGGCAATCCATATTCAAATCGGGGGATTTGTGTTACCCCTAGCAGATGGGTTCCACAAGGGTGACTGCCAACGGTCGGCCGTCATCCGGCGGCTCTTCATCGTCTTGTCGGATTGTCGAAGATGCGATTCGAAGATCTGCGGGTCTTGCTGATTGATGAAAACGGAAGCACGCGCCGTCAAATCGGCATCATGCTTCGTCAGATCGGCATCCTTTCCTTTCGAGAGGCCGACAATGGACTCGCCGGCCTGGACCTGCTGCGCGACTGGCTCCCCAATCTTTTGATGGTCGGCCGCGTGCCGGACAGCGGCGACGCCATCGCCTTTACCCGTCAGGTGCGCGAAGAGGTGAGCGGCGGCCTGCCGATCATCATCGTCGCCGGATATGCCGATTTGTGGCGGCTGGGCGAGGCCAGGCAGGCCGGCGCCACCGAATTCCTCGTTCGTCCTTTCACGTCGCGGGCCTTGACCCAACGGATCCAGCGCGCCGCGGCCTTCAGCCGCAAGGCGGCTCTCCGGGTGGTTTGATCCGCCTTCACCGCAGCCAAAAACCGCCGGTGACCGAAACGCAGGCGGTGGCCAGTCCCAAAATCAAATTGATGGTGGCGATCATGCGGATGGGGCGCAGGGCTTTGGCGGCGGCGGGCATGTCTCCGCCATCGAAATGCCGGCGGAATTGCCGCCAGGGGCCGACCCACAGCAGGACGAACAGCACCACCATGGTCATTCCGGTGGCATGCATGACGCGGATGTTCAGGCCGGCCGCGGCAAAGCCGCCGAACATCAGGAAAACGCCCGCATAGCCGGTCAGGACCAGCGCCGCCGCACAGACCCAGACCAGCCGCAGAAAGCGTTCGAGCGTGCGGCGCATCACCCCCAGGGCGGCGGGACCGGGCAAGGGAGCCAGGGCGGGGCGAAGCACCAGCAGCATGAAAAGCAGGCCGCCGACCCATGCCATCGCCGCCATGACGTGCAAGGACAGCAGGACCGCGATCATTCTGCCGCCCGCTGGCCGGAAAGCGCCAGAATATCGGCGATTTCCCCGGCCAGAGCGCGGATTTCGTCGGCGGCCGTGCTCCTGGGCTGTGTTTCCACCACACCCTTGCCGTCCATCATGCTGGCGGCGAAGGCGCTGCGGTTTCCCAGGGCGGTTTTCGCCACCGGCATCCCCTCGGCATCGATCCTGGCGCGGATGAGGTCGGCCAGTCTGCCGCGCGACGGCAAGCGGTTCAGGATCAGCAAAGCCCGGCTTTTTTCGCGTTTGGCCAGGTCCAGCGTCGGCTTGGTCGCCCAGAGGTCCATCGGGCTGGGCTGCACCGGGACCAGGATCAGGCTGGCGGCGCGCACCGCCACGCGGGCGTCGGTCTCGGCATGCGGCGGGGTATCGATCAGCAGAATGTCATAATCGTTCTTCAGGCGGTCGATCTCGGTGGACAGCTTCCATCCCTGGATGTCGCTGGCGAACAGGGGCGTGTCGATCCCGGCTTCTTTGCGCAAGCCGTACCAGGCCGCCATCGAACCCTGCGGATCGACGTCCAGCATGGCCACCCGATACCCTTGCGCGGTCCAGGCGACGCCCAATTGGACGGCGATGGTCGTCTTGCCGGCCCCGCCCTTCTGCTGCGCGATCGCCACTGCTTTGGCTGCCATGATCGTCCCTCCCTTCCCATGCGGAAAGCTGAGGCCATCATGGGGGCTTTTCAAGGCGCCGTCGAGTGGCGGACAAGGCCTATATCTTCGTCCGCCGGGCCTTCCGGTCAGGCCAGGGCGAAACGCTCCAGGCCGAGGCCGCTCATGTCGATGTCGGGCGGCCGTCCGGAAATCAGGTCGGCCAGGACCCGCCCCGAACCGCAGCTCATGGTCCAGCCCAGGGTGCCATGGCCGGTGTTGAGGAACAGATTGTCGATGCGGGTGCGGCCCAGGATGGGGACCGAATCGGGGGTGACCGGCCGCAAGCCGCACCACAGGTCGGCCTTGTCGAAATCGCCGGCTCCCGGGAACAGGGCGCGGGATTGCCCGGTGACGATGGCCGCCCGCGCCGGGCTCATCTGAAGGTTCCAGCCGGCCAGTTCCGCCGTTCCGGCGCAGCGCAGGCGGTCGCCCAGGCGGCTGTAGACCAGTTTGTGCTCGTCGTCGGTGATGGCGATCCGGGGGGCCTTGGCCGGATCGGTCACCGCGACGGTGGCCGAATATCCCTTGGCCGGATAGATCGGCAAGGCCAACCCGACCTGGCGGGCCAATTTCGGACTCCAGCTGCCCAACGCCATGACGAAGGCGTCGGCCCGCAGGCGTCCCTTGTCGGTGGCCACCGCCGCCAGTCGTCCGGCCTCCATCTCCAGGCCGAGGATGCTGGTGCCATAATGGAAGGCGACGCCCTTTTCGGCGCAGAGACGGGCCAGGTTCTGGGTGAAACGGTGGGCGTCTCCCGATTCGTCGCCCGGCGTGAAGATCGCCCCGGCCAATTCGGCATGAACGGCGGCCAGCGCCGGTTCGAGCGCCAGGGCCTCGTCGGCGCTTCTGACTTGCCGGACGAGACCCAGCCTGGTCATCAGATCCGAGGCGGCGACGGCATGCTCGAAGCTGTGCGGATCGCGATAGACATGTAGAATGCCCAGGGTCTTCTGGTCGTAATCGATGCCGGTTTCGGCCCGCAGGCTCTGCAGGCAGGCCCGTGAATAGATGGCGACCCGCAAGGTGCGGTCCGTGTTGATCCGGGCGCGCGCGGCCGTGCAATTGAGCAGAAACCGCATGCCCCAGGCCCAAAGCGCGGGATCCCAGCGCTGCCAGCGAAAGGCGAGCGGCGCGTCTTCGCGGCCCATCCATTTCAAGGCGGTTTTCGGCGTCGACGGATTGGCCCAGGGCTCGGCATGGCAGGGCGAGACCTGCCCGCCATTGGCGAAACTGGTCTCGAGTCCGGCTGCGGGCTGGCGATCGATCACGGTCACGTCATGCCCGGCCTTGGCCAAATACCAGGCGGATGCCACGCCGACGACGCCGGCGCCGAGTACGAGAACCTTCACGATCGATCACTCCAGATGTCCGCGAGACTCCGGCCGGATCAATCCCGGCAAGGCTCCCCGCGTCCCGTTTGCGGCCTGCGCCCCCGGCCCCGGCGGGCGGCGAATGCCGCCCGAACGGTCGCATTGTCCTTCCATGTCCGGTGATGGTCGGATAATGCTCTAGAGGCCGCGACTTTATAGCGCGGTTCCCGGCCGTGGGCCAGTCCGCCCGGACGATTATCCCATATTAAATTTATGGTTTTTGGGTCGTGCGGGGTTGCCAAGTGGCGGATAGGGATTAACCTTAAATGCGAAGTCGAGGAGGGGCGATCTTGAGTTGCCTGCTGTCCACTGCGGAAATGTTTGCCGCCGATACCGCGGCCGCGGCCCACGGCATTTCGGGCGAAATCCTGATGGAGGCCGCCGGATGGCAGGTCGCCGCGGCCATCCGCAAACGCTTTGCGCCGCGACGGGTGCATGTGTTGTGCGGGCCCGGCAACAACGGCGGCGACGGTTTTGTCGTGGCGCGTCTGCTCGAGTCCTGGGGATGGCCGGTCCATCTCTTCCTGTTGGGCGAGCGCCATCGTCTGGAAGGCGACGCCGCGCTGATGGCGCAGCGCTGGAATGGGCCGGTATCGGCCTTGGCGGCCGAGGCCCTGGAGGGCGATCCCCTGCTGGTCGATGCCCTGTTCGGCGCCGGATTGTCGCGGCCGCTGGAGGGGACCGCCCGCCGGGTAATCGAGGAGATTGCCGGGCGCCGGCTCGACGTCGTGGCGATCGACGTGCCGAGCGGCGTCGACGGCAACAGCGGCCAGGTGCTGGGAGCCGCCGCCCAGGCCCGGCTGACCGTCACTTTCTTCCGTCCCAAGCCGGGGCACCTGCTGTTGCCGGGGCGCCTGCTGTGCGGCGAACTGGTGGTCGGAACCATCGGTATTCCCGAACCGGTCCTCGACGTCATCGCTCCGAAAACCTTCGTCAATACGCCGGCCCTGTGGACTGACAAGATCAAATGGCCGCAGCCGGCCGGGCACAAATATGACCGCGGCCATCTTCTGGTGGCCGGCGGCGCCGTCCTGACGGGCGCGGCGCGCCTGGCGGCGATGGCGGCACGGCGGGCCGGGGCGGGCTTGGTCACGCTGGCGGCGCCCGAGGGGACCGCCGACGTCTATCGCGGCGATCATCCGGGCGTGATGGTGCAGCCGCTGACCGGCTGGGAACGCCTGGTGGTCGATCGCCGGGTGACGGCGGCCGTCATCGGCCCCGGCCTCGGCATCGGCCGCGGCACCCGCGCCCTGGTCGCCGACGCCTTGTCGGCGGGGAAGCGTTGCGTGCTCGACGCCGACGCCCTGACCAGTTTCACCGACGATCCCCAGGTTCTGTGGCAGCTTGGCAAGGTGCCGGTCCTGACGCCGCACGACGGCGAGTTCAATCGGCTGTTCGATCATACGGGCGATCGCCTGACCCGGGCCCGCCGGGCCGCCGCCACCAGCGGCGCGGTGATTCTGCTGAAGGGGTCCGACACGGTGGTCGCCGCTCCCGACGGCCGGGCGGCGATTTCCGTCGATGCGCCGCCGACCTTGGCCAGCGGCGGCACCGGCGACGTCCTGTCCGGTCTGATCGGCGGGCTGCTGGCCCAGGGCATGGATCCCTTCGAGGCCGCTTGCCTGGGGGCCTGGCTGCATGTGCGGGCGGCGCAGATCGTCGGTCCCGGACTGATCGCCGAAGACCTCATCGAAGCGATGCCGGCCGTCTGGCGGAGCCTGGCCGACGGCGATGTCCCGTCTCGACCGGAGAGAACGGGCAGGCGAATGTGCACCCATCTCCGGCGAAGGAGAGCAGCATGGACGACGGAAAGCTGGCGGGGCTGGTGAGCCAGGCCGCGAATTACGGCCTGTTCGACCGGTTGAAGACGTTGCGCGGCTTATGGCGCGACATCGCGTTATCTCTTGGCGCCACGCCGAAAATCGATCCGGAGCTGCCGGCCGACGATGCCGCCCTTTTGCGCAGCCAGGTGCAGGATTGCCTGCAGGGCAGGGGCGGCGAGGTTTCGGCCCGGGCCCGCGCCGCCACCCTGGGCCGGTCCTATCTGGGACTGAGCGCGGTCGGACGGCGGAATTTCATGAAGATGCTGGCCGACGAATTCGGCACCGACCCGGCGCGCATCGACAAGGCCTCGGCCGATGTCGCGGCGGCGGCGACCCCGGCCGAGCGATGGGCCGCCGAGCGAGCGTTGCGCGAAAGCCTGGAAAGTCCGCGCCAGTATCTCCTGACCCAATTCAACGCCTTGCCGGAAGGGGTGAAGTTCCTGGTCGACATGCGGGCCGAATTGTTGCCGCTGGCCAAAGGCGACCCGGCGATGCAGGCGCTCGAGGCCGATCTGAAGGAGTTGCTGGCCGCCTGGTTCGACGTCGGTTTCCTGGAACTGCAGCGGATCACCTGGCGCTCTCCGGCGTTGATCCTGGAAAAGATCATGGCCTATGAGGCGGTCCATACCATTCAGGGCTGGTCCGATCTCAAGAACCGCCTGGATTCCGATCGGCGCCTCTATGCCTTCTTCCATCCCCGCATGCCCGACGAGCCGCTGATTTTCGTCGAGGTGGCCCTGGTTCGCGGCATTGCCGGCAGTATCCACGCCCTGTTGGACGAACATGCCCCGGTGGAGGATCCAAAAAAGGCCGATACCGCCATTTTCTATTCCATCAACAATGCGCAAAAGGGGCTGGTCGGCATCAGCTTCGGCAATTTCCTGATCAAGCGCGTGGTCGACAGCCTGTCGCACGAGTTTCCGAATCTGAAGACGTTCGCCACCCTGTCGCCGATCCCGGGGTTCCGCAACTGGCTGGACGAGCGTCTGGCCGCGGGCGACGAGACTCTGCTCGAGCAAGCCGAACTGCGGGCCCTGGCGGCATTGGCGCAGGACGGCAAGGCAGGGCTGGCGCAATTGCTGGAGGGCCGGTGGCCGGACGACGGCGCCGCGGTGCAGGCCCTGCGCCTGCCGCTGCAAAGGCTCTGTGCGCGTTATCTGTTGGAAAGGCGCTCCGGCACCGCCCGGGCCCGCGATCCGGTCGCGCATTTCCATCTGTCCAACGGGGCGCGCATGGAGCGGTTGAACTGGCTGGCCGATACCTCCGACAAGGGGATCGCGCAGTCGGCCGGCATGATGATCAATTATCTTTATAAACTGTCGGAAATCGAGGCGAACCACGAAGCCTACCGCGGCCAGGGGCGAATCGTCACCTCTGCGGCGATCCGGGCGCTGAGCAAGGATTGACGCGATCGGTCAACTGGCGCGGATCACCACCAGAAAATCGGCGACCTGCCCGGAAAGCTTTTCCGACTGTTTGGCCAGTTCGCTCGATGCGGTGAGAACTTCGCGGGCGGCATGTCCGGTTTCGTCGGTGGCCTGGGTGACCGAACCGATATTGGCGGTGACCTGATCGGTCCCGACCGCCGCCTGCTGGATGTTGCGGGCGATTTCCTGGGTGGCGGCGCCCTGCTGTTCGACGGCGGCGGCGATGGCCGACGCCACGCCGTTCATTTTTCCGATCGTCCCGCCGATGCCGGCGATCGCCTCGACCGCCTCGCGGGTGGCGTTCTGCACGGCCTGAATCTGCGCCGTGATGTCCTCGGTGGCCTTGGCGGTCTGGTTGGCCAGATGCTTGACCTCGCCGGCCACCACGGCGAAGCCCTTGCCGGCGTCGCCGGCCCGCGCCGCCTCGATGGTGGCGTTCAGCGCCAGCAGATTGGTCTGGCTGGCGATATTGTTGATCAGTTTGACCACTTCGCCGATGCGCAGGGCCGCCTCCGTCAATCCCTGCATCTTCTGATTGGTGCGGGTGGCCTCGTCGACGGCGGAGTTGGCGATCTGATTCGACTGGGCGACCTGGCGGTTGATTTCGTGGATCGACGCCGAAAGCTCTTCGGTCGCGGCGGCGACGGTCTGGACGTTCTCCGAGGCCTGCTTGGCGCCGGTGGCGACGACGGAGGCCTGCCGGCTGGTCTGATCGGCCGTGGACACCATCGATTGCGCGGTGCTCCGCAGTTCGTTGGTGGCCGCCGCGACGATATGGACGACCGACGAAATGTCGCGTTCGAAATGCGCGGCCTGGCCGTTCAGCTTGTCGTGCAGCGCGTCGATATAGACGGAGATGGAGAGATCCATGTCCAGGAAGGCCGCTTTGTTGATGGCGCTGAGCACTTTGGCCAGACGCTCGGGGGTTTTCCTGTATTGGCTGCAGGCCAGGGCGACCATCTGGTTCAGGCTGTAGCAATAGGCGGCGGTGTACCAGCGCGGCACCAGTCCGATGCGCGCATGGGTCTCGCCGATTTTCTGGACCTGGGCGAAATAGCCTTCGTCGAAATTTCCGGAAAAGACATTGTCGAGCCAATGCTGCTTCTGCATGTGGCGGGCCCGGTCGATCGAATTGCCCAGGAAGGTCTTGGCGGCCTCCGGCGTCCGCTGTACGTGCCGATAGAATTCGTCGAGAATGGTGTCGATCGCCGCGGCAAGGAACGGGCGAAATTCGCGAAGTGAACTGCGCACCTCTTCGTCGATGAGGAGAAAGCTCAGCCGCGATATCCGGTCAAGATCATTGCCCATTGTTGCTCTCCGTCATCAAGGACGCGGAAAGCCTATTCCTGTAAAACTTGAGCGGCAATATTATAGTTGACAGGATAATCCAGGATTGTCTTCGGGCGGCAGGAGGAACGCCGATGTTTCCGGCCTGCTCCCAGCCCCGTCCGTGCCGGCGACGGGCCGTCCGGCCGAAGCGGACGAGCTTCCCCCGGCCCGGCGGGCCGGGGGAAACAGCCGGGATCAGCCTTCGCGGATGACGACGATGAAGGCGTTGATTTCCGACGACAGCTTTTCCGATTGCACGGACAATTCGGCGGCGGCCGAAAGCACGTCGCGGGCGGCCTGCGTCGCGCCGCCGGCCGCATCGGTGACGCCTCCGATATTGGTCAGCACCTGGCCGGTGCCGGCCGCCGCCTGTTGCACGTTGCGGGCGATCTCCTTGGTGGCGGCGCCTTGTTGTTCGACCGCGGCGGCGATTGCCGCGGCGATCTCGCTCATCTTGCCGATGGTGCCGCCGATTCCGCCGATCGCCACGACCGCTTCCTTGGTGGCGTTTTGTACCGCGAGGATCTGCACCGAAATTTCGTCGGTGGCCTTCGCCGTCTGATTGGCCAGGTTCTTCACTTCGTTGGCCACCACGGCAAAACCCTTGCCGGCCTCGCCGGCCCGGGCCGCCTCGATGGTGGCGTTCAGGGCCAGAAGATTGGTCTGGCTGGCGATGTTGTTGATCAGCTTGACCACTTCGCCGATGCGTTGGGCGGCCTGGGTCAGGCCCTGGACCATTTGATTGGTCCGCCCGGCTTCGTCGACGGCCGATTTGGCGATTTCGGTCGATTGACTGACTTGCCGGCTGATTTCGTGGATCGAAGCCGCCAGTTGTTCGGCGGCCGATGCCACGGTCTGCACATTTTCGGAGGCCTGATCCGCCGCTTGGGCGACGGCGGTCGCCTGGCGGCTGGTCTGGTCCGCGCTGGCCGCCATCGATTGGGCGGTGGCCCGCAATTGCGTCGATGCCGAGGCAACGATGCCGACCGATGCGGCGACGTCGCGTTCGAAAGTCGTCGCACTGCCGCGCAGCCGGGCGTCCTTTTCCCGGAGCGCGTCGATATAGACCGAGATCGCCAGATCCATATCGAGAAAGGCGGCCTTGTTGATGGCGGAAACGATTTCGACCAGCCGGTCCGGCTTCTTGCGAAAATTCGTGGTCGCCAATTGAACAAGTTTGTTTATAGTGAAACAGTACCCCGCCGTGTACCAGCGCGGTTCAAGGCCAACTCTGGCGTGTGCTTCACCAATACGTGTCACCTGAGAAAAGTATTCATCGTTAAAGTTTCCGGTGAAAACGTTGTCCAGCCAATGCTTTTTCTGCATCGTGCGCGCTCGGTCCATGGATTGACCGGTAAATATTTCTGCGGCGCCAGGTGTTCTTTGTACATGCCGATAAAAATCGTCAAGGATGGTATCGATGCTCGCGGCCAAGATGGGACGAAACTCCCGCAGTGCGCCCCTTACTCCATCGTCGATGAGCAAAAAGCCCAATCGGTCGTTTTTGTTGAAATCGCCAGTCACTTTTTTCCCTCCGGCACGATCAATTAGGAGATTCCTCCTCGCGGCGTCTTTTGTCGTGAATATTTTAAGGGGAACCAAGGCGCAAATGCTAACACCAACGTCATAGTCGATGCTTTTTTGTTGAGCCGGCGATGGCGCCCGCCAAGCGGATTTGCGCTGTTTCCTGAAAAATGTCTGTGCTATAGACATCCGCTCCGGCCGGACGGTCGGGGGCGTCGGCTCGTCCGCGGGCGTGGTGGAACTGGTAGACACACTGGATTTAGGTTCCAGCGGCTTTGGCCATGGGGGTTCAAATCCCTTCGCCCGCACCACCCGGCCAAGCGCGCCGTCGATTTTTCCCCGGTCTAGGTTGCAAAGCCGCCTGACGCGGTCGATATTGTCATTTTCGATTGGCAGAGAATTCTATGCAGGTAACTCAAACCAATGCCGACGGCCTGAAGCACGAATTTAAGGTCGTCATTCCCGCCGGACATCTGGAAGAGAAGGTGTCCGTCCGTCTTGCCGAGGTGGGGCGGACGGTCCGCATTCCCGGGTTCCGCCCGGGCAAGGTGCCGATGGGCATTCTGCGGAAGAAATACGGTTCCTCGGTGATGGGCGAAGTGCTCGAATCGGCGGTCAACGACGGCACGCAGCATGCGCTCGACGAGCATAAGCTGCGTCCGGCGGTGCAGCCCAAGGTCGAGATCACCTCCTTTACGGAGGGTTCCGACCTGGAATTCACCATCGCGATCGAGACCTTGCCCGAGGTGAAGATCTCCGGCCTGGGCGATCTGGTCCTCGAAAAGCCGGTGGCCGAGGTGAGCGACGCCGAAGTCGACGAAGCCTTGCAGAATATCGCCAATCGCCAGGAAAAAACCGACGTTGCGGGGGAAAGCCACGCGGCGGCGGCGGGCGAAGTGGTGGTCATCGACTTCCTGGGCAAGGTCGACGGTGTCGCCTTCGACGGCGGCAAGGCCGAGGGATATTCCCTGAAGCTGGGCTCCGGCAATTTCATTCCCGGTTTCGAAGACCAGCTGATCGGCGCCAAGGCCGGCGACCAGCGGGTGGTCAAGGTGACGTTCCCGGCCGACTACGGCAGCGAGGCTTTGGCCGGCAAGGACGCGGAATTCGACGTCAAGGTCAACGAGGTGCGCCAGGTCGTGCCGGTGGCGGTCGACGACGAATTGGCCAAGGGCGTCGGCCTCGAAGGCCTCGCCGAGCTGAAGAAGGCGATTCGCGACGAGATCGAGCGGGACTATGCCAATCTGTCCCGGGCCCATCTGAAGCGGCGGCTGCTCGACCAGCTGGCCGAGCAATACGACTTCGTCGTGCCGGAAAGCATGGTCGATCTCGAATTCGACGCCATCTGGAAGCAGCTGGAGAAGGATAAGAGCGAGGGCCGGCTGGACGAGGCCGATCAGGGCAAGAGCGACGAAGCCCTGAAGGAGGAGTACCGGGCGATCGCCACCCGGCGCGTCCGTCTCGGCCTGGTGCTCTCCGAGGTGGGGCGCGATAACAACATCACCATCGTTCAGGAGGATCTGAATCGCGCGGTGATGGCCGAGGCGCGCCGCTATCCCGGCCAAGAGCATATGGTGTTCCAATATTTCCAGAAGAACGCCGATGCCTTGAACAGCCTGAGGGCGCCGATCTTCGAGGAAAAGGTCATCGACTTCATTCTCGAATTGGCCAAGGTGACCGAAAAGGTCGTGGCGATCGACGATCTGCGCAAGGATCCCGACGACGAACCCGAGGTTGCCGCCGCCGAGGACGCGCCGAAGCCGAAGAAGAAGGCGGCCAAGAAGAAGGCCGCCGCCGACGAGTAAGAGGCGCTCACCCCCATTCCAATTCCTCGCTCCAAGGGGAAAAGGCGGCTTTGCGGCCGGCCTTTTCTTCCGGGGGAGGGGTTGGAGTGGCGGAAGCGGAATGATTGTGGCGTCGGCGGGACGCCGGTCGCGGTGGTTGCCACCAAGACGGAAGCATCAGGACGAGGTTGAAGATGAAAGACCGGGATCCCATCGATCTTTATATGAATACCCTAGTTCCCATGGTGGTCGAGCAGACCAATCGGGGAGAGCGTTCCTACGATATTTATTCCCGCCTGCTGAAGGAACGCATCATTTTCCTGACCGGTGAGGTGTTCGATCAGGTTTCGGTTCTCATCTGCGCCCAATTGCTGTTCCTCGAATCCGAAAATCCGACGAAGGATATCGCGTTCTACATCAATTCTCCGGGCGGTGTGGTGACTTCGGGGCTGGCCATCTACGACACCATGCAATATATCCGGCCGCCCGTTTCGACGGTCTGCATCGGTCAGGCGGCGTCCATGGGGTCGCTGCTGCTGACCGCCGGCGCGGCCGGCAAGCGGTTTTCCCTGCCCAATGCCCGGATCATGATCCATCAGCCGTCCGGCGGCGCGCAGGGACAGGCCACCGACATCGAGATTCAGGCGCGCGAGATCCTGGCGCTGCGGGCCCGGTTGAACAATATGTATGTCGAGCACACCGGCCAGACCCTCGACGTGATCGAGAACGCGATGGAACGCGACAAATATATGACGGCGGCCGAAGCCAAGGAATTCGGCCTCATCGACGAAGTGGTGACATCCCGTCCGCCGCTGACGGAGGCCCCGTCCGCCGCCTAGCGGCCGGCCGGTTTGCGCATTCGAGGCGGCCGCTTCGCGGCCGCCGGGGCCGTCCGATTGATCTCGACCACCCCGGCTTGTCCCGCCTCGGCGGCGGCCCCGGGGCGGGGCGGGGAAGGCATGTGATTGGGCGCGGCCATATTTAGCATTGTCTGGCGGCGGCCCAAGGGTCTAACATAATTCTGCTGCGGCTGCACACCCTATGGAGAACCGATGACTAAGTCCACCAGCGGCGATTCCAAAAACACCCTCTACTGCTCTTTCTGTGGAAAGAGTCAGCATGAGGTGCGTAAGCTGATCGCTGGGCCGACGGTATTCATCTGCGATGAATGCGTCGAGCTGTGCATGGACATTATCCGCGAAGAGCACAAGACGCATCTTGTGCGCTCTCGCGACGGCGTTCCGACGCCGCGCGACATCTGCGCGGTGCTGGATGATTACGTCATCGGCCAGCAACATGCCAAGCGCGTGTTGTCCGTGGCCGTGCATAATCATTACAAACGCCTGGGCCACGGGGGCAAGAACCCCGATATCGAGATCGCCAAATCCAACATCCTGCTGGTCGGTCCGACCGGCTGCGGCAAGACGTTGCTGGCCCAGACATTGGCGCGCATCCTGGACGTGCCCTTCACCATGGCGGACGCCACGACCTTGACCGAAGCCGGCTATGTCGGCGAGGATGTCGAGAACATCATTCTCAAGCTGCTGCAGTCGGCCGACTACAACGTCGAACGGGCGCAGCGCGGCATCGTCTACATCGACGAGGTCGACAAGATCAGCCGCAAGTCCGACAATCCGTCGATCACCCGCGACGTTTCGGGCGAGGGCGTGCAGCAGGCCTTGCTGAAGATCATGGAGGGAACCGTCGCCTCCGTGCCGCCGCAGGGCGGGCGCAAGCATCCGCAGCAGGAATTCCTGCAAGTGGACACGACCAACATCCTCTTCATCGTCGGCGGCGCCTTTGCCGGCCTGGAGAAGATCATCTCCCAGCGCACCCACGGGTCCTCGATGGGTTTCGGCGCCAATGTCCGCGCCCCCGACGAGCGCGCCACCGGCGAAGTGCTGCGCGAGGTCGAACCCGAAGATCTGCTCAAATTCGGGCTGATTCCGGAATTCATCGGCCGTCTGCCGGTGCTGGCGACGCTCGGCGACCTGTCGGAAACCGCTCTGATCGAAATCCTGACGCGGCCCAAGAACGCTCTGGCCAAGCAGTATCAGCGCAT
>JAATGN010000212.1 GCA_015654615.1 Rhodospirillales bacterium
AAGTTGAAGTCCTTTATAATTTAGTGGAACCGGCACCTGGCGACGAAACGCCAGATCGTGTCGTGCAAGCTCGTGGCAAAGACACTGCTCATACGCCGATTCGAGCACCCAAGGTCTTATGCACCTCAATTGCTAGCCCGATCACCTGTCGGCTGATCGGGTCGAATTCTTTATCCCCTTCCAATTTCTTCGTGCCTTCGCGCCTTCGTGGTGAGACGGTTCTCCAATACCACTGCTTGGCTGCGTCGTTAAGCCACGTTCTATATTCGTTCGAGCGATTGCCCTGCCGGGATCCGGTCCCCATATGGAAAACTGGGGTATAATATGGGCACGACGGCGGAATCCGGCGCCTGGCGGTAACGATCTTATGGATGATCGAGGGTCAGGCGTGCTATTGGGCCTTTTCCGTTTGGCCGCGATGCCGCCGACCGGACGCGTGGGCTTACGCTTTCTTGAACCGCAGAGGATCTTGATGTCGTCATCCGTTGTTGCTTCCCGGCCGTCGCCTTTCGCTCTTTGGTTGATGGCCATCCGACCGCGTACGCTCAGTCTTTCGGCGGTGCCGGTGGCGGTCGGCAGCGCGGTCGCCTGGAGCGGCGAGGGCCGCATCAATTGTCTGGCCATTCCCCTGGCGCTGGTCGCCGCCATGGCCATTCAGATCTGCTCCAACCTTTACAACGATGTGGCCGACCATGAACGGGGCGCCGACGGTCCCGATCGCCTGGGGCCGCTCCGGGTGACGGCGGCCGGATTGCTGTCGCCGTCGCAGATGAAGCGGGGCGCCCTGGTGTCTTCGCTGATCGCCGCGCTGGCCGGCCTCAGCCTGGTCTGGATGGGCGGCTGGCCCATTCTGCTGCTGGGCCTGGCCAGCCTGCTGGCCGCCTGGGCCTATACCGGCGGGCCGCTGCCGATCGCCTATACGCCGTTCGGCGAGCTGTGCGTCCTGATCTTCTTTGGCGTGGGGGCGGTGGCGGGGACCGCCTGGCTGCATCTGGGGCATCTGACGACCGCCGCGATGTTGAGCGGGATCGCCATCGGCTGCTTCGGTTCGGCCGTCCTGCTGGTCAACAACTACCGGGACGCCGCCGCCGATGCCCGGGTCGGACGCCGCACGCTGGCGATCACCGTCGGGCCGCGGCTCAGCCGGTGGCTTTATCTTCTGCTGATGATCGCTCCCTTCGGGCTGCTGCCGGTCCTCGATCTGCTGCTGCGGGGTGGACATGCCTGGCTGGCTTTCGGCGGTCTGCCGTTGGCCCTGCTGATGGTTCGGCGTTTTTTTCGGGAAGCGCCGGGACCGGCCTTCAATCGGATCCTTGGTCAGACGGCCCAAGTGCAATTGACCTACGGAGCGCTGCTATGTCTCGGCTTGGCCCTGTGAGGCGGATCGTCGCCGGTCCGTTCTGCCTTCTGTTGATCCTTCTCGCCGGTCGGCCCGTCCTGGCGGACGACCTGCGTCTCGACCCCCATCCCAAAGCCGTGCCGACGCTGGCCTTCACCGACCAGGACGGCCATCCGCTCGGCCTCGAGCCGTTCAAGGGCAAGGTGGTGGTGCTCGATTATTGGGCCACCTGGTGCGCGCCCTGCCGAGTCGAGTTCCCGCATCTCGACCAATTGCAGGGGCGGCTGGCCGACAAGGGCTTGGCGGTGGTCGCCGTATCGCTGGATCGCGGCGGCAAGCCGCTGGTCGATCGTTTCTACGACGAGATGCATGTCGCCCATCTGGGCAAATATCTCGATCCGGCCAGCGCCGGCGCCACCGCTCTCGGCCTGCGCGGCCTGCCGACCACCCTGGTCATCGACCGCCAGGGGCGCGAGGTGGCGCGCGTCGAAGGGGCCGCCGCCTGGGACGGCCCGGAAATCGGCAAGATCCTCGAAGGCCTGCTGGCCGGCGGCTGACTTTGTGCGGCGGTCTCTTGACGCGCCATGCCGCCGGGTGCTTTGCTGCCGCTTCGGGCATAGAAAAAATCGGGGTCGTCATGCAGAACCAACGCACGGAGCGTTCCCGCCCCGTGGATCCGCCGTTTTCACCGATCCTGTTGGCGGGAGTGGCGCTGGGGCCGGTGCCGCCGCGTCTTCTCCAGCCGCTTTTCGACGCCATTCTGGCGGTGGTCCGTCGCCGTCATCCCGACATCCTGGAACGCCTGGCGGCCTATCCGGACGCCGTGGTCGGCATCGATCCGGTCGATCTGCCGTTCGTTCTGGTGCTGGAGCCGCATCCCGACCGGCCGCGCCTGACGGTGCGGCGGGATTTCGCCGAAGTGTCGATGACCGCGGTGATCCGCGGGCCCCTGGCCATGCTGTTCGCCTTGAGCGAGGGGCGTCTCGACGGCGATGCGGCGTTCTTTTCCCGGCAGTTGGTCTTCGAGGGCGATACCGAAGTGGTTCTGGCCCTGCGCAACGCCGTGGATGGCGCCGGGATCGATCTGGACGCGGATTTCGCCGCCACCCTGGGCCCGCTGGCCCGTCCGCTGCGGCGGATCGGCCAGGTCGGCGGCTGGCTGTTCGAACGTCTGTCGCACGATATGGATCTGGTCCGCCGGGCCCTGGTCGGCCCCGCCCTGAAGGGGGCCGAGGCGCAATCGGCCCGCCTGAGCGAATTGGAGGGGGAAATGGTCACGCTGCGCCGTAGCCTGCGGCAAAGGGAGCAACGTCCATGACGGCGTCGGTTCCCCAGGCCGAACTGGTGTGTCCGGCCGGAACGCCGGCGGCTTTGCGGGCGGCGGTCGATGCCGGGGCCGACTGCGTCTATTTGGGATTCCGCGACGAAACCAACGCCCGGAATTTCCCGGGCCTGAATTTCAGCCGCGCCGAATTGGCCGAGGGCGTGGCCTATGCCCACGACCATGGTGCCAAGGTCCTGGTCGCCATCAATACCTTTCCGCGGGCCGGACAGCCGGAAATCTGGCATCAGGCGATCGACGACGCGGCCAGGCTGCATGTCGATGCGGCCATCGTCGCCGACCTCGGCCTGTGCGCCTATGCGGCGGCCCGGCATCCCGATCTGCGGCTGCACCTGTCGGTGCAGGCCTCGGCCTCCTCGGTCGAAGCCATTCGTTTCTATCATCAGGCCTTCAACATCCGCCGCGCCGTGTTGCCGCGGGTGCTGACCGTGCCGGAAATCGCCAATCTTTGCGCCTCGGTGCCGATCGAGATGGAGGTGTTCATCTTCGGCGGCCTCTGCGTCATGGCCGAGGGGCGCTGCGCGCTGTCCTCCTATGCCACCGGCAAATCGCCGAACATGAACGGCGCCTGCTCGCCGGCCAGCCATGTGCGCTATATCGAAAAAGGCGACAAGGTGGTCAGCCAATTGGGCGGCTTCACCATCAACACCTTCGGGGCCGGCGAGCCGGCCGGTTATCCGACCCTGTGCAAGGGCCGTTTCGAAGCCAATGGCCGGCTGAACTATCTGTTCGAGGAACCGACCTCGCTCAACACCCTGGCGATCCTGCCGGAATTGATCGCCGCCGGCGTCCGGGCCTTCAAGATCGAAGGCCGGCAGCGCGGCCGCGCCTATGTCACCAATGTGGTCCGTGCCTTCCGCGCGGCGGTCGACGCCATCGGCCGGGGCGAGACGCCGCCGGATCTGCTGCAGGGCGATATCGCCGAGGGCGGACGCCAGACGGCCGGCGCCTACGAACGGAGCTGGCGATGAACGGGGCCAAATTGACCGTCGGGCCGGTGCTGTTCAACTGGCGGCCCGAGGCGTGGCGCGATTTCCATTTCCGCCTGGCCGACGAGGCGCCGGTCGATACCGTGCATCTGGGCGAGGTGGTCTGCTCGAAGCGGCAACCGTTCTTCGCGCCCCATCTGCCCGCCGTCGTCGAGCGTCTGACGGCGGCCGGCAAGGAGGTCGTCCTGTCCTCGCTCGCCCTGGTCATGTCGGAGTGGGAACGCGACGCCATGCGGGCCCTGGCGGCCGAGGCCGGCGATCTGCTGGTCGAGGCCAACGATCTGGCCATCGCTGCCGACCTGGCCGGGCGTCCGCATATGATCGGCCCCCTGGTCAATGTCTATAACGAAGGGACCCTGGCCTATCTCGCCGGCAAGGGAGCACGGCGGGTCTGCCTGCCGGCCGAATTGCCGCTCGGGACCTTGGGCATCCTGGCCGCCCAGGGAACGGCCGAGATCGAAGTGCAGGCCTTCGGGCGTCTGCCGCTGGCCATCTCGGCCCGCTGCTACCACGCCCGGTCGCACAATCTGCACAAGGACGGCTGCCAATATGTCTGCGCCCAGGATCCCGACGGCATGGCGGTGGACACCATGGACGGCCGGCCCTTCCTGACGGTCAACGGGACCCAGACCATGTCCTGCCGCTACGCCAACCTGCTGGGCGAGTTGCCGGCCTTGCGCAAGGCCGGCGTCCATCGCTTCCGCCTGTGGCCGCAGGACTGCGACATGGTGGCCGTGGCGAGGCTGTTCCGCGCCGCGCTGGACGGCGCCTTGAGCGCCCTGGAGGCCGGCGGGCAACTGGCCGACCTGCTGCCCGCCGTGGATTTCGCCAACGGCTATGTGCACGGCCGCGAAGGCCATGCCTTCGTCGCGGCGGAGTAGCCCGTCGTCCGGGGGAATGCTCAAGGCGCTTCGGGTGCCGGAGCGCTTTGAGCAGCCTCGGTTATCGCTTCGCTCCGTTAAGAAGAAATAGCGTCAGTGGCACCGGCGTCCCCGCCGGTGGAAAAGACTCCGCCGCTTTGCGGCGGACACCGGCAGAGACGCCGGTGCCACTCTTCCTTTTTCGTTCAGGGCGGGGCGGCCGCCGGCCGATGCGGAACGCGGTTATTGTTTCATGGGCCCTTATCCTGTTTGGAGAGGAGAGAAATGCCCGCGGCGTTCTCGTCCGTGTTGCTCAACATCCTGTCCGCGCCGCGGACGACCGGTCCCGCGACGCAAACGGGAGAAATGCGGGCAGGATCGTTCCGCTTCCAAAGCCCACTCCCCAGATTGTTTTGCTTCGTGCTAAGCTGACTCCTGGGGTTGGTTATGGGGGTGAGCTTCGGATGCCGATTGCCGTTCTGGAATATCTGAAGATCGCGATCAGTTATATCAAGACGGCGCCGGCCTATCTGCAGGCCACCTGGGAAACCCTCCTTTATTTTTACGAGCCGAAACTGGCGGCCATCGCGGCCGGTGTCGCTTTATTCTTTTTCATTTTGCGGATTTTTCTGGGCGGCGTCGGCGGCTGGGTCATCCGTACCGCGCTCTATGCCGGTTTGTTCTATGTCATCGTGACGAACGAAGAATTTCGGGTGCTTTATCCTGATGTCGTGGTGGCCGATATTATCGCGGTCCTCGCCGTCGTCGCCCTTTGGGTGCCGGTGACCGTCCTCGGCGGCGGGATCCGCCTGCTGCGGGGCGGCGGGCGGCGGGGCGCGGTTTTGGCCGGCGCCGCAGCGCCGCCGGGCGCCACGCCGGGCAAAGCCTTCGAAGTGGCGCGGGCCGACAAGGACAGCAAGCAGGTCATGGTCATCATGATGACCGACATCGTCGGCTACAGCGCGCGGATGGAGAAGGACGAGGCCGCCGCCTATGCCCTGCTCAAGGAGCACAATGTCGTCATGCGCAAGGCGATCACCACCCATCGCGGCAAGGAGATCAAGACCATCGGCGATGCCTTCATGGTGGTCTTCGACAGTTCCATCGACGCCTTGCGCTGCGGCATCGCCATGCAGGCCGGCCTGCGGGAATTGAACAAGGCGCGTCCCGCCCATGATCTGCTGAAGATCCGCATCGGCATCCATCGCGGCGAGGTGATCCGCACCGAGAAGGACGTCTTCGGGGAAGGCGTCAACATCGCGGCCCGCATGGAATCGGTGACCGAACCCGGCGGCATCTCCATCTGCGCCGACATCTACAAGGATGTGAAGGGCAAGGTGGAGGCCGGCTTTCAAAGCATCGGCCAGCCGAAGATGAAAAATATCGCCAATCCGCCCGAGGTTTTCCGGGTGCATCTGAATCAATAGGCGATGGGTGCTTTCCGCGGTCCTCCATGGGTGTTCGATCGGTATTGAGAATGGTTATCTCTGGGATGTGCGGCGGAAAGGTTCCATGTTAGATTCGTCTATGAAATAAGCCGTATGTGGGGGGTGGGGTGTCGTTTTCCGTCGAGGTGCCGGCATGAGCGTTCTCTACAAGGCTTTGGCGCGTGCCTCCAAGGCTCATGAGACGTTGCGCCCCGAACCGGCCCCGACGCCGCGGCTTCCCTTCACGACGGCTCGGCCGCCGCGCCGGCGGAAGCTTCGCCTGCTGCTGCTGGCCCTGGCCGGCAGTGGCGCCATCGCCGTCGCCGTTTTCCTGTTGTTCGGCGACCGGTTGCTGTCCGATCTCGATCAGGTGACGGTCGCCGCGCCGAAGATGCCGGGTCCCCGCAAGCTTCCGGCGATGGCGCAGCGGTCGCCGGCCGAGCTGCCGCCGGCTGCCGTCGTACCGGCGCCCATCCCGTCGCCGTCCCCGGAGGCCGGGCGGCCTCAGGCGCCGGAAGCCGTCCCGCCGACCGCGCCGGGGCCGGTCGCGATCACGCCGGCCCTGCCCTCTCCGCCCGAGCCGCTTCCGGCTCCGGTGACGCCGCCGGTTGCCGTGGCGGCGCCGTCGCTTCCGGTTTCTCCTCCTCCTTCCGCACCGGCGGCTCCGGCGCCGTCATCCGCCGGCCCGGCGGTCGCGGCGGCGCCCGCCGCCGCAAAACCGGCGAGCAAGCCGCGAATCGTCCAGGCCGAAGAGGACCTTCCGGCCATCCTCGACCGCCTGCGCCGGGAGCGGACCGCGCCGGCGATGGCCCAGGCGGTCACCATCGACCGGCGAACCGCCACGGCGGATCTGACCGGGCGCGACGGCGTTTCCTCCATCGCGGTTTCGGTGACGGCGGCGCCCAGTCACGAGGACGTGGACACGGCCTACGACATGCTGATGCATGGGCAGTACGAAGGGGCGCTCGGCCTTTACGAAAAGTCCCTGAGGATCGCGCCGAAAAGCGTGCCGGCCTTGCTGGGCAAGGCGACGGCCCAGCACAAGTTGCGCCGCTACATCGATGCCCGGGACAGCTATCGCAGGGTGCTGGCGATCGATCCGAACAACCGCGAAGCGCTGACCAATATGACGGCCCTGGTGGCCGAGCAGGCCCCCGAACAGGCCCTGGCCGAATTGCGCGGCCTGCAGAAGACCTATCCGTCCTTCAGTCCGATTTCCGCCCAGATCGCCTCGATCGAGGCTCGGCGGGACAATGTCGCCGCGGCGATCGCCGCCCTCGACGGGGCGATCGCCCAATCGCCGGACAACGGTCTCTATCGGCTCAATCTGGCGGTTTTGCAGGATCGCGCCGGCATGCGGGACGAGGCGGCGGCGTCCTATCGGCTGGCGATCGACCTGTTGGGAACGGCCTCTTCGCTGCCGGTGCCGATGGATCAGATCCGCCAGCGTCTGCGTTATCTGCAGGGGAGGTGACGGTATGCCTTATCTCGCCCATTTCGGGCTGAAAGATCATCCTTTCACGCTCACGCCGAACCTCGACTATTATTATCCGACGCAAGAGAACACCAACATCATCGCCTCGCTCGAATTCGCGCTCAGGCGCGAAAGCGGCATCGTCAAGATCGTCGGCGAGGTAGGGACGGGCAAGACCCTGCTGTGCCGGCTGCTGATCAACAAATTGATCGAGACGGATGCGGTGGCCTATATCAACGCCCCGCAGGCCGACGCCAAATCGATCATCATGGCGGTCTGCGACGAGTTCGGCCTGACCATCGAAGGCGATGCCTCGCCCTATGCCGCGCTCAACCGCTTCCTCCTCGGGGAACATGAAAAGGGCCGTCTGGCCGTGGTGGTGGTCGACGAGGCCCAGCATCTGGGCCGGGACGGCCTGGAGGCGATTCGTCTGGTCTCCAATCTCGAGACCCAGAAAAGCAAGCTGCTGCAGATCGTGCTGTTCGGCCAGACCGAACTCGACGATTTGCTGAGCGACCCGGCCTTGCGGCAGTTGAACCAGCGGGTGGTGTTCTCCTTTTCCACCAAGCCGCTGACCGAGGCCGAAGCGCGGCGTTACGTGGCGCACCGCATCAAGGTGTCGCGCCGGCAGGGGGTGGATTATACCATTTTCAGCGACGATGCCCTGACCGTCATCGCCCGGCGCAGCGGCGGCATTCCCCGGGTGGTCAATATCATCGCCGACAAGAGCCTGCTGGTGGCCTTTTCCGAGGGCTCGCCGACCGTGCAGCGCAAGCATGCCCTCGAGGCCATCAGGGACACCCCGGGTCTGGTGGCCAGGGGCGGCTTCGATTGGTCATGGCTGTCGGCTGTCCGGGACCTGTTCGGCCGGCGGGCCGCGGTGATCTCGCTGCTCGCCGTCCTGGCCGCCGGCCTCGGCGGCTGGTTCGCCTGGTCGGCCGTCCATCGGACGTCCCCGGCCAGCCCCGACGTCGTGGCGGCGACGCCGCCGGCCGGTCCACACCCCGCTCCGGCTCCGGTCGCCGCCGCGCCGGCCGCGATCGCCCCGGCGGCAGCGGTGTCCGTCGCTCCGCCGTCTGCCGCGCCGCCGCCGACCCAAGCGCCCGCCGCCGTTGCCGCCGAAGCGCCGCCCGTTCGCGCTCCCGCGGCCTCGCCGCCGGCCGTGGCGGCGTCGAAGGTGGCGCACGCCAAGCCGCGCGTCAAACATCTGGGCAGCCTGCAGCACAAGGCGCCTTCGCCGGCGACCGCCCATGCCGCCGAGCCGCCGTCCCCGGCCGCCGCGCCGGCCGTGGTGCCGGTCTCCGGCCCATCGCCGGTGGCGGCGGCGCCACAAGCGCCCGCGGCGCAAACGACCGCAGTGCAAACGACCGAGGCGACCGCGACGACGAGCGCCGCCGCGCCGGCCGATATTCCGGTGTCGAACGACGCCAGTTTCAACGCCACCTTGCCCGGTCGCCCGGGAATCTACAGCAGCGGGCGTTCTCATTGAGGGCGACGACGGCGGACCTGGCGGCGGTTTTCGTCCTGCTCGGTCTGGTCTTCGGCAGTCTGGCCACGGCGCTCAGCCACCGTCTGCCGCAAGGATTGCCGATCGGCAAGGATCGGTCGCGCTGCCCGAAATGCGCCGCCGTCCTGGGGGTGGCCGATCTGGTGCCGGTGTTTTCCTGGCTGGCGGCGGGGGGACGCTGCCGCCATTGCGGGCAGGCCGTCTCCTGGCGCTATCCGCTGATCGAAATCCTCGTCGCCTTGTTGTTCGCCGCCGCCTGGTGGCGGGGCGGTGGCGACCTTTGGGCCTCGATGCTGTTGGCCTTGACGGGGTTCGGCCTGATGGTGATCACCGTGGCCGACCTGGAGGCCGGGATCATCCCCGACGTCATGCTGCTGTTCCTGGTCCCGGTGGCTTTGGCCTGGCGCTGGCAGGGCGATGGCGACTGGGCGGATGCGATAAGCGGCGCGGTGGCGGCGGCGGCGGCCAGTTTCGCGGTGCGCTGGGCGTTCCGCCGCTGGCGCGGCAAGGATGGCCTGGGGCTGGGCGATGTGAAATTCCTGGGCGTCGCCGGTCTGTATCTCGGAGTGTCGGGTTTGGGCGCCTATCTGCTGCTGGCCGGGCTGCTGGGGTTGCTGTTGGGGACCGGCTGGCGGCTGGCCGGGCGCGGTCCGATGTTTCCCTTCGGGCCGGCCTTGTGCGGCAGTCTTCTGGTCGGCTTGTATTGCCCCAATGTTTTCAGAGGTATTGTACCGGGATAATGCCTCCATCTTCCGACGGTCGCTCGGTAAAGATTGAAACAAATGTAATTGGCATTTATCCTTTGACATGGGTGGGATTGGGGGGCTCCGTGTTTGGTTCTTGTTCCAAAGGATTTAAGTTCCCCGCTTCGGTGGGCAGAGGGGGCCTGCTTTCTCTCTGCGCCGGGGCGCTGTTGGCCGGTTGCGCCGCCCCTCCCGACAACGGGCTGAGCAAAGCCGACTATAAGGACTTGTTGAACCGCAAACCGCCGCCGGCCGTCGACCAATCGGCCGCACCGCCGCCGATTCCCGAATTGCAGCCGATTCTGGCCGCCCCGCCGCCGCCCTCGGTGGCGCAGCGCCTGGTCAGCGTCAGCATCACCGATCCCTCGGTGCCCTTGCGCGACGTGCTGCTGGAACTGGCCCGCAAGGTCGGCGTCGATCTCGACCTCGATCCCAACATCGCCGGCGGCATCATCCTGACCGCCCGCGACCGCCCCTTCCTCGAGGTCATCGACCGTATCTGCGACCTCGGCAATCTGCGCTATTCCTTCAAGAACAATGTGCTGCATGTCGAGGTGGACGGCATGTACCACGAGACCTATCACCTCGATCTGCTGAATTCGGTGCGCACTGCGACGAGCGATATCGCCAGCAGCGCCAACATCAGCAACGTGATTCAAGGTGCCAGCAGCGCTAGCGGCAACAATGCGTCGACCACCGACGTGACCAGCAAATCGAATGCCGACGTCTGGACCGAACTCGACACCAATATCAAGCAGATCCTGGCCAATTCCAATCCGCGTTACCAGCCGATCGCCACCAACAACACCGGTTCTCTGGTCAGTTCCGCGGTGGTTCCGGCGAGCCCGCTGAGGGCCGCCCGCGGCGGGACGACGGCGTCGCCGCTGGAAGCCGGCGATACGCCGGCCGCCGATCCTGCTGCCGCAGCCCCGGCCTCGGTGGCTGCGGCCGGGGCCGCGGCTGCCGCGGCGAATGGAGCGGCCGACCCGTCCCGCGCGCCGGCAACGCCGCCCGCCGCGCCGGCATCAACGAGCACGACGACGGCCAGCTACAGCGTCAACAAGCAGGCCGGCATCGTCTCGGTCTATGGGACCGGCCGGCAGCAGAAATTGATCAAGGCCTATTTCAACAAGACGCTGGCCAAGGCCGGGGCGCAGGTATTGATCGAGGCCAAGGTGGTCGAGATCACGCTCAACGATCAATACAACACCGGCGTCGATTGGCAGGCGTTGCGCCAGAATTTGCGCGGTACCGGTTTCGGCATCAGCACGAATGCGTCGAGCACCAGTACGACCTCGGCCTCCCAGGCGTTTCCGACGCCCGGCAATATCACCAGTCCTTTCGGCGCCGCCGGATTCAACGCCACCTTCACCACCTTCGGCGGCGATTTGGCGGCGATGATCAATCTGCTGCAGTCCTTCGGTTCCACCCGGACGCTGTCCAGCCCGCGGATGACGGTGATGAACAACCAGACCGCCATGCTGAAGGTGGCGGAGAACAAGGTCTATTTCAAACTGACGGCGACGGTGACCTCGACTCCGGCCACAACCGGGGCGGCGGCATCGCAGACGGCCACCTACAACAGCACCTTGCAGACCTTGCCGATCGGTTTGGTGATGACGGTACAGCCGGCCATCGATCTGGAACGGGATCTGGTGACCTTGGGTCTGCGGCCGACGGTGACCGCCTGGCCGGGGACCACGGTGTCCGACCCGGCAGTCGCCTTGGGCCTCGCCAGCCAGTGCGGGGCGTCGACGATCGGAGGATGCTCGCAGGCCAACATCAACGCCGCCATCGCCAGTTCCAGCGTGCCGGTGGTCGACGTGCGCGAGATGGATTCGGTGGTCACCGTTCCCTCCGGCGCCGTCGTCGTCATGGGCGGCCTGATGCAGGAGGTCGTCACCAAGCAGGACAGCGGCGTGCCGGGGGCCGCCGACGTTCCGGTGGTCGGCGATTTGTTCAAGGCCAACAGCGACCAGACGCAATTGACCGAACTGGTGATCTTTCTCAGGGCCAGCGTCGTGCATGGCAACGACTCGGTCGATGCGGCCGATCGCGATCTTTACACGCGCTATATGCATGATCCGCGACCGTTGGGATTTTGAGAATGCTCACGACGCTTCGTTATGTGCTGATCACCGCCGTGCGCGATCGCTTGATTCTGGTTCTGCTGTTGGCCCTGGTGGCTGCGGCCGGTGCGGCCTCTTTTCTCGCCGCCTCGGCGATCGCCGAGAAGCGCGAGTTCGGCCTGGCCTTCGGCGGCGAGTTGACACGGCTGATTTTGGTGCTTGGCATGATCACCTTCATCAGTTTTCACATCCGGCGGATGCATGAGACGCGCGAGATCGAAGCCATCCTGGCTCGGCCGATTTCGCGGGCAACCTTCGTTTTCGCCTATTTCGTCGCTTATGCCGGGATCGCTCTATTGCTGTCCTTGCTGGCGCCGGCATTTTTGCTGGTGGGCTTCTCGGCGAACGGGCCGGGATTGATCGAATGGATGATCAGCCTGATCCTCGAAGGCTTCGTCGTCGTCGCCATCGGCCTGTTCTGCTCCATGTCGTTGGAAAGCGCCACGGCCTCGGTGGTGGCGGCGCTTGGATTTTACATTCTGGCTCGATCCTCCGCTTTTTTTCGCGCTATCGTCGAGAATCATACGGCGACCTTCGATCAACCATTGTGGAACGATGTCAGCCGATGGATGATGGAGGGGATTGCCGTCTTGATGCCGCGCATCGATCTGTTCGGACAAAGCCGTTGGCTGGTCTATGGCCCAGGGGGCGGTTGGGGCGTCAAGGAACTGGTGGTACAAACGGCTATTTATGTGCCGCTGTTGTTGGCTGCGACCATTCGTGATCTGCAGATTAAACGGTTCTAAACCACCATGGGAGATCCCCCGGCTCTGCCGGGGAGGCAGCAAAAGTTTGACGTATCCTGGAGTATAAA
>JAATGN010000345.1 GCA_015654615.1 Rhodospirillales bacterium
CACTGGGATTATTTCACAAGCTCGAAAGCGGGGATCCGGGAGTCTCGGAAACGCTCGTCGTGAGCCCTCTGGATTCCCGCTGATCAAAGGGAATGACGAGATAAGGTGAGCGATCCAGTTTGATCGCAAAGCGCTCTAGAGGACGATGCCTTAAATCGGCATCACGCTCTGGCTTTTCTTGATGTCCCTCGCCGGGCGCCCGCTTCCGCGCGCTTGGCCGCGGCCTCAATAACGAGGAATTTGGACGCAAAAAAGGGTGGTGTTTCACGTGAAACACCACCCTTAGTGCTTTAGGATAAAAAAGAGACTAGCTGTTCATCGCTTCGAAGAAATCGGAATTGCTCTTCGAATGCTTCAGCTTGTCGACCAGGAATTCCATCGCGTCGGTCACGCCCATCGGCATCAGGACACGGCGCAGCACCCACATCTTCGAGAGGACACCCTTGTCGACCAGCAGCTCTTCCTTACGCGTCCCCGACTTGGTGATGTCGATGGCCGGGAAGGTCCGCTTGTCGGAGAGCTTGCGATCCAGGATGATTTCCGAATTGCCGGTGCCCTTGAACTCTTCGAAGATGACTTCGTCCATCCGGCTGCCCGTATCGATCAAGGCCGTCGCGATGATGGTGAGCGAACCACCCTCTTCGATATTGCGCGCCGCGCCGAAAAACCGCTTCGGCCGCTGCAGGGCATTGGCGTCGACGCCGCCGGTCAGCACCTTGCCCGAACTCGGCACCACGGTATTGTAGGCCCGGGCCAGACGGGTGATGGAATCGAGCAGGATCACCACATCCCGCTTATGCTCGACCAGCCGCTTGGCCTTTTCCAGCACCATTTCGGTGACCTGAACATGCCGCGACGCCGGTTCGTCGAAGGTCGAACTGATGACCTCGCCCTTCACCGAGCGGGCCATATCCGTCACTTCTTCCGGCCGCTCGTCGATCAGCAGGACGATCAGATAAACCTCGGGATGATTGGCGGCAATGGCATGGGCGATATTCTGCAACATCACCGTCTTGCCGGTCCGCGGCGGGGCGACGATCAAACCGCGCTGCCCCTTGCCCAGCGGCGACACCAGGTCGATCACCCGCGTGGTCAGATCCTTGGTGGTCGGATCCTCGATTTCCAGATGCAGCCGCTCGTCGGGATAAAGCGGCGTCAGATTGTCGAAATTGATCCGATGCCGCACATTGTCCGGCGGCTCGAAATTGATGGTATTGACTTTGAGAAGGGCAAAATAACGCTCGCCATCCTTCGGCGCGCGAATCTGTCCTTCCACCGTGTCGCCGGTCCGCAGCGAAAAGCGCCGAACCTGGCTGGGCGAGACATAGATATCGTCGGGACCCGGCAAATAGTTCGCCTCGGGCGAACGAAGAAAGCCGAAGCCGTCCTGAAGGATTTCGAGAACACCGTCGCCATAAATCGGCGTGTCGTTCTCAGCCAACTGCTTCAGAATGGCGAACATCATGTCCTGCTTGCGCAGCGTCGAGGCATTCTCGATCTGCAGTTCCTCGGCATAGGCGAGAAGTTCGGCCGGTGTCTTGGCCTTCAGCTCCTGGAGATTCATGGCAGGTCCACTATGGGAATTGAAACAATGGGGGATGGCCATTCACGGCCGAGAGAAAACTACCGCTTCGGACGAAGCCTATCCGAAGGATCAGACAGCGCGTTGCAAATCGGATCAAACCGCTGGGGATTCCGCAGCTTTATCCAAAGGCGACAGCCGAGTCAAACGAAGATTGAAGATCCCGTACGATTTCCTGCAATATCCCGGCTGACGAAGGCGAGACTGGCCTTCGAGCCGTCCCGTTTCACTCCGTCCGGCCGCATCCGGTCCAGGTCTCCCCGCACGATCGGCCATCCCGGCCCGAGACCGGATCGCAGCCCGAAATCAAAGCCTGCCGCGTCAAACCGGCCAAACCCTCGATGAAGGCGGGATGGCTGGCCAGCGCCGGGATTCGCACATAAAGCGGCACCCCGGCTTCCTTGGCCAGATGCGCATATTCGATATCCAGCTCGACCAGCGTTTCCGAATGCTCGGAAACGAAGGCGATCGGCTGCACCACCAGGGCTTTCCCGTCCCGGCCGGCCCGTCGGATCTCGGCATCGGTCGAAGGACCGATCCATTCCATCGGACCGACGCGGCTTTGGTAGCTCACCGCCCAATCCAGATCGTTTCGTCCCAGCGCCGCGACGATCGCCCGGGCGGTCATCTCCACCTGCGACTGATAGGGATCTCCCCGCGCGATCACTTTTTTCGGCAATCCATGCGCCGAAAACAACACGCGGGCTCCCGGCCCCGCCTGTTCGAGACCGTCTTTCAGCAAGGCGGCCTGCGCCCGCACCATCCCCTCTTCGGTCGGATAGCAGCAAACGCCGACCGTCGGTCGGGTCAAACCCGCCTTGGCCGCCCGCCGCTTCCACGCCTTGACCGAAGAGGCGGTGGTGGTGGTCGAGAACTGCGGATAAAGCGGCAGCAGGACGATTCGATCGGGCCCCCATGCCTTGACGGCCGCAACGGCCTCCTCGGTGAAAGGATGCCAATAGCGCATGGCGATGAAAACCCGGGTTTCGCCGCCCAGCGCCGCTTCCAGGGCGCCGGCTTGCTCGAGGGTCTGCTCCAGCAACGGGGAACGGCCGCCGAGATGGGCGTAAATCTTCCGCGCGATCGGGGCCCGCCGCGTCGAAATCAGCCAAGCCAGCGCCGTGCGAAACGGTTTCGGAAGAGCGATGATCGCCGGGTCGTTGAACAGATTGAACAGGAAAGGCTTGATCGCCGCCGGTGAATCCGGACCGCCGAGATTGAAGAGGACGACGGCCAGTTTTTCCATCAGCCTAACCCTTCCAGGCACGCACCCGTTCGACCAGTCTCGCCACATGATCCGGCGGCGTGGTCTGCAAGATGCCATGGCCAAGGTTGAAGATGAAGGGACCCTTGGCACAGATCGACAGAATGCGATCGACGGCGGCATCGAGCGCCGGACCGCCGGTGACCACCATCACCGGATCGAGATTGCCCTGCAAGGTGACCTTGGGCTGCAGGACCTCGACCGCCCAGCCGAGCGGAATGCCGGTGTCCAGGCTGACCGCATCGACGCCGGTCTGTTCGACGAAAGCCTGATAAAGGGCGCCGGCGCCGCGTGGAAAACCGATCACCGGAATGCCCGGCCGCTCGGTTTTGATCCGTTCGACCAGACGTCGGGTCGGCGCGATCACCCATTTGGCGAATTCGTCTTCGGGCAGGGTCCCGGCCCAGCTGTCGAACAACTGAATGGCTTCGGCCCCATGATCGATCTGAGCGATCAGATAATCCCCGGTGGCCGATACCAGCAGATCGATCAGCCGTTGGAATAGCGCGGGTCGGCCATAGGCCATCGCCTTGGTCTCGAGGAAGTCCTTCGACCCGCTGCCTTCGACCATATAGGTCGCCACCGTCCAGGGGGCTCCGGCGAAACCGATCAATGCCGTTGCTGTCGGAATCGCCGTCTTGAGGCGGGAGACGGTCTCGAAGACCGGCCGCAAGCGATCCTGAAAACCATCCAGCGTCAGGGCGTCGAGTTGTGCGGCATTTCGAATCGGCGACAGTTTCGGTCCTTCGCCTTCCTGAAAACGCACAGCCTGGCCCAAGGCGTCGGGAACCACCAGGATGTCGGAAAAAAGGATCGCCGCGTCGAAACCATAACGACGGAGCGGCTGCAAGGTGACCTCGGTCGCTTTTTCCGGCGAATAGCAGAGGTCGAGAAAACCGTTCGCCTGGGCGCGGACCGACCGGTATTCCGGAAGATACCGGCCGGCCTGGCGCATCAGCCAGCAAGGCGGCGGTATGGCGGCGTTTCCCTTCAGGCTCTGCAGGAACGGCTTGGCGGGGTTTGATGCATGGGTCACGGAGATCACCTGAGGGCAGATGTTTTTTGCAGGCCTTCTTCAATACAGATCTTGGATGCGTAAGGAAAGGTAGCTGTAGTGGTGGATGCCTGTGGATATCGGGGATGCGCCTTCGCTCTAGGATCATCCTCCCGCTTATCCACGATTCGAACGAATTATGAAAATTTGTGGATAAAGTTTGGGAAAAAAATCAGATCGATATGATTTTCCATAAGAAAATCTGTGGAACGCCGAGACGGTGAAAATGGGGATTTCCCTCCCGTTCGCCTGTCGTCCCCGTTTTTCCGCCGCCATTCGGCGAAACGTCCCACAGCGGGATGGGATGAGTCATTCGTCGATAGTCAGCGGGGAGCAAAAAAGGCACAATCGGCGAAACCGGGTGTTTATCCCCGCTTCCACGATTTATCCACAGGCAACGGCCGCTTCCTTGTCGATCAAACAGTTCCATCTGCACCTGGTTTCCGACGCCAGCGGCGAAACCGTCTCCTCGGTCGCCCGGGCTTGCCTGGTGCAATTCGAAGGCATCGAACCGATACCGCATCTGTGGTGGCTGGTGCGGACCCAGGGCCAGGTCGAACGCGTCATCGAAGGAATCGAGGCCAATCCCGGCGTGGTCCTCGTCACCTTGATGGACGGTGCGGTGCGCGGATTGCTCGAAGAGGCCTGCCGGCAGCTGGGGGTCCTGTACGTTCCGGTCCTCGATCCGGTGATGGCGGCCCTCGCCGGTTACCTCGACGCCGACTTCGGCGCCCAGCCCGGCCGTCAGCATGCCCTCGACGCCGCCTATTTCCAGCGGATCGACGCCATGCATTTCACCCTGTCGCACGACGACGGGCAGATGCTGCACGATCTCGACGCCGCCGACGTGGTCCTGGTCGGCGTTTCGCGGACGTCGAAGACCCCGACCTGCATGTATCTAGCCAATCGGGGGCTGAAGGCGGCCAACATTCCCCTGATCCCGGGCATGGCGCCGCCGCCCGAACTGTTCACCACCAAGCGTCCGCTGATCGTCGGCTTGACGAAGGAACCCAAGAGCCTGACCGATATTCGCCGGTCGCGTCTGCGGTTTTTGAGCCAGGCGGAAGAGAGCGACTATGCCGATCCCGACCGGGTTCGCGAAGAGGTCGGCATGGCCCGCAAGCTGTTCACCCAGCAGGGTTGGCCGGTGATCGATGTTTCGCGGCGCTCCATCGAGGAAGCGTCCGCGGCGATTCTTCAGCTCTATATTCGCCGCAAGGGGGCTCCGCTGTGACAAATGTCGCCATGCCTTCCCTGCTTTTGGCGTCGGCCAGCCGCACCCGTTTGGCGATGCTGGACGCCGCCGGCGTCGCCGTGACGGCCGTTCCTTCCGGTCTCGACGAAGAGGCGATCAAGCTTCGGTTGCGGGCGGCGGGCGCCGAGGCGGGCGGCGTCGCCAATGCCTTGGCGCAGGCCAAGGCATTGGCGGTGGCGAAAACCCAGCCCGACGCCCTGGTGATCGGCGCCGACCAGATGCTGGTCTGCGGCGAGAATTGGTATGACAAGCCGGGCGATCCAGACGCGGCGCGCCGGCAGTTGCGCTCGCTGTCCGGCAAGACCCATCATCTGCTGACGGCCGTGACGGTGGTGCGCGGGGACCGGGTCCTCTGGCAGCATCTGTCCCAGGCGGCCTTGACCATGCGATCTTTCGGCCAGGACTTTCTCGATGATTATCTGCAGCACGCCGATCCGGCCATTTTGTCGTCGGTCGGCGCCTATCAACTGGAGGGCCTCGGCGCCCAGCTGTTCGAGCGAATCGAAGGCGACCACTTCGGCATTCTCGGCCTGCCTTTGCTGCCTTTGCTCGATTTCCTGCGGAGCGCCGGGGTGATGAAATCATGATTTTGTCCGGCAAAGCCAAACTGGCCGGGGTTTTCGGTTGGCCGGTGGGCCATTCCCGTTCCCCGAAGTTGCACGGATTCTGGATCGAGCAGCATCGTATCGACGGCGCCTACGTCCCCTTGTCGGTCCGGCCCGAGGATTTCGCCGAGGTTCTGCGCGCCCTGCCCCGCATGGGCTTTGCCGGGGCCAATGTGACGATCCCGCACAAACAGACGGCGCTTGCCCTGGCCGACCATGTCGAACCCTTGGCGCGGCGCATCGGCGCGGTCAATACGCTGGTGGTCAGGCAGGACGGCAGCATCGAAGGGCGCAATACCGATGCCTTCGGCTTTCTGGAAAATTTGCGGCACGCCGTTCCCGATTTCACCGCGGCCGCCGGTCCGGCCGCGGTGATCGGCGCCGGCGGCGCGGCCCGCGCGGTGGCCGCCGCCTTGCTGGACGACGGCGCCCCCGTGGTCCGCCTGATCAACCGCACCCGATCCCGCGCCGTCGAAGTGGCGGAGGCCCTGGGCGGTCCCATCGAGGTGGTGAATTGGCAGGAGCGGACCGAGGCCCTGGCCGGCGCGGCCTTGCTGGTCAATACCACCAGCCTGGGCATGAGCGGCCAGCCGCCGCTCGACCTCGCTCTCGACGCCTTGCCGCGCAAAGCCCTGGTGACCGACATCGTCTATGTGCCGCTGGAAACGCCCCTGCTGTTTCAGGCCCGTCATCGCGGCCATCGGACCGTCGACGGTCTGGGCATGCTGCTGCATCAGGCCCGGCCCGGCTTTCTCGCCTGGTTCGGTGTGATGCCGGCGGTGACCGACGAGCTCAGGCGATTCGTGGAGAGCTGATGATCATTCTCGGCCTGACCGGTTCGATCGGCATGGGCAAGAGTACGGCGGCGGGCCAGTTGCGCCGCCTCGGCGTCCCGGTCCACGACGCCGACGCCGCGGTGCATCGTCTGCTGGCCAAGCGCGGCGCGGCGGTGGAAGCGGTCGAACGGGCCTTTCCGGGCGTCGTCGTCCGGGGAGCGGTGGACCGCGGCCGGCTCGGAACGCGGGTGTTCGGCGATACCGCGGCCTTGGCGCGCCTGGAGGCGATTCTCCATCCCCTGGTCCGCCGCCAGGAACGGCAATTCCTGGAAAGGGCGCGGCGCCGCCGTCTTCGCGTCGTCGGCCTGGATATTCCCTTGTTGCTGGAGACGGGACCCGGCCGCAGGGTCGACGCCGTCGCCGTGGTGACCTGCCCGGACTTTTTGCAGGCGCAGCGCGTGCTGGCCCGTCCCGGCATGACGCCCGGCAAACTGGCGGCCATCCGCCAACGGCAGATGCCCGATCGGGAAAAGCGCCGGCGCGCCGATTTCATCGTGCCGACGGGATCCGGCTTTCGCCTGGCCTTGCGCAAATTGCGGACAGCGGTGATTTTGTTGCGGCAACAGGGGGCGTCGCTGCGCCGCCGCCGCCGTCGAGCGCGGGGAATTGCCGTGAAACCAGCCAATGGGAAAAAGTGAATGCGTGAGATCGTTCTCGACACCGAAACCACCGGCCTCGATCCGGTCGCCGGTCACCGCCTGGTGGAGATCGGCTGCATCGAATTGGTCAATCATTTGGCCACCGGACGGGTTTTTCACGTCTATCTCAATCCCGAGCGCGACATGCCCGAGGAGGCCTTCCGGGTTCACGGCCTGTCCGAGGAATTCCTGCGCCAGCATCCCCTGTTCGAAAAGGTGGCGGAAGATTTTCTGACCTTCGTCGAAGATTCGCCCTTGGTCATTCACAACGCCGACTTCGATATGAAATTTCTCAATTGGGAGCTGAAGGCCCTCGGCCATCCGCTGCTGCCCCGCGACCGGGCCATCGACACCGTGGCCATGGCGCGGCGCCGGTTTCCCGGATCGCCG
>JAATGN010000274.1 GCA_015654615.1 Rhodospirillales bacterium
AAAGATCGATGATCCAGTCCGATCGCAAATCGCTCCAGTCTAATTAGGCCCGTCCGGAAATAACGGCGTCATTGCGAGTTGCGCACCGACCGAGGTCGACCCTCCTGGGTGAAAATGCCGTCACTGCGAGCCCAGCGAAGCAGTCCAGGATAGCCTGGCACTCTGGATTGCCGCGTCGCTTCGCTCCTCGCAATGACGGCGTTTTCTTGTTAGTTCGCCACCGGCCTTCGTCCGACCCACCCTGGATGAAAATGGCAGATTTCTGCGGATTATTGGGGGAGGTAAATCCTTTTTTCTGTCTAGCGCAGCGAAGCAATGACGCAGAAGAAAGCGAAGCCGTTATTTCCGTCCCAGGTCCTCATTAGGCCAGCGCTTGTGCAGCCACAGCCAATGGTCCGGCCGTTCGCGGATCCATCGTTCCAGGAAGCCGTTCACCTGGGCCATCGCCGCATGGACATCGGCATGCCGGTCGCCGGTGTCGGCGAAAAGCCGGGGAGCGTCGAAGATGATGCGGAACCAGGCCCCCTTGAGCCGGACGATATGCGCCGGCACCACCGGACATTGGTATTTCAGGGCGAAAGCCGCCAGGGCCGGGGCCGTCATCGCCTCGATGCCGAAAAACGGCACGCTGATTCCGTCGTTCATCTTCTGATCGACCAGCATGCCGATGTGCTCGCCGTGCTTCAGCTTGTTCAGCGCCGTCCGGGCGCCGGTCGCCCCCTTGGGAATCAGCTCGACGCCGTCATTGGCGCGGCCGTGGGTGAAGATCCAGTTGACGTAAGGATTGCTGGCCGCACGGTAGATCAGATGCAGCGGGATGCCGTGGTGCGCCGCGAAAGGCCCGAGAATTTCCCAATTGCCGAAATGGCCGCTGAAGAAAAGGCCCGGCCGCCCATCGTCGCGCAAGGCGGCGAAATGCTCCATTCCTTCGATTTCGACCCGTCCGCCGGGGCCGTAGGTCAGTTCGGGGATATGCGGATATTCGCCGGCCGTCCGGCCGATGTTGTCCCACATCCGGACGATGACCGCCTCGCGCTCGGCCGCCGGCCAATCGGGAAAGATACGGCTCAGATTGCGCCTGGCGTGACGGGTGACCGGCAATCGGGAACCGATCGTCCGGCCGATCCATCCGCCGACGGCCGAAGCGACGTCGAGCGGCAGGAGGGCGAAAATCCTGAAGACGATCCAGACGGCAACGGCCTCCAGCCGAAACCCCAGCTTCCTGCCCGCCGTCATGGCTGCGCCCATCCCCGCAGGGCCGGGCGCAGGACCGCCTGCAACGCGGCCTCGTCTTCCCAGGTGACGACGATGCGCAGCACGCCGATGGCGTCGCGCTGATGGGCGGGAACCCGGACGATGTCCTTGGTGGTGGTGATCAGGGCGGCGGCATGGGTCTCGGCGATGGCGATCAATTCGCCGATCTCGGAGGCCTGATAGGGATAATGATCGGGGAAGGCATAAGCTTCGACCACCGTGGCCCCCTGAGCCTCCAGCATATTGAAGAATTTTTCCGGCCGGCCGATCCCGGCAAAGGCCACCACGCGCTGGCCGGCCAGCGCGCTGGCCTCCGCCTCCGGCTCCAGGATGGCCCGCAGGATCGGTTTTCCGGCCGCCCGCCGGGCGACGCCGGCCCGATCCTCCCCCAGGATAACCACCGCCGTCGCCCGGGCCAAGGCCCGGGAAACCGGTTCGCGCAAGGGTCCGGCCGGCATGCAGCGACCATTGCCGAAACCGACATGGCCGTCGACGACGAGCAATGCGACGTCCTTTTTCAGGGAGGGATTTTGAAAGCCGTCGTCCATCACCAGGCACCGGGCCCCTTTCGCCGCCGCCCGCCTGGCGCCGGCGACACGGTCGGCGGCCACCCAGCAAGGGGCGGTTTCGGCCAGCAGCAAAGGCTCGTCGCCGACCCGGCCGTGACCATGCTTCTTCGGATCGACCAGCAGCGGTCCCGTCTCCCGCCCGCCGTAACCGCGCGACAGGAAATGCGCCCCCGGCAGCCGATGGGCCACCGACAGGGCGACGGGCGTCTTCCCGGCGCCGCCGACCACCACATTGCCGATGCAGACCACCGGAACCGGCGCCGCGAAAGGCGTGGTGAAGGCGCCGCGCCAGGCGCTTCCCGCCGCCCACATCCAGCCGAAGGGGGCCAAGGCCAGCGACAGCGGCCCGCCCGTCACCCAGAAGCCCGGTGCGCGCATCATGTCGTCCCCCTGTCGGTCAGCCAGGGCGCCAGTTCGGCGAAAACCGCGTCGAGCACATCGTCCTCGGCCAGGGCGAAATCATGGGCCGCCTGCCCCGAGCGGGCAAGCAGCCCGGGGTCCGCCAGGCGCCGCGACACGGCCAGCACGAGGGCCGGCTCGTCCATGACCTGTTCGGCGGCGGACGCCCGGCACATTCGGCTGGCGATCTCGGCGAAATTGTCCATATGCGGGCCGAAAAGCACCGACGCACCCAGCCGCGCCGGCTCCAGCGGATTTTGACCGCCCTGACCGATCAGGCTTTTCCCCATGAAGACGATGGGGGCCAGACGGATGAACAGCCCCAATTCGCCCAAGGTGTCGGCCAGCAGAATTTGCGTCTCCGCGGTCACCGCCTGACCGGCGCCGCGTTGCGCGACCCGCAGCCCCAGCGCCCGCAGTTCGGCCGCTACCGCCTCGCCGCGATTGGGATGGCGTGGCACGACGATGGTCAGCAAGCCTGGATGAAGCGCCGACAGCGCCTGATGGACCCGCCCGGCCGCCGCCTCTTCGCCGGGATGGGTGCTGGCCGCCAGCCAGCGCGGCCGGTCGCCCAGCTGCGCGGCCTGGCGGGCCATGGCGGTTTCGTCCACCGGCAACGGCAGCGCCGCGAATTTGAGATTGCCGCGGCAGCCGACGCGTTTCGCCCCCAGGATGGAAAGACGCTGGGCATCCGTCGGCGTTTGCCCCAGGCAGAGGACGAATCCGGCCAGCAGGCGACGCACCAACCGGGACTGGCGCCGCCATTTGGCGAAGGAACGATCGGAGATGCGGCCATTCAGCAGGATCAGCGGAACCCCGCGCGCCGCCGTCTCCACCAGCAGGTTGGGCCAAAATTCCGATTCGGCCCACAAGGCGAGATCGGGACGCCAATGATCGAGAAAGCGCCGGACCCACGGCAAGCGATCGACCGGAACATATTGGTGGATGGCGCCTTCGGGCAGCCGCTCGGCCATCACCTCGGCCGAGGTGACCGTTCCGGTGGTGATCAGGACGGTCGTCCCGGGGCGGGCCTGCAGACGCTCGATCACCGGCAGCATGGAGATCGATTCGCCGATGCTGGCGGCATGCAGCCAGACCACCATGCCGTCCGGCCGGGCCCGGCTCGGCACCCCCCGGCGTTCGCCGAAACGAACCCGGTCCTCCTTGCCGCGCGCCATCCGGCGGTCGAGGTAATAAGCGATCAGCGGCGCCCCCAGCGTGGTCAAGCCGCGGTAAAGAGCGAGGATCACCGTTCCGCCCCCCGGGGAAGGGCTGTGTCGGCCGCCGCCTGATCCGGTCCGGAAGCGGGAGCGGGGGCGATCGGAGCATGCCCCATCCGCCGGTCGGCCTCGTCGGTGATGGCGTTCAGGCCGGCTTCCACCGCCTCCCTGGCCTTCGCCAGGTCGGATGCCTTGGCGTCGGCCGCCACCGCGATGGGCGTTCCCCAGACGAAGACGCCCCGGGAAAAAGGCAGGGCGACCGAGAAGCGGTCCCAGCTGCCGAGGATCTTGCGGCGTCGGGTCGAAAAGCTGCACGGAATGATCGGCCGGCCGGACAGCTTGGCCACTTGGACGATCCCCTCCGAAGCCCGCATCCGGGGTCCGCGCGGGCCGTCGGGCGTGATGCCGACGCAGGTTCCGCCCTTCAGGGACTGCAGCATGGCCCTGAGCGCCGCCGTCCCCCCTTTGGACGAGGAGCCGACGATGGTCTCGATGCCGAAATGGCTCACCGTCCGCGCGATGATCTGCCCATCCCGATGTTGAGAGATCAGCATCCTGATCGGCTGCCGCCGCCGCCAGCAATAGGGCATCATCAAAATGCGCCCATGCCAGAAGGCCAGGATGAAGGGACGCCCCTCGTCCCAGAAAGCCCGGGGAAGCTCGCCGCCCACGACCTGCCAGCGCCCCGTCGCATGGACGAGACGGATATATTGCGCCGCCAACCAGCAAAGAAAGCGACGAACGCCTTCGGTCCTGGTCAGGGTCTTGACCATCCCCATGATGTTCAGACCCTTGCCTGCATGCGTTGCGTCGTGTTGCGGTCCGTCCGCGCCGGGGCGACCTTTTCAAGGTCGATCTTCTTCGATTCGTCGCTCAAGACATTTCCCACTGGCCCTCAAGCGGCGCACCATAACACGCACGCGGAGAAGGGCCAAACATGTCACGGTTACGCTCTGTTGCGGCGCGTTTCCCCGCGCTCCCGGGAGCGGATCCGTTCGATTCCGATCCCGGGCCTCACAGCCCCTGGGGGTCGCCCAGGACGACGAAGGAAAGATGATCGGCGTCGAGCAGGCGCCGCGCCACGCGCCGCACGTCCGCCGCCGTCACCTTGTCGATCAGGGCCTTGCGCCGGTCCAGATAGTCGAGTCCCAATTTTTCCACCTGGACGACCTGCAGCAATCCGGCGATCGCCTCGGTGCTTTCCAGTTGCAGCGGAAACGACCCGGTCAGATAGGTCTTGGCGTCGGCCAGTTCTTGCGGAGTCACGCCGCCTTCGGCCATCCGGCGCCATTCGTCCCGGATCACCTGCAGGCTGTCCTTGACCCGATCGTTGCGGGTCGCCACGCTGCCGGCCAGCAGGGCCGAATGGTCGCGCGGCAGCAAATAGCTGGACACGCCATAGGCCAGACCGCGCTTGACCCGAACCTCGGTGGTCAGCCGCGAGGAAAAACCGCCGCCGCCCAGGATGTAATTCATCACATAGGCGGCGTACCAATCGGGATCGTCCCGTTTCAATCCCGGCTCGCCGAACATCACGACGCTTTGGGGAATGGACCGGTGAACGACCTCGACCTTGCCGTTCGCCTGCGGCGCCACGTCGGCGACGGAAAAGGGCGCGGCTTTTTCCGGCAGGCCGCCGAAGGTCCGGTCGAGCAGCGGCCCCAGTTCGGCCGGCGTGATGTCGCCAACCACCGAAATCGTCAGCCTGTCGCGCCCCAGATGGGCCGCGACCCAGGCTTTCAGGTCTTCGACGGTGATGGCGTCGATGCTTTCCGGCGTGCCGTCGACCGGCAGTCCATAGGGATGATCCGGATACATCGCCCGGGCGAAGGCCCGCCGGGCGACGACGCCGGGATTTTGCAATTCGCCGGCGAGAATGGCCTGGATCTGGCCCCGAACGCGGTCCACCGCGTCGGCGTCGAAGCGCGGCTGGGTCAAGGACAGGCGCAGCAGATCGAAGGCCGTGTCGCGATTGGCCGTCACGGTTTTCAGATGGCCTTCGAAATTGTCCGATTCGGCCGAATAGCCGAAGGAGATCGCCAGATTTTCCAGCTTGCCGTGGAACGCCTGGGAATCCAGATCGCCGGCCCCCTCGTCGAGAAGGCCGCCGACCATTTCCGCCAGGCCGGTCTTGCCGGGCGGATCGATCGCCGCCCCTCCCTTGAAGCCCAAGGTCAGCGCGATGATCGGATTGGCATGGTCCTGGACCAACCAGGCTTCGATGCCGTTGGGACTGGTCACCGGCTCGATGGTCAGCGCCGCCGCCGGCAGCGCGGGCAGCGCGCAGACGACGGCGGTCAACAGGATATGGCGCAGGGTCATCATCGCAACTCCCTTCCGGGCAGGCCGGCCGGAAGCCGCGGCACCGGTTCGGTGGTGACGGCTTGGGTCGTCGCGTCCTGCGGACCGGCCGGCAGCAGAAGCCCGGTCACGGAGCGTTCATCGCGCAGCACCTGGCGGGCCGCCTCGCTGACCGAGTCCGGGGTGACCGCGGCGATCCGCGCCGGCCAGGCCTCGGCGTCGGCGATGCTCTGGCCGGTGCACAGGGCTTCGCCCAGGGCGCGGGCTCCGGCGCCATAGGAATCCTTGGCATAGGCGACGGCCGTATGCAGCCGCTGCTTGGCCTCGGCCACCTCTTCGGCGCTGACGCCGTCGGTTGCAATCGCGCGGATCTGCGCGGCAACGGCCGTCTGCAGGGCGTCCATCGACACTCCCGGGCGGGGAGTGGCCTCGAAGAAAAACGAGCTTGGGCCGATGCTGTCCGGTTCATAGCCGGCGCCGGCCGACGCGGCGAGCTTCTGCTCGACCACCAGGTTTTTATAGAGCCGGCTGGTGGTGCCGCCCCCCAGGATTTCCGCCAGGACCTGCAGCGGATAGGCCAGCCGGGTCTCGCCGGAATGATAGCTGGGGGCGAGATAGAGACGCTGCCAATCCGGCTGGTGAACATCGGGATCGCGCATTTCCACGGTCCGCGCGGCGATCGGCGGCGGCTCTTCGGTGCGTTGCCGCGGCGGCACCGGACGGGCCGGAATGACGCCGTAATATTTCTCGGCCAGGGGCTTCAATTGGGCCGCCGTGATGTCGCCCGAGACCAGGAGGACGGCATTGTTGGGGGCGTACCAGCGCCGATGGAAATCGACGACGTCCTGCAGCGTGTATTTTTCGATCTCGTTCCGCCAGCCGATGACCGGATGATGATAGGGACTGTTGAGAAACAGCGAGGCTTCGACCTGTTCGCTCAGCAAGGCCCCCGGCGCGTTTTCGACGCGCATCCGGCGCTCTTCCAGGACGACCTGCCGCTCCGGCTGGAAGTCCTCGTCCTTCAGGAGCAGATTGGCCATGCGGTCGGATTCGAGCCGCATCACCAGTTCGAGCTTGTCGACGGCGACGTTCTGGTAATAGGCGGTATAGTCGGCGGTGGTGAAGGCGTTGTCGCGGCCGCCGTTCTTCGCCACCATTTGCGAGAAGGCTCCCGCCGGCATCGTCTTGGTGCCCTTGAACATCATATGTTCGACCATGTGGGCGAGCCCGGTCTTGCCGGCCGTTTCATCCGCCGCGCCGACCTTGTAATAGACCATGTGGCGGACCACCGGAACGCGGTGGTTGGAAACCACCACCACCTGCATTCCGTTCTTCAGGGTGAAGGTCTCCGGATTGAACACCTGCGCCCCGGCCGGGGCGGCGCCGATGACCATGAAACCGAGGCCCAGACAGGCGGCGGCCAGCCGGCGGGCGAGAACACGGGGGAACGTTTTCATCAAACCTCCAGACGAAGAAGGGGCCGTCACCGGCCCCTTCTCGCCGAAATCTCGGCGGCAATTGCATGGATTCGACCTGGGATGCCCAAACTGCATCACATCAGAAGATCCCTTCGAGCCAACCCTTCTGGCGCCGAATGATTTGCGGCGAGTTCCCTTCGGACGGCGACTTGCCGGCCGAGGCGTTCTGCCGGATCCGCTTGGCTTCCTGGTTGGCGTCCAGCAGATCGCCCGGCGCCGGCTTGTCCTGCCAGAACAGGATCTTGTCGGTGAAACTGTTGTCCGCCTCGATCAAGGCGGTGGTTTCCTCGTCGACCTTGCGGCGGATGTTCGGATCGGCCTGATCGGCCCCGACCTTGGTCAGGATGGTCTGCTCGCCCTGGCTGCGGCTGCTGGCCCCTCCCAGGCTCAAACCGGCGGCGCGCCCGGGGACCAGCACGCTCTTGGCCTGATCGCGGACGGTTCCTTCCTGCGGGCGGGTCGCGCCGGGCAGCGGCGGACGCAAGGTGAAGTCCGGCGGCTGGGCCAAGGGGGCCCGGGACATCACGGCGAATTCATCAGGAGGCGACTTGTCATAGCCAAGGGCCCGACGAGCCTCGCTGCAACCGGTTAACGACAAAGCGGCAACAACCGCGACACCTGCGGCAAGACGAACCATGGTCATGTGAGGGCTTCCTGAGGTCATTGCGTATTCATATTCGAATCCCGTTTGGCAAACAAGGAGTCGAACACCAAGAGTGCAGCCCCGATGCAAACGGCCGAATCGGCGACATTGAAAACCGGCCACCAGTCGAAGGCGCCGATATGCACATATAAGAAATCGACCACCGCGCCGAACCGCAGGCGGTCTATTACATTGCCGATCGCACCGCCGACGATCAGGCCGAGGGAAAGCAATACCAGACGATCGGTGGTTCTGGCCATCCAGGCGACCAGCATGGCGCCGATGATCACGGCCAGGCCGGTGAAAAACAAAACGTTGTAGCCGCCGGCGTCGTTGCCCATGCCGAAACTGACGCCGCGATTCCAGGTCAGGACGAAATCGAGGATCGGCAGCACATCGATCCGCAGGAAGGACGAAAAGGGCGTTCCGGTCACCCCGTCCGGCCGAAAGGCGACGAGGATTTTCCATTTGCTGAATTGGTCGAGCAATGCCACGACGACGGCGACGCCCAGGCCGAAAAGAACGCTTTTGCGCATTTCCGCGATTCTGGGGCCCGTGGGCATTCGTGACCGACTCATGAAGCCCTCCCCCTTGATGGGCTGTCGTGTTCGCACATCTTTTCAGTTTTTTTCGTCATCCCCGCTGGCGCGGGGATGACGATTTTATAATTGCGCATGGCGAACTGAAAAATCATGGAAACTCATAGGCGTGCGAAGACCGTGACCCTCGATGGGAAAGGGCGTGAAGAAGGATCCGGCCCGCGGCCGCCGCGCAGTCATCGAAGAGCGGCCCCCTTGGCGACGGCATCGGCGCAACGACCGCACAATCCGTCGTGGCCGTGCGAACCGACATCGGGCAGCACCCTCCAGCACCGCTGGCATTTCTCGCCCTCGGCGGCCCGGAAGACCACACCGACCCCCGGCAGGTCGGCCGAGGTGAAGGCCCCCGGCGGGATGTCCCCCCGCGCGATCTCGATCTTCGAGGTGATGGCGAGTTCGGCCAGGTCGAGGCCGTCGAGGTCGATCTCGTAATCCGGCGCCATCACCACCAGCGGCGCCGCCTGCAGACTGGAACCGATGCGTTTGGCGCCGCGCTCGATTTCCAGGGCGCCGGTGACGACCCGGCGAAGATCGCGGATCTTGCCCCACCGTTCGGCCGACGCGTCGTCGCGCCAGGCGGCCGGCACCGCGAAGAAGGGTTCGAGATGGATGCTGCCGGTGCTGCCGGGATGCCGGGCCAGATAGGCCTCCTCGGCGGTGAAGCAAAGGAACGGAGCCAGCCAGCGGGTCAGGCAGGTGCACAGCAGATCCATCACCGTCCTGGTCGCGCGGCGGCGCAGGTCGGTCGGATGATCGCAGTAGAGCGAATCCTTGCGGATGTCGAAATAGAAGGCGGAAAGATCGACCGCGCAGAAATTGTGAAGTTCGGCGAACAGATTGTGGAACTGGAAATCGTTGCAGGCCTGGCGCACCAGGCCGTCGAGTTCGGCCAGGCGATGCAGCACCCAGCGTTCCAGCGGCGGCATCGCGGCGGCGTCCAGCCGTTCGGCCTCGGTGAAGCCGTCCAGCGCCCCCAGCAGATAGCGCAGCGTATTGCGCAGGCGGCGATAGATGTCGACCTGGGTCTTGATGATCTCCGGGCCGATCCGCAGATCCTCGGAATAGTCCGAACCGACCACCCAAAGACGCAGGATATCGGCGCCATATTGGGCGACCACTTCCTGCGGCGAGACCACATTGCCCAGCGATTTGGACATCTTGCGGCCTTCCTCGTCGAGGACGAAGCCGTGGGTCAGCACCGCGTCGTATGGCGCGCGGCCCCGGGTTCCGCAGCTTTCCAGCAGGGAGGAATGGAACCAGCCGCGAGGCTGGTCCGAGCCTTCCAGATAGAGGGAGGCCGGCCAGGGCAGGCCCCAGCCTCCATTTTCCAGGACGAAGGCGTGCGTACAGCCGGAATCGAACCAGACGTCGAGAATATCGCCGACCTGCTCCCAATCCTCCGCCCGGTAATCGTTGCCGAGAAAACGTTCCGGCGGCGAGGTGAACCAGGCGTCGGCCCCCTCGGTTTCGACGGCGGCGGCGATGCGGTCGATGACCGCCTGGTCGCGCAGAACTTCGCCGGTGGTCTTATGGACGAAAACGGTGATCGGAACGCCCCAGGCGCGCTGGCGCGAGACGCACCAGTCGGGACGGTTCTCCACCATCGCATGGATGCGGTTGCGCCCCTGGGCCGGCACCCAGCGGGTCTCGTCGATGGCCGCCAGCGCCTTGGCCCGGAGATCGTTGGTCTGCATGCTGATGAACCACTGGGGCGTCGTGCGGAAGATCAACGGCGCCTTGGACCGCCAGGAATGCGGGTAGCTGTGCTTGACCTTGCCGTGATGCAGCAGCGCGCCGACCGCCTTCATCGCCTCGATCACCGGCTTGGCGACGGGCGAGTAATAGTCGCCTTTCCTGCCGGCGGCCAGCACCTGCTGCCCGGCGAAGAGAGGGATGGACGGGTAATAGGTTCCATCCGGCTGGACGGTTTCGGGCACGGCGATGCCGTGGGCCTGGCCGAGATGCCAATCGTCCTCGCCATGGCCGGGCGCGATATGGACGAAACCGGTCCCGGTGTCGTTGGTGACGAAATCGCCCGGCAGCAAGGGCACGGCGAAGGCATAACCGCCGGCCGCCTCGGGATGGGTCTTCAGGGGATGGCTGAGAACGGTGCCGGCCAAGGCGCTGCCCGGCAGGGTCGCCACCGGGGTGAAGGCCGTCACCTTGGCGTCCGCCATCACCTGTTCGGCCAGATCCTCGCCGAGGACCAGACGTTCGCCCGGCACCGCCAAGCTGCCCTCGGCCACCTGATCGATCCGATAGACGTGATAGGTCATGGCCGGACCATAGGCGACGGCCCGATTGCCCGGCATGGTCCAGGGCGTGGTGGTCCAGATGACCACCGAGGCCCCCTCCAATTCCGGATGACTGGCTTTGACCACCGGGAAGCGCACCCAGATGGTGATCGAACCATGGTCGTGGTATTCGACCTCGGCCTCGGCCAGCGCGGTCTTTTCGACCACCGACCACATGACCGGCTTGGCTCCCTTGTAGAGGCCGCCGTTCATCACGAATTTGCCAAGCTCGCGCACGATCTGCGCCTCGGCGGCGAAGGCCATGGTGGTGTAGGGGTGGTCCCAGTCGCCTTCCAGGCCGAGCCGCTGGAACTCGGCTTTCTGGATCTCGATCCATTGGGCGGCGAATTCCCGGCATTCCCTGCGGAACTCGATGGGATCGACGGCGTCCTTGTCGAGGCCGGCCGCGCGGTATTTTTCCTCGATCTTCCATTCGATCGGCAGGCCGTGGCAGTCCCAGCCGGGGACATAGTGGGCGTCCTTGCCCAGCATCTGCTGGCAGCGGTTGATCACGTCCTTCAGGATCTTGTTGAGCGCGTGGCCGATATGCAGGTGGCCGTTGGCATAGGGAGGGCCGTCGTGCAGGACGAACTTCTCGCGCCCGGCGCCCTGGTCGCGCAATCGTTCGAACAGGCCGATCTCTTTCCACCGAGCCAGAAGTCTCGGTTCCAGATCGGGCAGGCCGGCCTTCATCGGAAAGTCGGTCTTGGGGAGAAAGACGGTGGTCTTGTAATCTGTGCTCATGGCCTTGCTCGTTATCGGGCGCCGCTCTTCGCCAAAATTTGGCGCGCGGCCTGACAGTCTTCTTCGATTTGTGTCTTGAGCGCCCGAAGACCGGAGAATTTCCGCTCGGAACGCAGGTATTCGACCAGACCGACGCGCAGGTGACGACCATAGAGGTCGCCGTTGAAATCGAACAGATGTACTTCGAACAGCACATCCTGATCGTCGAACGTCGGCCGTTTTCCGAAATTCGCCACGCCGGGGCGCCATTCGGTCGCTCCCCCCTGGTCGATTCCGGCCATCACCGCGTAAACGCCGGTCGCCGGGTGGAGATATTCGGCCATTTCGATATTGGCGGTGGGAAAGCCGATGGTGCGGCCGCGCTTGTCGCCATGCTCGACGCGGCCTTCGATCTCCCAGTTCCGTCCGAGCAGACGGGCCGCATCGTGCGGCCGGCCGGAGGCCAGCGCCTCGCGGATCCGCGTCGACGAATAGATCTTGCCGTCCTCGGCCAGGGCGGCATCGATGCAGGTGACGCCGAAGCCGCAGCGTTCGGCCATTTCCTGCAGCAGCGCGACATTGCCGACCCGCCCCTGGCCGAACACATAGTCGTAACCGACCACGACATGGCTGACGCCGAGGCCCGCCACCAGAACCTGCAGGACGAATTCCTCCGCCGTATGGCTGGCGAATTCGCGGTCGAAGCGCTGCATCAGAAGGAAGTCCAGCCCCAGCGATTCGATCAGGCGGGCCTTGATGCGGAAAGGGGTCAGACGGAACGTCGTCGCGCTGGGGTCGAACAGCTCGCGCGGATGCGGCTCGAAGCTCATCACGCCGCAGGCGACCTGCCGCGCATCGGCCAGCGATTTCGCCGCGCCGATGACCTTCTGATGCCCAAGATGCACACCATCAAAATTGCCCAGCGCCACCACGCCACCGCGCAGCATCGCTGGAAACTCGACAAAATGGCGAAGGATGCGCATGGAACCCTGATCGTCCTCTAACCGCTGAGAACGGTAAGGGGTATTCGATAACGCCGGGAGAAGCAACGTCGGTTATTCATTGGCCCTCATGCGCCAGCCGTGCCCCACGGTTGCATGGTCCGCGCAAGAGGTTGCGCGGACCGTGTCGTCGAACGCCGGCGACCGGAAGCCCCTTCGAAACCACCGCGCGGGCTCAGGCGCCGCTCGGGCTTCAGGGCCGGAAGTGGTTATGTCGTCCCGGACCCTTACGTTAAGCAATAATCGCGTCATTGCCTCGCTCCGCCCTGGAAGAAAAGCGTCAGTGGCACCGGCGTCCCTGCCGGTGGAGAAAAAACTCCGCCGCGCCAGCGGCGGACACCGGCAGAGACGCCGGTGCCACTTTTCCTTATTCTTCCAGGACGGGTCGGCCGCCGGCCGGT
>JAATGN010000336.1 GCA_015654615.1 Rhodospirillales bacterium
CGGACGGCGGATTGTACGCCGGCCGTGCGCGGACGGGAAGGGTACCCATTCGAATATTAGGGTATTGGGCCCGGACCATTCGGCCGGGCGGCGAAAAAGTCCGAAAACCGGAGCGGCCCGGCTCAGCGCGAGGCGGTTTCCAGTTCGGCCCCCTGGGCGATATCGAGCAGGCGGGCCAGCATATCGGGTTCCTGCGCTCCGGCGACGGCGTAGCGCTCGTCCAGGATGTAGCAGGGCACGCCGCTGACGCCCAGACGATGAAACCGGGCATTTTCGGTCTCGATGGCGCTCACCCCGGCCTCCGACCACAGATAGTCCTCGACCTCGGCGCCGGGCAGGCCGCAGGAATCGGCGACGCGCCCCAGGACGCGGACATCGCCGATGTCCTGGCCGTGAACGAAATAGGCTTCGAAGATGGCCTCGACGAGATGGGCCTGGCGCGTCGAATCGGCGGCGAAATGGATCAGGCGATGCGAATTGATGCTGTTGGGCGTCCGCTTGATGGCGTCGAAATTGAAACGGATGCCGTCGCTTTCGCCGGCCTGCTGGGCGGCGCCGTGGATCCGCTGGATCCGATAGGTGCTGCCGAATTTCCGTTCGAGATAAATCTGCCGATCGAGGCCGGCGGCGGGCATTTCCGGATTGAGCAGGAAGGGGCGCCACCGCACTTCGGCCCGGACGTCGGGGCGCAGGCTCAAGGCGCGTTCGAAACGGTGCTTGCCGATATAGCACCAGGGGCAGACGGTATCGAAAATCACATCGATGCGCATGGCGTTCACCACTGGAAAGCGTTTCTGGCCACGCCGTCAATTCAGACGATATTGACGCGGGCCCTGGCGATCAGCGAGGACACGTCGTCCTCGGGTTGCAAATCGGCGGCGCCGACGCGCGCCCATATTTTAACCGGTTGATAGACATCCTTCACGGCAAAATCGGTATAGGCCAAGACGCCGGCAATGCGATTCATCACGATTTCCGCCTCGGCCTTGGGCGTATCGGGCAGAACCACGCAGAATTCATTCTCCGCAAAGCGTGCCGTGACGTCCTCGCCGCGCAGCAGGCTGGTGATCCATTGCGATACCTGCAGACGCAGATGTTCGGCCTGTTCGACGCCGAAGCGCTGGAGGATGCCTTCGATGTCCGGGACCCGAAAGAACATGATCGAGAGATGACGGCCGTGCGGCGCCGAATAGGCCACGCGATCGGTCAGATAGGCGTCCAGGAAACTGCGCGAATAAAGTCCGGTGCCGGCATCGCGGGTCGCCGGCTGCAGCGTTTGGGTCAACGCCTTGCGAATTTCCCAGCGCAAGCGCTGGCGGCGGACCAGGGTCAGGACCGAGGTGCGCACTTCGGTCGGGTTGATCGGCGTCGAGAAAAAGCCGCTGGCGCCATGGTGGTAGGCCACCTCTTCGCCGACGCGTCCGGGCTCGCTGACGATCAGGACCGGCAGATTGAACAGACGGGGGTTGTTGCGGGTCTGAGCGCAGAAGTCGAGATAGGCCGACGGTTCGCTTTCCGGAACCAGGATGGCGGCGTCGAAGTTGTTGCGGCTCAACAGATCGTCGGCGACGAATGGGTCCGAGGCGAAACTCAAGCGGGCGCCGGCGAGGGCGGTGGTGAGGAAGGATGCCGCCGGGCCGACCACCAGCAAGGGATAATCGGTTTCGACATCGGTCGGCGGCAGCGTTTCATCGGCGTCGATGCCGAACCGGCGGGCCGTGGCGGCCCGCTGATGCAGTTCCGCCCGCATGATGGCAAGGCGGACCAGCGGCCGCAGACGGGCAACCAGTTTGGTTTCGTCGAGCGGCGGCGACAGGACGTCGTCGACCCCGGCCGCCAAGGCCTGCAATTTGATTTCGGCGGACCGTCCGGCCGCCGCCAGGCACACCGGAATCTCGGCGCATCCGGCGGTTTTTTTCAGCGCCTTGGCAAGGCCCAGCGCGGTGCCGCCGATCAGGGTCTCGGTGGCGAGGACGATGTCGGGATGTTCCTGCCGGGCCGTCGCCAGCGCCGCGTCGAGACTGGCGACCGTTCGACCGTCATAGCCGTGGCGGCGGATTTTCTGCAGCAGCTCCTGGGCCAAGGCGGGGTCGTCGGCGGCGATGAGAATATTAGCCAAATGGATCATCCGGCGACCAGCCTTTCCCGTCGTGATCGTTATGCGCAGGCGAGCATAATACGAATTTCCACGTCTCGGTAGTGCGGCGGATGAAAAGAAACCCCAATGAGCGTCGGCTCGTCGGGGTTCAGAGTTTGGCGCGGTTGGGGGTCTTCGGTGCGATGTCGAGCGGCTTTGCGCGCGTCGGGCCCTGGCGCACGACACCGCCGGTCAGCATGATCGTATCCATCAGGCGTTGTGCCGCCTTGCGGAAATCCATATCGGCGCCCAGCGTACAGGCCTTGCCGTAAAGCTTGCGGGCCTCGCCCAGCTTCTGGGTCCGCTCCTTCATATGTTCGGCCGCCGCCATCCGGATGGCCTCGTGCAGCAACTGGTCGGTCCCGCGCATATTGGCGTTGCATTCATAGGAGCGCGCGTAATCCAGCGCTTTGCGCTTGAATTCCAGCGGCAGGGTCTTGTCGGTACACAGATCCTTGACCTGCTGGTGATAGCGTTCGGCGTCGGGCGGGGCGGCATCGCGCATTTTATGCAATACCTCGCGGACCATACCTTTCAAGCGCTCAAGCTGTAACCGTTCCGCTTCGATCTGGGCTTCACTCTTGGCGCTGCTCGCCGATGATTTCCCAAAGAACAGCATGGATACATCCTATTTGCATTTGGTCAACAATACGCCATTAAGCCGCGATATAAAAGTTCTTTATCAACCACTCCGCTTGTCTGGAGTATAGTCACAAGGTCCTGGGTCTATACATCGGGATCATCTATGGTTGATGCATAAAATTGTTTGTATCCGTATCTTGGATGGTGGGAGTGGTATAAGGAATACGATCGAAGGTTCTGCGAGCTTTGCCCGGCGCTGCTTTGGGCCTGATCCGAAGTCGGACTCGCTCGCGGACCGCAAATTTCTAAGGGTATCTGGAAGATACCGGTAAGCCGAACGGGGGTTCGGCACAGGGAGATAAAAAAATGGCAGAGGTTTCGGAAGAGGACGGCAAGTTGGATCTGGGCGAGGAGTCGCTGGACGAGGAGCATGCGGCGCAGGTCCGGCTTCTGGAGTCCTTCGAAAAAGGCATGCTTGGAGGCCGCAGCAAGGACGATCTGGTGATCGTCCTCGACCGTCTGGTCGAGTTCACCAATCTGCATTTCATGTCGGAGGAGATGCTGATGCAGCAGCAGGCTTATCCCGGTCTCACCGGACATGTGCAAGAGCACGACAGGCTGCTCGAGCAGGTGCGCAAGATGCAGGACAGCTTCAACGCCGGCGACCAGACGATGACCGCGGAGGAATTGACGACGTTGCGGAAATGGCTGATCGATCATATCAAGACGAAAGATCGTGCCTTCGTGCTCTACCTGGAGAAGCGGCAGTCGCAAGAAGTGTGAGGGTTGATGGAAATGGAGATTGAAAAGTCTTTTGTGAAACATCCGTGCAACAAAGCAGGGGTGCTTAAGAAAAGAGAAAACAGAATTACGCTGCCCAATGCCTAGGCAAAGAGTTTCGTCTCAAGGCGCCGGGCCGGACAGCCGACTTTTTCGACAGGGGTCTCCACAGAGTTATCCACATCTTTTGTGGATATCCAGTCCGGCCGGGATGTCATTCATGGGATGATCGTCCTTCCGCGAGGCGGCAAGCATTCCGGCGCGTTTCGCGTTTCGCCGACGACGCGGCCACACAAAGATCACAACCATCGTCGCGGCGGCCATGGTTGTGTTGATCATCATGGCATATCAGGAAACCCCCGGAACCGGGATGGCGGGAACGCTCGAATCGGGAAATCGCGCCAGCATTTCCGTCATCATCCCGGTCTACAACTGCGAGACCACCGTCGAAAAGGCGATCTTGTCGGCGCTCGAACAAAGCGTGCGCGATATCGAGATCATCGTCGTCGACGACGGTTCGGCCGACCGCACCCGCCAGATCGTCGAAAATCTGGCGGCGGTGGACCACCGGATCGTCCTGATCGCCTTGCCGAAAAACGTCGGAGTCAGCGCCGCCCGCAACATCGCCCTGGCCCGGGCTGCCGGCGACTGGGTCGCGGTGCTGGACGCGGATGACTGGTTCCGCCCGGATCGCCTGCGCAGCATGCTGCTTGCGGCGGAACGGCTCGATGCCGATCTGGTCTGCGACAATCTCAGATTGTTCGATCATGCGCTGGGACGTGTCGTCGGCACCACATGCTTCGGGGCGCGCCGCAGCGCGACGCGCCTGACGGTGCGCCGGTTGTTCGATCTGGATCACGCCTTCAGGAGGCATCACCTCGGTTTCAGCAAGCCGATGATAAAAACCGCATTCCTCCGGGAACACGGCATTTCGTACAATTCCCGCTATCGGGTCGGCGAGGATTTCCTGCTTTTGGCCGAGGTCGTGCTGAACGGGGCCCGGGCCTTCCTTTTGCCGAGCGCCGATTATGTCTATGTCCACCGGATCGCGCCGTCGACCCGCACCGCCGCGCCGAACTCGCGGGCCGATACCGGGTTCGACCACATCAGGAAATCGTGCAGCCATCTTCTCGGCATGTATGGCCATCGCATGGACAAAGCCGAACGCCGCGGCCTCGCCAGGAAGAGAAAATCGATTTCCGACTGGCTGGCTTATATGGATGCGCTCGCCGCGCTTCGGCAAAGGGATTTTGGGCGGTTCTTCGTCATGATAAGGCGAAGGCCGATATTGTTGTTCATAAAGATCCATACGATGAGAAACAGGCTTCAGGATTTACTGATGATTCAGTGGTCCCGCCTCGGAAATTTCCGCAATTATACGGAATAGGGCTCATCAAGGCTTCTCGGCACTTTGACGGTTCAAGGCAAGACAAGTCGGACGTGCTGCGCTGCAACCACATATTGGTCACAACCGCATCGAAGGTGGCCGTGGTTATGTAAGTCATCATGGCTTACACAGAAAATCCTTCCGGCGGCGGTTTCGGCAGATGGCAAACTCCCATCCCGACATTTGGCGCCAGCAACATCGACAGTCAGCGGTTCGCGACGGTTTTCGCGATCTGCGGCATCCTTTATTTATGGATCTACGCGGTTGAGGCGCCGATCCGTTATGGCCTTTTCCTGGTCGGCAAGGACAGTCTGATCCTGCTCCGCGACGGGCTGATCATCGGACCCCTGGCCTTTTTATGCGCGGCGCAGGCGATGCGTCTGCAACTGCACGCCATCTTTCTGCTGTCGGGATGCCTTCTCGCCTTCCATGGCCTGGTCCTGATGGGCACGGTCGGCAGTTTTTCCGGGGCGGTCTACGGCGCCAAGGTGCTGATGAACCTGCTTTTCGGCTTTTTCGCCGCCTCCCTGCTGATATCACCGGGAAACCGGATGCTGAAAGTCATGATGGCGATCTGGCTGGTGATCGTCATCGGCGTCTGTCTCGACAAGTTTCTCCTGACCTTTCCGTGGACCGGCATCAAGACCATCATCGGCGATCTGAATGTCGACGTCTCGAAGGATTGGGAGATCCAGGATCCGCTCGCCCGGCGCGTGGCGGGATTCACCAGAAGTTCGATCGCCGTCGCCGCCGTGCTGCCCTGCCTGACCATCATTCTGCTCTGCCGCATGAAAGGCCGCCTGCAGCGCGTCGTCATGGCGCTTCTGGCCTTGGGCGCCGTCTTTCTCACCACGCAGAAGGGCTCCCTGATCGCCTTTGTGCCGATCGCGGCGATTCTCTGCCTGCCGTCGTCCGTCCGCCGATTGAACCGGCTGCGGGGCTGTTTCCTGGTCTTCCTCGTCATCGCGGTCGCCTTGCCGCTGCTTACCAGCGACCTCCACATGGATCACGGAAATGGCGTGTTCAGCACCGAATCGCTCTATCTGCGCATCGCCTATACCTGGCCGGACGCCTGGCAGTGGATCAATCACCATCAAATGCTGTGGTTCGGCGTCGGGCTGGGCGGCATCGGCGGCCCGCAACGCCTCTATGCGCCGGACAGCTTCAATCCATCCGACAATATCATCGTCCTGCTTTATGCGTATTTCGGCGTTTTCGCGATTTTCTACGGCGCGCTCATCTGCTTTTTGGTGCTGCGCCCCATCACCGGCTCGCGGGAGAGAGTCGAGGCGGCCGTGGCCGTCGTGGCTTTCGCTTTCGGATATGGCGCGGTCCTCTCCGTCATCGAAGACCAGTCGGCCTCGCTGTTCCTGGGGGCCGCCCTCGGCGCCCTGTGGCGGGAAACCAGAACGACGGCCCAATCGCTCGGTGCCCGGAGCGAAGCGACGTCGCTTCGGTGACGAGAGCCGGTTCCGCGAGGGACATTCGGACAGCTCTCGCTTTTGTATGACGCCGGCGGCGGCGCGTTCCGCCACCACCGGGCCGATCGCATCGAAATGCTTCAAGCGGAGACCATCATCATGCAAAGCAGTCAAATTTCCCGAGCGGACGGTGTGGTCAGCTTTGATCGCGACGGCTTCGACGAGGCTTGTGCGGCCCTGATGCGGCTGGTGGTCCAGGATGGGTGTCCCGATGCCCTGATCGGCATCAAGACGGGGGGACTGCATGTCGCCCAATCGATGGCCAAGGCGGCGGGATATACCGTGCCGGTTCTCGCCGTCACCTGCCGCCGGCCGTCGACCCGATATAAGAACAGGATGGCCGCGCTGAAGAAACTCGTCACCAAATTGCCGCGCCCGCTCGTCGATCGCCTGCGGATGGTCGAGCATGCGCTGCTGACGCGGAAGCCGAGGCCGCTCCAGCCCGACGATTTCCAGTTCGATTCCGACGAATTGGCGATCCTGGACGGATGGTTGGGCCGGGCCGGCCAGAAGCCGTCCGTGGTGGTGGTCGACGACGCCATCGACACCGGAGCCACCCTGTCCCGCGTCCTCGACGTCGTTGCCCGTTGCGCGCCGCCCGCCGCGACCATCCGTTCGGCGGTGATCACCGTGACGACGCCACAACCCTGGGCGCTGCCGCGCTATACGCTCTATCGCCAGCAACTCTGCCGCTTCCCATGGTCCCTCGATGCCTGAGCTCATCGTCCTCGATCTCGACGGGACGGTTCTGTCGGTGAACAGCTTTCGCCTGTGGGTCCTTTATATGATGCGGGCCCGGTTGCCGCATCTCGGCTGGCTTCGCCGATTCCAGGTCAGTTTCGCCGTGATCGCGAGGCTGATGGCGCGCAAGGCGGGACTGATCGACCACGAAACGCTGAAATGGCGCCTGCAGAAGCTGTGGCAAAGGATCTCCAGCGACGACGGGGGCGCTCTCGAGCGGGACTTCATCCGGCGTCTCGAGCAATTCGTCCGCCCGGAATTGGCCGAGGTGCTGAAGGCCGTGGCCGCCGGCGAGATCGATGCGGTCCTGGCCACGGCGGCGGCCGGGGACTACGCCTATGGACTGGGCAGATCGCTGGGTTTCGACCATGTCCTGGCCACGTCGCGGACCAGGGGCAAGGGCGAACCCAGCAATGTCGGCACGCACAAGCGCGACGCGGTGCTGAGCTTCATAACCCGCCGCGGCTGGCAGGACCGGTTCCTCGTCCTGTTTACTGATCATGAGGACGATCTGCCACTCATTCGCCTTAGTCGGACCGTTTACTGGTTCGGTCCGGAGGGCGAGCGGGCGGCGCTTGAACGGAGACTGCCCGGGATATCTCTGCGCCCCGGCCGGCAGGGAGGCGAAATCCTCCGGGAGCGGCCGGCATGATACGGGATAACGGAAGCCGGAGCGCAGCATATGCTGATCAATCTGTTCGACACGGCGGTCGAAAGCGACAACCTCGGTGATCATTTCATCATGGATGCGGTCCGGCAGGTCGTTCGGCCGCTTTTTCCCGACGCCACCTTTTCACCGATCCCCACGCACCGCAGAGCCACTTTTTCCGAGCTGGCGAGCGGGAGAAAAGCGGCCCTTTCGATCGTCGGCGGGACGAATATCCTGAAATCGCACATGCTGGTGCGCGGCAATTGGCGCATCACGCCGCTTGATTACCTGGCCTGGCGCAACGTCGTCCTGCTGGGCGTCGGCTGGCAGCCGTACGGCGGCAAGGCGGATGCGGCGACCCGCCTGTTTTTCCGCTGCGTGCTGTCGAAGACCATGCTGCATTCGGTCCACGATCTGCATACCTACGAAAATCTGCCCCCTCATGTGCCGAACCTGCTCTACACGGCCTGTCCGACCATGTGGGGGCTCGACCGGCAACGATGCCGGAGAATTCCGGTTCGCAAGGCGCGGGACGTCATTTTCGCCGTTGCTACTATCGGCCGGACCCCGAGCAGGATCGCCGCGTCTTCGAGATCCTCAAGCGACATTACGAAACGGTCTTTTTCTGGCCGCAGCAAAGCCGGGACCTTCCCTATCTGCATGAGATCGGCGCACGCGGTTTCGCGGCGATCCCGCCGGATACCGCCGCCTATGACCAGCTCCTCGAGGAAGAGGACGTCGATTTCGTCGGCGCCCGCCTGCATGGCGGCATCCGGGCCCTGCAATACGGCCGGCGGGCCTTGATCATTCCGGTCGACAACAGGGCGGCCGAACTCAGCGTCTCGACCGCGTTGCCGACCGCCTCGCGGAACGAACCCGGCGTCATCGAGCATTGGATCACCCATCCGCGGCCGACGGCTTTGATCCTGCCGACCGAGGCCATCGACATGTGGAAAAGGCAATTCGCTCACGCCGCCGTTCCGCGCGTCAAGGCGGTGCGGTAGATCCGCAGAAGATTCGCCGTGTGCGCGTCTCCCGTCAGGGTCGTCGCCCAGAAGGAGCGATAGGCGGCGGCGCCCGCCTTCCATATCAGCCGGTCGTCCCGCGTCAGCGTCAGGCAGCGCGCCAGGTCGGTGGTGTCGCCGCTTTTGAAGCACCATCCGGTCACCCCGTCTTCGATGCGTTCGGCGGCGGCGGAGATGTCGCTGACGATGGCGGGAATTCCGCGCGCCGCCGCCTCGGCGACGGTCAGGCCGTAGGTTTCGTACCACAAGCTTGGAAAAACCAGGCAGCGCGCCTGGGCCAGATGCTCGTGGACGGCGTCGGCGGCCAGCCATCCGGTGACGAACATCCCGGGAATCGCCTCGATCTCGGAGCGCAACGGTCCGTCGCCGACGAACGTCACGGACAGGCCCATCCGCGCGGCGACGCCGGCCAGAAACCGGACGCCCTTTTCCTCGTCCAGCCGTCCGACATAAAGAATATTGCGGTTCTGGGCGACCGGAACCGGCTGCATGTGCGGCACGCCGATGAGATTGGGCAGCCGGTGCATTTGCGCTGCCGCCGGCAAATAAGGGGCCAGGATCGAAGCCGAGCGTTCGGACAGGGTGATGTAATGGCCGACGGCCATCGGAAAGCGGCCGAAGGTCCGCTGGATCAAGCCGCGCATCACCCGGAAAAGCTTATGCGCATAGTGACGCTTGTCGCAGCGGCTGAGAATGCAGCCGGTCGACAGGGAGCGCCGCGTGCAGGGCACGACCTTGCCGTAATCGAAAAAGGCGCCGTTCGGACAGGCGGAAAAGAAGTCGTGCAGCGTGCAGATGACCGGAATACCCAGGCGGTAGGCCGCCCTGACCGGGCTGGTGGTCAAGGCTTTGGTGTAGCCGTGCAGATGGACGATCGTCCGATCGCGAGGCAGGGACCGCAGGATATCGGTGACCCGCCGGCCCGCCTTGGCATTCCACAGCCCCTGCAACGCGACGGCCGGATGCCGCGCGACGTCGAGCAATTGGTGCTGCTCGAGGCATTCGATGGTCAGGCGGGCCTCGCTGAGTTCGGGGCAGATGGGACCGACCGCCCCGACGAAGATCACCGTGACCCCCGAGTCGGCCAGGCTGATCGCCTCATCGATCGCCACCTTGCTGGCGCCGCCCTGGACATGGCAGAAATCGTTGAGGACGACCACGATGGGATCCTGGGAAATCGGCGCCGCCGGGCGGACCGTCTTCGCCGTCCCGCCGGCTCGTCCGGCCAGCCGGTGCCCATAGGCGATGCCCGGCGCCTCGACGAGGCGTTCGGCGATCAGGGCCAGCAAGACCACCGTTCCGACGATGGCCGCCACTCCGTCCCAGCCGGGACGATAAAGATGGAACAGCAGCGAGAGCTGAATGATCGGCGCATGCAGCAGATAGACGCCGTAGGAGATATCGAGGCGCAGACGAAGGCGTGGCGTGCACAGCGCCACGACGGCGACCAGCGCTCCGACCGCCAGTGGAAAGACGACCGGCGGGCGGGGATACATCAGAACGCTCACCAGGACGGCGAGGGCGATCGCCAAGACCAGGCCGACGGAGCGGTTGAGAACCAGCAGATGGCGGTAGCGGTAGGCGGCGATGCCCAGAATGAAGAATTGCAGCTGGCCGGGAAGCTGCTTGGCGAACAAGGGGTAGCCGGCCAGTTGCAAGCTCTGCTGATAGATCGCCGACAGGAAGAACAGGACGATCAGCACCTTCACGCCCCAGCGACGGAAGGCGCGCCACAGGAAGGGGAGGACCAGGTAGAAGGCGAATTCGATTTTGAGCGTCCACAGGCTGGCGTTCAGGCTGGGATCGACCAGGCCGGTCAGCACGCCTTGCCCCACGTCATGCTGGACAAAATTGGCGAAGACGGCATTGGCCGCCAGATATCTCAGCATCGAGCCCAGATTGTCGGAAAATCCGCCCGGCGCTAGGCTGCCGAGCAGGATCATCTGCACGACGACGACGGCGATATAAAGAGGATAAATGCGAAAAAAGCGCTTGACGAAAAAGCGTTTGAGATCCGGATCGCGGTCGAAGCTGTTGGTCACCAGATAGCCGCTGACCACGAAGAAGCATTCGACTGCCACCGCCGCGTAATTGAACGGCCAGGCCGGCGAGACGATGCCGACGAATGCCTTGAAATGTCCCAGCACGACCAGAAGCGCCAGACCCAGTCGGAACACCGTGAAATTGTTGTCGGCGAATTGTTCATCGCTACGCATCTGCGTCTCCTGACTGGGCGGGGGCGGCGTCGAGCGCGGCGCGGCGGCGGGCGCGCGTCGCGATATCGTCGATGGTCCGCGAGGTCGGCCGCGGCCGCAGCCGGCGGCCGAGGCGCCGGATCAGATAGGTCATCGCCGCCGGATGGCCGGCCAGCAAGGACGTGGCCTTGAGCCAATCCCGCCGGGTGACGGCGTCCTTGGCGCGAAAATATGTTTCCAGCGTCCGCAGGCGGCGATTGCGCGCCTCCAGAAGCGCCCGCTGCCGGCGCGTCAGGATGGGAGCGGCTTCGTCGAGATGGCGGCGATTGAGATCATAGGCGACCTGGAAATCGTAGCGCGTTCGCGTCGGTTGCGACCATTGATGCGAGATCGATCCGAAAGGCTGGGTGTAATAGTAATAGGGCGTGTCGCTGATGACGGCCCGCCCGCCCGACAAATAGAACTGCAGCAGATGGAGGAAGTCTTCTCCCTGCCGGGCCTTTTCCTCATAGGCCCGGCCCATCCTGCGCATGAAATCGACCCGAAGGATGGGTTTCAGCATGCCGAGATTGAAGTTTTCATAAGCATCGGACCCGATCAGGAAGTCGTCGAAGGTCAGCTCCCAGACGCTGTCCTCCCGCGGCCAGGCGGAGCAGACCAGATGGTCGGCCTGGGCGTCGTAAAGGAACTGATTGTCGGCGACCATGTCGCTCCGCCATTGCTCGGCGAGGTTCAGCAGGGAGGACAGACGCTCGGCGTGATACCAATCGTCGGCATCGAGGACGGCCAGCCAGCGTCCCTGGGCCACGTCGATGGCGCGATTCATCGCCGCCGGCTTTCCGTCGTTTTTCTTGTGCCGGATGGCGCGGACCCTGGTGTCCTCGGACATGAGTTCGGTGATCAGTTGCCAAGACGAATCGGTCGACGCATCGTCGACGACGATCACCTCGATATCCCGCAGCGTCTGGTCGAGCGCGCTGCGGACGGCCCGCGGCAGGGTGGCCTCCGCGTTGAACGTCGGGATCACCACCGTGGCGGAAACGGAAACGGCCGGGCCGCGATCCCGGCTGATCCAGAATCCATCCTCTTCCCGCATCTCAAGAACCGGGTTGGCCAGCATCGAGACCTCCGCTGGAAATGCGCCGGCAAGTGCGGAGCGCGATTCGGTTTATGGCCATGCAATAGGCGAATTGCCGCGGCCCGCTCGGCAGGAGCGGTTTCGCGGTGTCCTTAAGGTCGAGACGCGATGTTCTCGAGAGTCGATCGGCGATATTCATATTCACAATTATCAATCCACTTGCCTCAATATCCCAACGCGGACGATGGACATTGTTTTCCCAATGGAGAACAACAGCGGGCAACGATCCCAAACACGGAAATTGCGATGGGGCAAATCCCCGCCATGAATATTTACGCATTCTTGACACGATCGCGGTGTGACCTTGTTGTGACCTGCTCTATTTGCAGTGCGGCGGAACGCTCCGAATGCTATGGCATTGTTGTACAACAGGTGATAGCGATGCAGGACTCGGCAGCACAGGGGTTGGAACTCAAACGGCGCCGCCTGACGGCGGTGCCGGGCATACAGATTCGCCGGCTGAAGGTTTTGCTGGAAAACCGGCCGTTCCTGAAAAACGTCTCGATCATGATGACGGGAGCGGCGGCGGGGCAGATGATCAGCCTTCTGCTCTCGCCGATTCTGACGCGGCTCTATTCGCCCCAGCAATTCGGGATCTTAAGCGTCTATTCGGCGATCCTGGCGATTTTGGTGGTGGTCGCCTCGCTCCGCTATGAACTGGCCCTGCCATTGACCCGTTCGGAAGAGGACGCCAACAATCTCATGGCGGTTTGCGTCTGCGCCCTGATGCTGACCACCGCCGGCATCGGGGCGGCCGTCTTCGCCTTTCCCGAGAACACGCTGGAAACGCTATGGCCGGGCCCGTTCAATTCGGTGCATATCGCCTCTTATCGCGGCCTGCTGATTCTTGGTTATGCCTGTCTCGGCGGTTATTTCATCGCGCTTTACGCGGCGACCCGGGCCGGCGCCTTCCGGGCGATCGCCAAAACGCGTCTCGCGCAGGGCGTGGTCGGGCCAACCTCGCAAATCGGATTGGCCTTGCTGGGCGCCGGCGCGCCCGGTCTGCTCATCGGTTCCATTCTGGGCCAGTCGGCGGGCACCTTCGGCCTTTTTTACAGCGTCGTCGCCGACAGCCGCGCCTTTCTGGCCTCGCTGTCCTGGCGAAAAATGTGGGATATGGCGAAGCGCTATTGCCGCTTCCCGCTGGTCAGCAGCTGGTCGGCGCTGATCGACGCCCTCGGCAGCAGCCAGCTTCTCTATCTTTTGATATCGGTGCAATATTCGGCGCGAATCGCCGGTTTCATCTTTCTGGTCGAGCGCATCGTGTCCCGGCCCCTGGCCATCGTCGGGACATCCATCCTGCAGGTGTTCGTCGGCGAGGCCGGTGAAACCGTCTCGACCGATCCCGCCAAGCTGAAAAGCCGGTTCTACCAGGTGGTCACCCGGCAGATCGGCCTCGCCGCCGCCTGGGTTCTCGTCGCCAATCTCGCCGGCGCCCTGATGTTTCCGACCGTCTTCGGCGCGGAATGGGACGAGGGCATCGTCTATCTGCAGGCGATGAGCCTCGGCTATCTCGCCCTGGCCATCGTCCAGCCGGTGTTCCATACCCTGCAGATCCTGGAACAGCAGGCCTTGGCCGCCGCCTGGCAGATCGGCCGCCTGCTGTTCACCGTCGGCGTCTTCGAGGCGGGCGTCGCCTTCGGATTGGAAGCCCCGTGGGTGATCGCCGCCTACAGCGCCGCGCAGGCGGTGTCCTGCCTGGTTCTTTTCCTGTTGATGGCTCGTTCAATTCAGCAACTTCAGAGGTGAGATATGAGCGTGCGCCCCCTGTTCTTCGGCTGCGCCATCAGCGCCATCACCCTATCGCAGGCGATGGCGGCGCCATTTTGCGTCGAAATGACCGGCATCCCGTTGCAATGCCTGTATGTCGATCCGGCCAGTTGCCAACTGGAGGCCAACCGCAACGGCGGACGCTGCGC
>JAATGN010000033.1 GCA_015654615.1 Rhodospirillales bacterium
TCGCCAATTACGCCCAGACGCTCCGCAATCTGGCGGCCTCGGGGCTGAAGGTGGTCTGCTACAATTTCATGCCGGTGTTCGACTGGACCCGCACGACGCTCGAAATGACCCTGCCCGACGGTTCGAAGACTTTGGGCTTCGACATGGATGTGGTCGACAAGATCGATCTTTCGAAAGGCATCGACCTGCCCGGCTGGGACGCCAGCTACAAGCCCGAGGAACTGAAGGCGCTGCTGGCGGAATATGCCGATATCGGCGAGGAAGCCCTGTGGGCCAATCTGAGCTATTTCCTGAAGGGCGTCATCCCGACGGCGGCGGAGGTCGGCATCAAGATGGCCATCCATCCCGACGATCCGCCCCGCCCGATCTTCGGTCTGCCGCGCATCGTCAAGAATCGGGCCGACCTGGAGCGTCTGCTGGCCATCGTCGATACCCCGGCCAACGGCCTGACGCTGTGTTCCGGCTCGCTGGGCGCCGATGCCAAGAACGACATCGTCGCCCTGGTCCGCGAATTCGCCGGCCTTGGGCGCATCCACTTCGCCCATCTCAGGAACGTCAAGGTCAATGAAAGAGGCGATTTCTACGAGACCGGACATCGTTCGCAAGACGGCTCGCTCGACATGGCCGAAATCGTCCGCGCCTATTACGAAGCCGGGTTCGAAGGCTATGTGCGGCCGGATCATGGCCGGATGATCTGGGGCGAGACCGGCAAGCCGGGGTACGGGCTCTACGACCGGGCGCTCGGCGCGGTCTATCTCAACGGCCTGTGGGAAGGCATCGCCAAGGCCGAGAAAGCAGCGGGGACGCGGGCATGACCCTTCCCTTCTCCATCGATCTGACGGGGCGCGTCGCCGTGGTCACCGGCGGCGGCGGCGTGCTCTGCTCGCAATTGGCCCGGGCCCTGGCCGAATGCGGCGCCAAGGTGGCCATCCTCGATCTCGACGCCGCGGCGGCCGAAGCGGCGGCGGCGGCGCTGCGCGCCGATGGCCATCAGGCGCAGGGATTCGCCGCCAACGTCCTGGAGCGCGCCTCGCTGGAGACGGCGGCCGCGGCGGTGAACAGGGCTTTCGGCCCTTGCGATCTGCTGCTCAACGGTGCCGGCGGCAATCATCCGAAAGGCACGACGACCAAGGAATGGCTGGAAGAGGCCGATCTGGACGACGAGTCTCTCACCACCTTTTTCGACCTTGATCCCAAGGGGATAGAGTTCGTCTTCAATCTCAATTTCCTGGGCACGCTGCTCCCCTCCCAGGTGTTCGCCCGCCAGATGATCGGCCGCCAGGGATGTTCGATCGTCAATATCTCGTCGATGAACGCCTTCCGCCCGCTGACCAAGATTCCGGCCTACAGCGGAGCCAAGGCGGCGGTCAGCAATTTCACCCAATGGCTGGCCGTGCATTTCGCCAAAGTCGGCATTCGGGTCAATGCCTTGGCGCCCGGCTTTTTCCTGACCAATCAGAATCGCAAGCTGCTGATCGACGAGACCGACGGGGGCTATACGGCGCGGGCCAGGAAGATCATCGACCACACGCCGATGGGCCGTTTCGGCCAACCCGAGGAACTGGTCGGCACCCTGCTGTGGCTGGTCAGCGACGCCGCCTCGGGCTTCGTCAATGGCATCGTCGTGCCGATCGACGGCGGATTTTCCGCCTATTCAGGGGTTTAATGGGCTCGCCTCCCAGCGAACTTTAACGAAGCGAAGATAAAAAGTAGTGCCGGCGTCCGCCGCAAAGCGGCGGAGTCTTTCTCCGCCGGCACGGAGGCCGGCGCCACTGACGCTTTTCGGTCGGGCCGGCGGGATCCGCCAGGTCCGACCCCTTCAATTTCCCGATTGTAATTCATTTACAATCGGGGTAATTGTCATTCGTGCAAATGATAATTATTCTTATTTAAGACGACCGATCACATCGTCTTCCCAGCGACCAAGCCAGCTTTCCGTCGAATGCGCGGATGCCAGCCAGGACAGCTTCCTTATCCTTTTTTGGAGCTCACCCATGGCATCCTCTCGCGTCCTCTTTCCTATTTTTGCCTCCTCCTCGTCCCTCGCCCTGTCCGCCGTCGGCCTGGCGCTGGTCGGCGGCGCGCCCGAAGCGGCCGCCCAGTCGGCCGACGCCGCGGCGATCCAGCTTCCGCCCGTCTCGGTCGAGGCCAATCCGGGCGGCGAATACCAAACCAGCCAGCCGTCCCTTCCCAAGCTGACCCAGCCGCTGCGCGACACGCCGCAGACGGTCGACACGGTGTCGCGCCAGATCATGGACGACCAGGCGGTGACGACGATGCGCGACGCACTGCGCAACGTTCCCGGCATCAGCCTGGCCGCCGGCGAATTCGGCGCCCAGGGCGACAGCCTGACGATCCGCGGCTTCACGGCGCGCAACGACATCTATCTCGACGGCATGCGGGACTTCGGCAGCTATTACCGGGACCCCTTCTATCTCGACGGCATCCAGGTCCTCAAAGGGCCGTCCTCGATCCTGTTCGGCCGCGGCTCGACCGGCGGCGTCATCGAACAGGACAGCAAGACGCCGCAGCTCAACGCGCTGACGGCCGGCACGCTGGGGTTCGGCACCGACGAGACCAAGCGCCTGACGGCCGACGTCAACCGCCCGCTTCCCGAACTCGGCCAGGGCGCGGCGTTCCGGATCAATGTGATGGGCCATGAATCGAGCGTCGCCGGCCGCGACGTCACGCAAAACGACCGGTTCGGCATCGCTCCGTCGCTCGCCCTCGGCTTGGGCACGCCGACCCGCGCCACCTTCACTTACCTGCATCAGAGCGAATATGACGTTCCGGATTACGGACTGCCCTGGCTTTACCAATCGGCGGCCGGCGTCGGAGCGGCAACGATCCGCCCGGCCTCGGTATCGCACGACAATTTCTACGGCTTCGAGCATGGCGATTACCTGCGCACCAATGTCGACGTCGTCACCGCGAAGCTGGAACACGACGTCGGCAATGCCCTCATGCTGCGCGACCAGGTCCGATACGCCCATTACACCCGTCAGTTCCGCATCACCGAACCGCAGATTTACGGCACCGCCGCTCCCGGCGCCAGCGGAGCCTCGATCCTGGTCGGCCCGGGGACGCCGCTCGGTTCGCTCAACGTGTCGCGCAACCAGCTCTATGGCGACAGCGTCGAAACATTCCTGCAGAACCAGACCGACATCACGGCCAATTTCAGGACCGGTCCCATCGGCCATGCGGTGGTGGCCGGCATCGAGGTCGGCCAGGAAACCTCGGACCCCAACCGCAACAGCACGATCGGTCCCTACAGCACCACGCCGCTGCTCTCGCCCGATCCGGGCCAGGCCTACAACGCCAACACCTATTCGGCGTCCCGGACCAAGACCTCGGCGGACACGCTGGCTGCCTATGCGCTCGACACCATCACCCTCGACGAGCATTGGCAGGTCATGGGCGGGGTCAGGCTCGATCGTTTCGACGCGAGCTTCACGCAGACGACCTCTGCCAATCCGGTGACCGGCCTCGGAGCGGCCTATGCCTCCCTGTCCCGGGTCGACGACATGGCGAGCTGGCGCGGCGCCCTGATCTTCAAGCCGCTTCCCAACGGCAGCCTCTATTTTTCCGCCGGGACGTCCTTCAATCCCTCGGCCGAGGCGCTGTCGCTGCAGGCCAGCACGACCACGCTGGCCCCCGAGCGGAACGAGACCTATGAACTGGGCAGCAAATGGGACCTGTTCCAGGAAAAGCTGTCGCTGAACGGTTCGCTCTACCATACGGAAAAGCTCAACCAGCGCGAGACCGACCCCACGAATTCGAATTTCCAGATCCTCGCCGGCGACGCCGTGGCGAAAGGGGTCGAACTGGAAGCCGTCGGCCGCCTGACGGAAGCGTGGCAGATGAGCGGCGGTTACGGCTACACCTTCAGTTCGATCGTCAAATCGCCGAACAGCTCGGCCACCAGCGATCTCGGCCGTCCGCTCGCCAATGCCCCCCGGCACACCGGCAATCTGTGGACGACCTACCGATTGCCCTGGAATGTGCAGGTCGGCGGCGGCGTCAATTACGTCTCCAGCCGCTTCGCCAGTTCGACGCCGACGACGGTCGGCGGCGTGAACTTCTGGAAGGAAGTGCCGAGTTATTGGACCGCCAATGCCATGGCCAAATATCCACTGACCGATAACGTCAACCTTCAGCTCAACGTCTACAACCTCACCAACAAATTCTACTACGACCAGATGCATCCCTCGCACGTCGTTCCCGGCCCCGGCCGGTCGGCCATGTTCACCATCAGCTACAAGTATTGAAACACGGCAAGCCGATGCTGACTCATATTCCGAATGTTCTGACGAACGAACAACTGAGCGCCTGCCGGCGCGCCCTCGACCGGGCCGCCTGGATCGACGGGCGCGCCACGGCCGGATATCAGTCGAGCCGGGTGAAGGACAACCAGCAATTGCGCGAGGGAGACCCGACGGCCCGGGAGCTCGGGGACATGATCCTCGCGGCGCTGACGCGCCTGCCGCTGTTCATCGCGGCGGCGCTGCCGCTCAAAGTGGTGCCGCCGCTGTTCAACCGCTACCGGGACGGCCAGACCTACGGCAATCATGTGGACGGCGCCGTCCAGCCGGTGGCCGGGACGTCCGATCGGGTGCGCAGCGATCTTTCGGCGACGGTTTTTCTCAGCGCACCCGAGGATTATGACGGCGGCGAACTGGTCGTTGAGGACAGTTACGGGGCCCATCGGATCAAACTGCCGGCCGGCGACATGATTCTCTATCCGGGCGGCAGCCTGCACCGGGTGGAACCGGTCACACGCGGCGTCCGCCTCGCCTCCTTCTTCTGGATTCAAAGCATGGTGCGGGAGGATGGACAGCGGCGATTGCTGTTCGACCTCGATACGGCGATTCAGCAGCTCGCCCAGGCCGTTCCCGACCATGGGGCGGTGCCCCTGGTCACCAGCGTCTATCACAACCTGCTGCGCCGGTGGGCCGAGGCATGACCGCCCTGCCCCGCAAGACCTTTTCCTGGCGGCGCCTCGTCGGGCAGGTCCATCTGTGGATCGGGCTGATCCTCTGCGCCCCGCTGGTGGTCATCGGCCTGACCGGAAGCGTTCTGGTTTTCGCCGGCCATCTGCCCGCCCCCTCCGCTCGGCCGCCGCCGGACATCGCACGGGACGGCGGCCGGCCCGTGGCGCAGATCATCGCGGCGGCGCGCGCCGCCGCGCCGGCCGGCTTCCTTCCCATCTTCTACGGCGCGCCATCCGAATCGGGCGGTCCGGCCTCGGTCCGCCTGCAGGCGCCGAGCGCCGTCCCCGGGCAGCCGCCGCTGCGGGTCGAAGTCGACAGCGCCACGCTTGCCGTCGCCGCGCCGGCCGGCGGGGACATCCTGGCCTGGCTCCATGCGCTCCACGCCAACCTTCTGATGCGCGGCGACGGACGCCGGATCGTCGGATGGTTCGGTGTGGCGATGCTGATCCTCGGCATGAGCGGACTGGTGAACTGGTGGCCGCGGCGCAACCGCTGGCGGGCCGCCTTCACGGTGCGGAAGGGGGCGCGCGGCGCCGGATTCCACCGGGAGCTGCACGGGGCTTTCGGCATCTGGACCGTCATCGTCTTGATGGCGGTGAGCGCCGCCGGCGTGGCGCTGGCCTTTCCGCAGACGGTCCGCGAAGCGGTCGCCGTCGTGCTTCCCGCCCGCGATCTGCGCGCCATTGCCGCCGCCGTCCGCGCCGTCCCCATCGACGGCGCCGAACCGCTGGCGGTCGACGCGGCGATCGCCCTGGCGGAGGCCGCCGTGCCCGACGGACGGGTGAGGTTCGTCGGCCTGCCGATCCGCCCCGATCAGCCGTTCCGCCTCGGCCTGACGCATCGCGGCCAGGATCGCGGCGCCCCCATGGTCACCCTCTTCGTCGATCCGTGGCAGCGCCGGGTCGTCACGATCCTCGACCCGCGCGACTTCAGCACCGGAGAAAGCCTGCTCGCCTGGCAGCACGCGCTGCACTCCGGCGACGGCCTCGGCTGGGTATGGACCCTGCTGGTCTTCCTGTCCGGCGGCCTGCCGCTTCTCTTCGCCATCACCGGCGTTGCGCTGTGGTGGCTGAGGCGTTCCAAAAGGATATGGACATCATGAGCACGAACCCTGCTTCCGACCCGACCGTTCCCGCCGGCCTGGAGCTCACCCTGCCCCATGACCTGTCGCCATGGCGCATGTTTCTGTCGGCGGACACCGTGGTCCAGACGGTGATCATCGGCCTGGCCCTGGCCTCCGTCGTCACCTGGACCGTATGGCTCGCCAAGACCGTCGAATTGCGCCAGGCGCGACGGCGGGTCAGGACCCTGCTCGCCGCGCTGGAAGACGTCCGGACCCTGGTCGACGCGGTCAAGAGGGTGGACGACCTGCCGGGACCCGAAGCCATTCTGGTCCGCGAGGCCATGGCCGAAGTCCGGCTGTCGATCGGCGCCCCGCTGGACGGCCTGATGGAGCGCATCGCCTCGCGGCTGGACCGTTTGGAGGCCGCCGCCGGGCGGCGGATGGCGATCGGCACCGGCATCCTGGCCACGGTCGGTTCGGTGGCGCCTTTCGTCGGTCTGTTCGGAACCGTCTGGGGCATCGTCAACAGCTTCATCGGCATCTCCAAGGCCCAGACCACCAATCTGGCGGTCGTCGCCCCCGGCATCGCCGAGGCTTTGCTGGCGACCGCGATCGGGCTGGTCGCGGCCATTCCGGCGGTGGTCATCTACAACGCCTTCTCCCGCTCGATCGCCGGCTATCGCGCCCTGCTGGCCGACGCCGCGGCCAAAATCCTGCGCCAGGTCAGCCGCGACGTCGACCGTCGCGCCCTGCCCCTGCATGAAGCGGCGGAATAGATCGTGGCGACGCGCCTGGACCATGGCGGCGACGATTTCGACGAGTTGCACGAGATCAACGTCACCCCCTTCATCGATGTCATGCTGGTCTTGCTGATCATCTTCATGGTGGCCGCGCCCCTGGCCACGGTGGATGTGAAGGTCGATCTTCCGACCTCGACCGCCCAGCCGGCGGCCAGGCCGGACCATCCCCTGTATCTCACCGTCGCGGCGGACAAGACCCTGACGGTGGGCGACCGGCCGGTGGCGAGCGCGGATCTTGCCGCGGCGCTGGATGCCGGCACCGGGGGCGACCGGGAAACCCGGATCTTCCTGCGGGCCGACAAGAACGTCGCCTACGGCACGCTGATGGAGGTGATGGACGGCCTTCGCGGCGCCGGCTATCTCAAGGTGGCGCTGGTCGGCCTGGAAAGCGGGCCGCGACCATGAGCAGCCGGACGGCCGCCATCGTCGAGACACCGTCCCACGGCGGACCGGCCGCCGGGCGGACGAGGTCGGTCGACGCCTGGCCCGGCCGCCGCAAGCGCTTGTGGATGACGAGCGGTCTCGTCGCCCTGGCGCTTCATGTCGGCGGGGTGGCGGCCGCCATCGGATGGCGGTCTTCTCCGCCGGCGCCGCCCCCGCCCGTCATGACGCCGCCGGCCACGATGATCGACCTGGCGCCGCCGGCCGAAGCCCCGACGACGCCGGCCGTCGAAAAGCCGGTCGAAACGGTTCCGCAACCGCCGCCCGTGACGAAGACGGTCAAGGTGGCGCCGGCGAAACCGAAAATCGCCCCGCCGCCGCGGGCTTCCAGGCCGGAGGTTCCGGCGGAAACGTCCGAGCCGCGGGGCGAGGCCGCCCTGGCCGCGCCGCCGCCGGCCCGGCCCGCCGCCCCATCGCCGCCGGCCGCCCCGCCGCAGACCGCCGCCGGCGCGGCCGCGCCCTCCTGGCAAAGCAGCCTGCTGGCGCATCTGGAACGGAACAAGCGATATGCCGCCGCCGCCCTGGCCCGCCGCCAGCAGGGCGTCGCGGTCGTCCGTTTCGTCATGGACCGCGACGGCATGGTCCTGTCGGTCAAACTGGAACGGGAATCGGGTTATGCCGCCCTCGACGACGAGGCGCTGGCCCTGGTGACCCGGGCCCAACCCTTGCCGCCGCCGCCGCCCGAGGTCAAAGGCGACCGCATCGAGCTGGTGGTCCCGGTGCAATTTTTCTTGAAATAGAACAGACCGGCGCTCCCGGCGACGCGCCCCGATTCGGTCGTCGGCCGGCGGGCCCGGGATCATTCCAGGAGACGGTCGGATTTTCGGCCAAGGATGCCCGTCCAGCGCAACAGGACGGGCATTGTAATGCCCTGGACGATCACCGAGAACACCACGACGGCAAAGGTGGTGGTGACGATTTCGTCGCGGTAGGCCAGCCGATGCGGCAAGGCCAGGGCCAAGGCCAGGCCGAGGGCGCCACGCAGGCCCCCCCACCAGAGGACGTGCTGCTGTCCGGCCGGGACGGCCCACCGGGTCCGAGCGAATGGCAGGCAGATGCCATAGACCACGGCCGCCCGGCCGATCAGCACCAGGATGATCGCGACGGCCAGCGGAACGAAGCCGAGCCTGGCGAAGGCCTTGGCCGGAACGGCCAGCCCGATCAGCAGGAAAACCCCCGAATTGACGACGAAGGCGGCGAATTCCCAAAATTCGTCGAGGAAGCGGGTTCCCTGCGGCGACTTGTGGCGCGGCGCGGCAAACAGGCCGGGCGTCTTGACGATCAGTCCGGCGGCCAGGGTCGCCATGACACCGGACATCCGCCAGTGTTCGGCGGCGAGGAAAGAGCCGTAGGCAGCCACCGCGGAAAGACCGGTTTCGACCAGATGATCGGCGAGGCGGCCCGCCAGGGCGACGGCCAGGACGCCGCAGGCCAGGCCGACCAGGATTCCGCCGCCGGCGATCACCAGCAGATCGGTCGCCGCCCCGCCGGTCGACATGGGCACGCCTTCGGTCCAGGCCAGGACCAGGCCGAACAGCACGGCGGCGACCCCGTCGTTCAACAGGCTCTCGCTTTCGACCAGCACACGGACACGGCCGGACACGCGGTTGTCCTTGAACATGGCAATGACGGCGACCGGATCGGTGGCGGCGATCAAGGTGCCGAAGATCAGGGCGGCGTCGAGCGGCCAGGCCAGGACGAAAACCATTCCGGCCGCCACCACGGCGGCGGCGGCGACGACGCCGAGGGTGGCCAGAACGACGACCGGCAAGGCGTCGCGACGGAACTCGCGCCAGGAGATCCCCAGCGCCGCCTCGAACAGCAACGGCGGCAGGACGACGATGAAGATCAGATCGTGGGTCAGTCCCTCGCCGCCGCCGGTTCCCAGAAACGAAAGGCCAAGCCCGGTCGCCACCAGGCCGACGGTATAGGGAAGACGGAGGCGCCGCGCCAGGATGGCGACGAGACTGGCCACGACGAGCAGGGCGACAAGGCGTGCGACGACGATATCCATGCCGCCCAGTGTTCCGGCAGCTCCGCCGCTTTGCAATCGGTTTCGGCGACGCCGCGCCGTCTTGTCCGGAAATGGGATCGGGCGCACCGGCAAGGCCGGTGCGCCCGATCGGTCAGAGACCTCTTCCGGCCGTCAGGCTTCGATGCCGGCCGGCGTCTTGCCCGACCCGGCCTTCGGCAGGATCAGATGCATGATCACCAGTCCGACCAGATACAGGGACGAGGCGACCCCGAACAGAACCTGGTAATTGCCGTTGGTCGCGTCGAGCAGGCGGCCGACCCCCATCGAGACGAACATGCCGACGATATAGGCGCAGAAACCGCCGATGCCGACCACCGAGCCGACCGCGTTCTGCGGCATGGTATCGGACACGATGGTATAGA
>JAATGN010000107.1 GCA_015654615.1 Rhodospirillales bacterium
CGAGTACGAGGCCGACGGCTTTCTGTTCGATCCCGATTATCTCGTTATCCACCGCAGCGACGATCTGGTGATCATCCAGATCACCTGGAACGAGGGGCGGAGCACGGAGCAGAAGCAAGCGCTCTACAAAGCCATCAACGACGGCCTGCACACGACCGTCGGGCTCCGGCGCGAGGACGTCTTCATCGGCCTCGTCGAGGTCAAGAAGGAGAACTGGTCCTTCGGCAACGGCATCGCCCAGTACGCGCTCTAGAGCCCACGCGGTGAGCGGCGGCGTCATCTCAAACCTTGAGGACCAATCCCATGCATGAAGCCGCCGTCCCCGCCGCCGGCGCCCGTTCGGCGGATCGCCAAGCGCTGATGGTGCTGATCTGCACGTCGGCGCCGTCCTTCATGCTGCAGCTCGACGCGAACATCGTCTCGGTCTCGCTGCCGGCGATCGCCCGCTCGTTGAACGCCGGTTTCGCCGGGATCGAGTGGGTGATCACCGCCTATATGCTGAGCTTCGCGTCGCTGCTGCTGCCGGCCGGGGCGCTCGCCGACCGTTTCGGCCGCAAGCCGATGCTGATCGTCGGCTTGTCGATTTTCACCTTCGCCTCCTTTCTCTGCGGCGCCGCATCGAATCTCGCCATTCTGATCGCCGCCCGCGCCTTGCAAGGGGCCGGCGCCGCCATGCAGCTCAGCGCGGCGCTCGCCACGCTCTCGCATGCCTTCCAGGGAGAGGCCCGGGCGCGGGCTTTCTCGTTCTGGGGGTCCGTCGTCGGGATCGGCATGACATCGGGTCCGGTCGTCGGCGGTCTCATCACCCAGGGGTTCGGGTGGGAATGGGCCTTCTACGTCAATCTGCCGATCGGCGTCGCCTTGATCGCGCTGATCGTGCGCGTCATCGAACCCTCCCAGGATCCCGAAGCGACGCGCCTCGACCTGCCGGGGGTCGCCTGCTTCGGCGGCGCGCTCTTCCTGGCGACGCTCGCCCTGATCGAGGGCAATCACCGCGGTTGGACCGATCCGTGGATCGAGGCCGAGGGCGCCGCCGCCCTGGTTCTGTTCGCTCTGTTCGTCCTGGCCGAGCGGACCCAGGCCCGTCCGATGCTCGACCTCTCCTATTTTCGCATGCCCACCTATCTCGGCGCCAATCTGGCGCAGTTCTCCTTCTCGGCCGGCATGCTGACGATGCTGACCTTCCTTCCGATCTATCTCCAGAGCGGGCTTGGGCATGCCTCGGCGCGCGCCGGATTGATGATGCTGCCGATGGTCGTGCCGCTCTTCATCGTGCCCCGCGTCGTGACGCGCCATCTCGCGCACCGGCTGTCGGGCCGCGCGCTGCTGGCCGCCGGCTTGCTGCTGGTCTGCCTGGGCCTGTCGTGGCTCGCCGTGGTCGTGCGGGAGGCCAGCTATGGCCCGCTGATCGGCGGCATGCTGCTCGCCGGGATCGGCGCCGGCCTGCTCAATGGCGAGACCACCAAGGTCGGCATGACGGTGATCCCGCGGGAGCGCTCGGGGATGGCGTCGGGCGTCTCCGGCACGGTACGCTTCAGCGGCCTGGTCATCGGCATCGCGGCCTTGGGCGCCGTCCTTTATGGCCGTGTGGCCAGCGTCGTCGCCACGGCGCTGGCATCCGTGCCGGTAGCCGATCGCCTCGCGCTGGTGCATGACATCACGGCGGGGAACCTGTCCGGCGCCCTGCTGGCCGGCCACGATCCGTCTCGCATCAAGGCTCTGGCCCTGGCGAGCTTTGCCGGCGGCTATCAGGCGCTGTTTCTGGCCGCCGCGGCGTTCATGCTCGTTTCGGCGGGGCTGACCTGGCGGCTGGTGAGCGCCGCGGAAACGCCGCCCGTCCCAGCCGCGCCGCCGGCACGCGCCCGATCGGCGGCCCGTTGATTCCAGGCATATGTTCCAGGACGCTGCCTCACCCAGCCGGCATCTCATCCCCGGCGGAACAAGGAGCGCCGATGTCAAGAACGCTGGTGCGCCGCACCTTGCACCGGGAAATTCTCCGATAATCAACTTAAACCTCGCTGGGCTCCGAACCCGGATTGCGAAATCGTTAATTTGAGTTCGTCATCCCGCGAAAGCGCTACCGTATGCACACCTCTTTTCTTTGATATGTCTGAACGATGACTGACATACGTCGACCATTCGTGCATGCGGCACCACGTGGATGGCCGGGTCAAGCCCGGGCATGACGATAACATATTGATATTTTAGAGAAAGATCTGTGCATGCCCTAGCGCGAAAGCGGGGATGACGAATGAGTTTAACATTTTTTAACCTGAGATCGGTGCCTTGGCCCAACCCCGACCACGTTTGAGATCATGATGGATATCATGTATTCTTCTCGGCTTACTGGAAGGAAGGCACATGCCTCGGGTTTCGCGCGAGCAATCGGAGAAACATCATGAAGAGATCATGCAGGCTTCGTCGCGGCTATTCCGCGAGCGCGGCCTGAACGGGGTCAGCGTCGCCCAGTTGATGGCCGCCGTCGGGCTCACCCATGGCAGCTTCTATTGCCATTTTGCCTCGAAGGAGGCGCTGGCGGCGGCAGCCTGTACACACGCCTTCGATCAATCGGCCGCACGCTGGTCGAATGTCATCGCCGCCAATGACGATAGCCATGCGGCGATCTCGAGCATCATCAAACGTTATCTTGCCGAGGCGAACCGTACGGGCGCCGGCCCGGAATGCGCCGCGACGGGGTTCGCGGGCGACGTCGCCCGCGAACCGGCAGACAGTCCCATTCATGCTTCGTTCGCCGCCGGACTGGAAAAGCTGATCTCGACGCTCGCCGGTCAATTCGCGGCGGAGAACGGATCGCCCCGCAGAGAAGCGATCACTTTGTTCTCAACCCTGGTGGGAGCGCTCACGCTGGCCCGGGCAACCAACGGAGATCCGCTCTCCGAAGAAATTTTTCAATCCCTCAAGGAAACGTTCGCCTTGCAATTCGATGCGAAAAGCAAGGCGCCGTCACGGCACCCCTGACGCGGGCGCCGGCAAACCGGCAGGCCAAACGACGGTATCGCCCATGACGGCCAGCCCGGCAGCCCGGGACCGGCATGCCGTCTCCTGAATCCGCTCAACCCCGGCCGGCAGCACATCTGTCGGTGCGCCAACACTTTCACGACAGATAGCCGTTGCAATTAAACATTACGTATGTCAGGTATTATACATGATAGACATAATGTATTTTGCCGACCGCGCCATACCTGCCACTCAGACAACGGGAGACGCACAAGACTTCCGTGATGCCTCCGGGAAGGCGGGAACCATGTCAGGAAAAACATCGCTCAGGGAGGGCGAGCTATCATGTCGACCAATCTTCGCCTCCAGCCATCGCCACCACCCGATGACGCCTATCGCGAGCTGAGTCAGGCGCTGAAGCGCGTCATTCCCAGCGAGCGGGTGACCACCGATCCGTTGCGCCTGCTTGCCTACGGCACCGACGCCAGTCTTTATCGCCTCATCCCGAAGATCGTCGTGAAAGCGGAGACCGAAGAGGAGGTGCGCGGCATCATCGGCTGTTGCCGCGACGTTCACGCACCGGTCACCTTTCGCGCCGCCGGCACCAGCCTCGCCGGCCAGGCGATCACCGATTCAGTCCTGGTCATCCTGGGTGACGGCTGGAACGGCATCGAGGTCGAGGATGATGGCGCCATCGTCCGCTTGCAGCCGGGGGTCATCGGCGGCCATGCCAACCGCCGGTTGGCCTCCTATTCCCGCAAGATCGGCCCCGATCCGGCCTCCATCGACGCAGCGAAGATCGGCGGTATTGCCGCCAACAATTCCAGCGGCATGTGCTGCGGTACGCATGAGAACAGTTACCAGACGATCCACGCGATGCGCTTCATATTGGCCGACGGCGCTGTCCTCGATACCGGCAACCCGGCCAGCCGCGCCGCTTTTCGGAAAAGTCACGGCGAGCTTCTCGCCAAGCTCGACGCGATGGCCAGGCGCCTCAGGGCCAACCAGCCCCTGGCCGAAAAGGTTCGCAACAAGTTCAAGATCAAGAACACCACGGGCTACAGCCTGAATGCGCTGGTCGATTACCAAGATCCCATCGACATTCTGCTTCACCTTCTGATCGGCTCGGAGGGCACGCTCGCCTTCTTTTCGGAACTGACCTACCGCACGGTCGCCGATCTGCCGAAGAAGGCGAGCGCGCTGGTGGTGTTCCCCGACATCGGCGAAGCCTGCCGAACCATACCGCTGCTGAAAAAGGCCTCGGTGGCCGCCGCCGAATTGCTGGATTCGCCGGCCATGCGCAGCGTCGAGCAGATGCCCGGCATGCCGAAGAGCATCATCGGCACCCCCGATGGCGCCGCCGCCCTGCTGATCGAGACCCGCGCTCCCGACGAGGCGACGCTGCAGAACCAGATCGCCGCCATCAGCAAGGTGTTGGAGAAATTCAACACGCTATCGCCAATCGTCTTTTCGGCGAACCCCAAGGAAACCGCCCTTTATTGGAACATGCGCAAGGGCGTCTTCCCGGCTGTCGCCGGCGCCCGTCCGGTCGGCACCACGGTGATCATCGAAGACGTTGCCTTCAAGATCGAAAATCTGGCGGCCGGCGTGCTCGACCTGCAGGCGCTGTTCGCGAAATATGACTATGCCGGCTGCTGCATCTATGGCCATGCGCTCGACGGCAACATGCATTTCGTCATCTATCACGACTTCTCCATCCCGAGCGAAGTCGAGCGTTACAGCAAATTCCTCAATGCCGTCTGCGACATGGTGGTGAACAAGTACGATGGTTCCTTGAAGGCCGAACACGGCACCGGCCGCAACATGGCGCCGTTTGTCGAGATGGAATGGGGCGCGGCCGCCTACCAGCTGATGGTCGAGATCAAGAGCCTGCTCGATCCCGAAAACCTGTTCAATCCCGGCGTGGTGCTGAACGACGACCCCAATGTCTATCTCAAGAACTTCAAGCCGATCCCCGCGGCCAGTCCGCAGATCGACAGCTGCATGGAATGCGGCTTATGCGAACCATATTGTCCATCCAACGGATTGACCCTGACGCCGCGCCAACGGATCGTCGGTTTGCGCGAAGCGGCGCGCCTGGCGGCGACGGGGACCAACCCCACCCGTGAGGAAGACCTCAGAAAACGTTACGCCTATGACGGGGCGCGCACCTGCGCCGCCTGCGGTCTTTGCTCCACCGTCTGTCCGAGGGGCATCAACACCGGCAAGATGATGAAATATCTCCGTTCCGAGACCTGGGGCGGCATCGGCAAGACGGTCGGCGGCCTGATGGCGCGCAATTACGGCGCCGTGCTGAAGCTCACCGGTCCGGGCCTGGGCGCCGTCGGGGCGGTGCGTTCGGTGATCGGCGACCGGGCGTTCGACGGCCTGGCCGGGGCGGTACGCAAGGTCTCGCGCGGCATGGTGCCGAAGGTGACGCACAATGTGCCGTCCTGGATCTCGTTCAAGCCGCACAATTCGTCGGTGAGCGGCACCAAGGTGGTCTATTGGCCGTCCTGCGCCACCCGCTCGATGGGCCCGGCGGCCGGAGATCCGGTCAAGGACAGCGTGCCGGACGTCTTCCAGAGGCTGATGGAGAAGGCCGGCTTCTCGGTGGTCTATCCGGAAAGCCTCGGCACGCTCTGCTGCGGCCAGCCCTGGGATACGCAAGGGTTGAAGGACGTCGCCGACAGCAAGGCGGCCGAATTGGAAGCCGCCCTGTTCGCCGCCAGCCAGGGCGGCAAGCTGCCGATCATTTCGGATACCAGCACCTGCTCGGCGCGCATGAAGGACTGTCTCGGCGACCGTCTCGTCCTGAAGGACGTGGTCGAATTCCTCCACGACGAGGTCCTGCCGAAACTGACGGTGCGCCGCAAGGAAGGCACCATCATGCTGCATCTCAATTGCGGTGCGAAGAAGATGGGCCTGGAAGGCAAGCTGACAGCCATCGCCAAGGCCTGCGCCGAAAAGGTCGTTCAGCCGGAAGCCGTCACCTGCTGCGGCTTTGCCGGCATGTGGGGCTTCACCACGCCGGAACTGAACGAGCATGCGACGCGCCATCTGCACAAGCAGGTGCCGCACGACTGCCATGACGGCTATTCGTCGAACCGCACCTGCGAAATCGGCCTCGCCGACCAGGCGGGCGTACCCTACCGCTCGATCGTCCATCTGGTCGCCAAGGCGACCTCCACCTGAAGGAGGCGTCGATTGTCATTGGCGATGCCACGGGTGGTGTGGCCGCATGCAGCCCAGATGCGCGATGCCTTAAATCGGCATCACGCTCTGGCTTTTCTTGATGTCCCTCGCCGGGCGCGCGCCTCCGCGCGCTTGGCCGCGGCCTCAATGGCCGCTCTAGAACTTGACGGTGAAGTTCCCCTGGATGCTCTGATCGATCGTGCCACCGCCGTACTGCCCGCCATAGGTGATGCCCACGGTCGCTCGGCGCGAAAGCGCAAAATCCGCCCCAAATTCGACCACCGCGGCATCCCGCGCGATCGGTGCGCCCTCAATGAGGAAGGCGCTGCCGCCGGCGAACGACACGGTTGAGGTCGGCGTGACGTTGCCGAAGGCATGTCGCCAGCCCACCATGCCGCGCAGAATTGCCGTGGTCTGGCCAAACGTCGCCACCGTCGAGGGGCGAACGCCGAGCGTGGTGAAGGTATTGTCCATCGTGCCGCCCTGCTCGTGCAACCCCGCCTCGCCGCCGGTTTCGGTGAAACCATTTGTTTGCAGATTCACATAGGCAAGCTTGGTGAAAGGCTCCAACGTTACCGGCCCAGCATGCACGCGATACCCCAGTTCACCGAAGGTTTGGGCCGTGCCTGCGTTGTACTCCGCCCGTAAGGCATTGAAGAAATGGGGCAGAGTCACGGACCGGTTCGTGGCGATGTCGTTCCATGTGTAGCTGGCGCCAAGGCGTAGCCCCAAAGCCCCCCATTGCGCGCCGCCATATGCGCCGAGGTGATAACTATCCGCCTCGCCGGTCGAGTTCCGCGCATCCACATTGAAATCGGTGCGGCTGTATCCGCTGAACACCCCAACGCGCCAGGAATTGGCGACCGGCACGTCAACACCCACAGGAAGCCGCCGGTGGATGCATCGATCCCGGCCGTGCCGGAATGGCCGTCCGCATGCCCCCACTCGCCAAAGCCCTTTCCCCAGATGGAGAAGCGATCGGACCTGGTGGCGCAGCCCGTGGCGGACCCCGTGACAGACACAGCGCCACGTCCATCATTGGCCTGAGAATTGAGCAAGTGGTCGTCGGTGCAGAACACATCCCGCAGCCGGTCGATGGTGGTGTCACGGACCAGAAGGCCGCTCGTGACCAGCATGCCCTTGGCCGATGCCTGGGCCTCGCCCGAAAGCTGATCGAATCCGATCGCGCCGCGGCGATGGTCGGCGCATTCAGGATGGCTGTGACCAGCGGGGCGCCGGAGCCAAGGCTGTCCAGGCCACCCGTTGTGGCGCGGTACCGGGGACTTGTGCATCAATTGCCGCTTCGAGAGCGCTCGTGAGACACGCGATGGGTCTCACAAGTCTACCCACCGGCGGCCGACGAACGATCCAGGCTCGGACTCTTGGTTCGAAGTCCTGCACATGAATGATCTGGAGGGCGTCGCGTAGCGGGCTGTTTTCAATTGCAGCTCTTGTCGCCAGGGTTATTCCCAGCCCGCGCGCAACGAGTGACAGGCGAAGGTCCGAGCTCAGAGCCTCTATGCCTATTCGCAGCGGAAGATGCTCTTGCTCGAAGCGGCGCTGGATCGCACTTCGAAAGCCGCAGCCGTCCTGGTTGAATATCCAGGGAAACGGTGAGAGGTCGTGCAGCGTCGCGGGAGAAGGCAAATTCAGCGATTGAGAGGCCACAACAAATAGCGGCTGGATGTCCAGTGCGTCCGCTTCGATCTCGGTCGACGGATTCATTCCATCCGGAAGGCAAAACGCGGCGACGTCGATCTC
>JAATGN010000401.1 GCA_015654615.1 Rhodospirillales bacterium
AGGCGCAAACCGGTCAGCAGGAAGGGGACGGAGGACGGCAGGGCGATGGTCCAGAACAATTGCCACTGGGTGGCGCCATAGGCGATCCCGACCCGCCTGTAGTCCTGGTCGATGTTCTGCATCGCCACCTGCATGTTGACGATGAGCGGGAAGATGGCGCTCAGCAGGACCAGGGCGATTTTCGAGCCCATGCCGAGGCCGAACCAGATGATGAACAGCGGCATCAGGGCGATTCTCGGCATGGTGTAGAAGGCCGAGACGAGCGGGCTGAAGGCGCGGTTGGCCCATCTCAGCCAACCCAGGGCGACCCCGATGGGAACGCCGAGCAGCACCGCCAGGCCGAAGCCGATCAGGAAGACCTTGCCGCTGGCCAGCGTGTGTTTCAGCAGCGTTCCGTCGCCGATCAGCTCCCAGCCGGTCAGGATCACCTTGGAGGGGGCGCTGGAAAACATCGGGTCGACCAGTCCGGTCCGGGACGCATATTCCCACAGGGCGAAGAGAGCGATGAAGACGGACGAACTGATCGCCATCCCCGACGCGCTTTCCCATAACTTTCGTTTTTTGAAGTCGGAAATATCAAACTTCATAAAACCACCCCGCCTTGTTGCCAGCACTTTTGTGGATCAGGCTGAAGATGTTCTTCACGAGTTCGTCGAAAGCCGCGTTGTAGCGGACTTCCGCCGTGCGGGGCCGCGGCAGGCCGATCTTTATTTCCGCGATGATCCTGGCGGGACGGTTGGAGAAGACGATCACCCGGTCGGACAGCAGGACCGCCTCGTCGATCTGATGGGTGACCATGAGGACGGTCTTGCGGGTCTGGTCCCAGATGGAGAGCAACTCGTTTTGCATCGCCTCGCGGGTGATCGCGTCGAGGGCGGCAAACGGCTCGTCCAGCAGCAGGAGGTGCGGATCGGTCACCAGGGCCCGGGCAAGATTGACCCGCTGCTGCATCCCGCCGGACAGGGCGCCGGGGTGGAAATGCTCGAAGCCCCTCAGTTGCACCAGGTCGAGGTATTTTTCGACTTTGCGCTTCGCCTCTTTCTTAGGAACGCCCCGCAGGTCGAGACCGTAGGTGATGTTGTCGAGAACGGTCCGCCACGGCAGCAGGGTGGCTTTCTGGAAGACGACGGCGCGATCGGGGCCGGGTTTGGTGACGCGTTCGCCGGCGACCGTTATCGATCCCGATGATGGTTTGGTCAGTCCGGCCACCGCGCTCAGGAAGGATGATTTTCCGCATCCGCTCAGGCCGACCACCGTTACGAATTCGCCGGGGGCGACACGCAATCCGACGCCGCTGACGGCCTCGGTCCGCTCGCCGGTTTTTTGGTTCTCGTAAGTGACGAAGAGATCTTTCACCTCGAGCAGCGGGACGTCCGCCTTTGCCGCCGGCCTTTCCGGGCAAGACGCGGTTTCGGTCCGATCCCTCGCCACGGCGGCCGGGGGGGACGGCAAGACACGCTTTCGCGCCGACGCCGGCGGCGCCGAGCCGACCAGCGCCTCACCCAAATCACCAACGAATGCTTCGGTCATAATCCGATGATCCACGTCATGAGAAACGCCAAGGTCGGGCCGGTCATGTGTTCCCGGCGAGCGGACGGGCGGCATAGATGCTCGACGTCATGCAGACCTCGACGCAGGCCCCGCAGCGAATGCAGGCGTCCGGGTCGATCCGGTAGACGTCTCCCGAAACGATCGCCGCCGGTTCCGGGCAGACGTTTGCGCACTCGCCGCAGGCCGCGCAGGATGCGGCGATCACGAATGCCCCGTCGGCCGCGCTTGTCGCCAAGAGCGTCATTCGGCGGCGGAGGCGGCGACGAGCGAGGCTTCCTTCGCTCTCGCCTCCTTGGCCCCCAGCGCCTGCGCGAAGGCGGCGGCGCCGAGCGCGCCGGTCAGTTGCGGATCGAACACCGGTTCGACGATCTTGACCTTCAGAACCTCTTCGAGCGCTTTGCGCATGCCTTTGTTCTTGGCGACGCCGCCGGAGAAATAGACGTCGCTCTCGATGCCGACGCGGGAGAACAGGCCGGCGATGCGCTGGGCGATGGCGTGATGGATGCCCGCCTGGATGTTCTGGGGTTTCTCGCCGCGGGCCAGCAGGGAGATGGTTTCCGACTCGACGAAGACCGTGCAGGTGCTGCTCATCGGGACGAGCGTGTCCGCTTCCAGCGACAGTTCGCCCAGCTTGGCGATCGGCACTTTGAACAGCGACGCCATGACCTCGAGAAACCGTCCGGTTCCGGCCGCGCATTTGTCGTTCATCGCGAAATCGGCGACGGAGCCGTCGCCTTCGACGCGGATCGCCTTGCAGTCCTGCCCGCCGATATCGATGATGGTGCGGACATTGGGGAACAGATAGTTCGCTCCCTTGGCATGGCAGGTGATCTCGGTGACCGTTTTCGAGGCATAGCTCGCCGAAATGCGGCCATAGCCGGTCGACACGATGTGATTGACCTGGGAGCGGTCGATCCGGGCATTGGCCAGCGCCTCGGCCAGCACGGCCAGGCCGCCTTCCTCCGAATTCAGATGGGATGGGACGATGGCAAATCCGGCGATTTCACCGTCCCGGATGACGACCGACTTGGTGCCCAGGGACCCGACGTCGACACCGACATAGACGCCGCGAACGGCATTGGAATTCGTCATTTCGTTCTCCTTCACGTTTCAAGCTGGCTTCCAGGTTCCGGCGCGGATGGGCGTTCGCTCGGTTCAAAAGTGCCAAATCATTTACCCATAAAACTACTAGCCATGTGGACTATAAGCATTTCCCGTGCCACGAACAGCGAGAACCGGGATGCCGTCCCCCGTCCAGCCGGGGAGGAGGGGCGATGTGGCCGAACCGGCCTGGAATTCGGGCTTTTGGGGGAGGGGCGGAAAGCCCGCAGGGCGAAAGAAACAAACCGGACCGCAGATGGAGGTGCTGCGGATACAGCAATCGGCGAACGCCGATTGCTGCCGCGGCAACAGTTCGATCGTGGGGACGAGCGTACCGCGATGGCCCGAATGGCGCATGTCACCGCCAAGTCCACCCTGGCGGGGAGGAGCGCCAAGGACGCCAAGGGCCCGTTCGGAAACGACGGCTTCGCCTTCTTCTTGGTCATTGCGCGTTCCGCACCGGCGGCGCGCCGCCCCGCTCTGGATGAAAAAACCAGTGGCACCGGCGTCCCTGCCGGTGGAAAAGACTCCGCCGCGCCGCGGCGGACACCGGCAGGGACGCCGGTGCCACTGACGCTTTTCTTATTGGCGCAAGCGAAGCAATCCAGCAACATCCGCCGGCTTCTGGATTGCTTCGCCCAAAGGCTCGCAAGAAAAGGCCGTCATTGCGAGGAGCGAAGCGACGCGGCAATCCAGAGTGCCAGGCTGTCCTGGACTGCTTCGCTGCGCTCGCAGTGACGGCATTTTCACCCAGGAGGGGCGACCTCGGTCGGTGCGCAACGCGCAATGACGCAGTTGTTTCTGGACGGGCCCTTGGCGTTGAAACAAGCCGGTAGGCGTGGACGGTCTCGGAAATGTCGTCGCGTCCACGCTTTGGCCAAGCCGCTCTAGAATTTCACCCGGATGGTCGACCCGAAGCTCAGCGGTTCGCCGGTCGTGCCGGTGACGATCCCCGAGGCCTTCGTCCCGGTCAGCGAGGTGAAGTAATAGCTGTCGGTAAAGTTATCGATCCAGAACGACAAATCGGCTCGATCTTCGAAGAAGCGGACGCCGAATTTGATGTTGCCGACGAAATAGTCGCTGATGTTCAGGTAAGGATCGAGCGTCGCCGACAGATTCTGCCGGGATCGCCAACCGAGGTCGAGCAGCCCGTAACCCGTCAGGCCCTCCAGGATGGTCCATTCGTATTGGGTGGTGAGATCGCTGGTGAAGCGCGGGGTGAAGGGGACTTGCCGCCCGGTCAAATCGCAAACCTTGTTCACCAGATCCGAGGCGGCGCAACTGGCGTCGTGATAAGAGGCATAGGTGGCCAGGTTGTAGGAGGCGAAGCCGCTCACCTGCAAACCGTGCAGCGGAACGATGGTGCTTTCCAGTTCGAGGCCTTTGCTGCGAATGGCGCCGACGTTGGTCAGGTAGGATTGGGCCTGGGTGGTGCCCGGAACATAGGTCACGCCGGTCGCCTGATAGTTCAGCACCAGTTCGTCATAGGCCGCGGCATTGACCCGCAGGCGATGATTGAGCCATTCCGTCTTGGCGCCGATTTCCACATTGGTGGCTTTCTCGGGTTGCAGGACGGCGGTGCCCCCGGCGGCGATCTTGGCGGCGGTCAGGGGATTCTGATTGATGCCCTTGGCTTTCGAACCCTTGGCGACCGTCACGAAGGCGAGAACGTCGTCGGTGATCTTGTAGCTGGTGCCGATCTGCGATCCGAGCGAGACATCCTTGACGGCGGCATAACCGGGTTGGATCAATCCGGAAGCCACCGCGGCGATTTCCGACGCCGTGGCGCCGCCGGGATTGGCCGATACCCAGCCGTTGTAGGCCCATGTCTTGTTTTCCCAGGTCTCGCGCAGGCCCGCGTTGAAATCCCAGCGATCGGTCGCATGCCATGTCGTGTTGTCGTAAATGGCATAGGAACTGTCGTAGATGCTGTAGTGATATTGCGTCTGCAGGCCGGTCGCGTGGGCCTGGGTTATGCTGGCGGCGGAAGCGGTTCCGCCATTGGCGAGAACATATTGGGAGCCCAGCGTCTGCAGATTGTGGGCGTCCAGGCTCGACCAGTAGAAATAGGTTCCGGCCTGCGTCTCGATCGATTTGCCACGCGGCGATGTCCAGCGCATTTCCTGGGATTCGTTGGTCAGATTGTTGTCCGTCCCGTAATCCGTATAGGCGATGAACGGCTGGCCGCCGGGATTGGTGGGCAGGAAATACCAATGGTTCCACGCGGTGATGTCGCTGAAGGTTCCGTAATCGGTTTCCCAGTCGACATGCAGGCTGGCCTCGGCGGTGCGGGCGAAAGTGCTCTGCGCCTGGCTCAGCGATATCTTCTGCCCGTTGTCGTCGGTCGGATAGGGCAGGCCGTTTTGCCGCGCCAACTGGACGATGTTGGTGGTCCCGCCGGCCGGATAGTATTGTTTGAAGACATTTCCGCCGGTGTGGTAGTTCTGATAATCCTCGGAGCCGATCAGGCGAATGCTGAGATTGTCCGTGGGCTGATACAGCGTCTGCAGACGGGCGCCGATGCTCTTCCTGGCCAGATAACCGTCGCCGTCCCGGACGTTGGTGACCCATCCGTCCTCGCTGTCGTGATAGCCGGTGAGCCGAACCGCCAGTTTGTCGTCGACGATGGGCTGGTTGAGGTTGAATTTGTATTCCTGGGTTCCGAAGTTTCCCTGCACCACTTCACCGCTGAAGGACGGCGTGAAGCCGGGCTTCCTGGTGTTGATCAGGACCACGCCGGCCGTGGTGTTCTTGCCGAACAGCGTTCCTTGCGGTCCCCTCAGCAATTCGATCTGCGACAGATCCACATATTCATTGGTGATGACGCCCAGGCGCGGTTGGAAAACCCCATCCACCAGGACGCCGACGCTGGGATCGAGCCCGTCCTGATTCGAGCCGTTGTTGCCGATGCCGCGGACCCCGATATTGGTCTGCTTGCTGTTGCTGGTGCCAAAGGAGACCGCCGGCAATTCGTTTTTGAAGTCCTGGAAGTTGGTCAGGTCCTTGAGCTCGACATCGGACTCGCTCAAGCTGGTGATCGGGATGGGAACCTCCTGGAGCCTTTCCGAAACCTTGCGGGCATGGACGACGACGTCTTGGATCTGGTCCGTCGCGGCCGGCGGCGTGTCGCCGGCCGGTGCCGACGGCGGCGGGGGCGACGAGGCGGGCGCGTCCTCGGCCGCCAACGGAAACGGCGACAATCCCAACAAGACGGCGGACGCCGCCATAGCCCGATAAACCCCGCCGAAAGCCTTCACGTTCATTTGCTCCGATCCCCCTCGTGCTCGTGGCCGAAAACTACATTAGATTGATGGCTAATTTTATTTCTATAAAACCAGTAGAAATTAGAGTGATTAAGCATTTTTCGTGCCATGGGCTGCCGCAGGTTCTTGCCGCGTCCCGGCGGATTATGAAAATATCCGTAGAGCAGGTATGGTTTAGGGGGCGGTCTTTCGCCGGCGGGGCGGGGCGATCTGGTCTTTCCACGGAGGTGTCTGCTGTTGTGAATGCAGCACCCGGTCGGCGCCGGCTGCTTCAGCGGCAACACTTCGCAGAGATGCGCCTGCCGAAATGGCGACGGGCGCGGTCTTCAAGGGCGGTCGGAAAATCGCAAAACGAGTGGACTGCCCTGTCCGGCGAATCCGGCCCGTTCATAGAAGCGAGTTCTGTTCTCGCGCGGCCAGACGACCAACTCGGCGAGTTTTTCTTCGCTTGCCCATCGTTTGACCTTGTCCAGAAGATCGGCGCCGATACCGAGGGCGCGAAAATCCGGACGTGTATAGGCGTTGGCGAGATAGCCCCAGCTTCGGTCCAATTTCTTCGGCGACGGCAGCATATCGATCTTGCGGACGGACATGACGGCAATCAGCCGATTGTCCTGTTCGACGACCCAATGGAAAAGATTGAGGCGATTCTCGGGCCTGGACAGCCAGGCGGTGAAAACCGTGGCGAAACGATCCCGGTCCCGGGGGTCGAAATCGGCGTCATCCTGCGTTTGCAGGCACCAGCGCAGCTCGGCGATCTGGCCGAAGTCGTCGGGGCGGGCCAGTCGAAAAATGACGCCGTGGCGCCCGGTCGTTTCCGTCATTCGCTTCGCCCTATCGCGACCGCCTGGCGACCACGGCTTCGCCCTCGATCACCTCGTGGATGATCCCGTCGATCGCATAGGGGGCGAGGGCGGCGCGGACCTCGCGGTCGACGGCCTGGAGGCGCGACGGATCGGCCCTGGTCCAGGTGGAGCCGAACGACAGGATGCGGTCGACGAACCGTTCGACCGGCGTGGCGCGCCGCTCGGCGACGCAAAGGCGCTCGACGTCGTGGAAGGAGGAGGCGAACAGGAAGCTTTCGTTCGACTGCGCCGCCGATCGCGTTTCCGCCCGGGTTTCATCCATCGAGGCGTATTTCTCGCGGATCTGCCGGAAGGCCGGAGCCCAGGCGTTGGCGGGAAGATCCGGCGTTTTGTCGGAAAACAGCACCACCGCGCCGTCCGGAACGACCAGGTCGTCGAGCCGCCGCAAGGTGTCTTCGCGGTCCATCCAGGGAAAGGCCCGTCCGATGGTGACCAGGCGGAACCGCCCGAAGCGCGAATCGAGGTCGAACGAGCTTCCTTCGACGAAGGCGACGTCGGAGCCGGTCTGGGCGGCGTTGACCCGGGCGACCTCCAGCATGTCGGGGGATGGATCGATCGCCGTGACGTCGCCGGCATAGGCCGCGAAATCGAAGGCGAGGAAACCGGGCCCCGTCCCCAGGTCGAGAACCCGGTCCTCATGTCGCAGGCCGACCACATCGGCCACGCGCTCGATCAACAGCGGCGGATAGGTCGGGCGCCCCGTCGTATAATAACGCGACGCATGGCGAAAGCGCACCGCCGGCAGGCTGAAATCCGGAACGGCGCCGCCGGCGGCGTCCTCGGCGCCGGGGCCTTTCATCTCGGCGATCTTTTCGTTCAGCATGCCGAAATGCTTGAGTTGCGCCCGCAGGACGTTGCGCGAGATCCCCAGCCGCCGGGCGGCCCTGACCTGATTGCCGCCGGCATGTTCGAACGCCGTGCCGATGAGCAGCCGCTCGACCGTGTCGAAGACCGCCTCGACGTCGCTGTCGAGCAGACGTTTCAAGCCGTCGGTCAGGATGGCTTCCGGGCTCGCCGCGGCGGGAGCGGCCTGCGGGACGCCGCCCCGCGACGGCGGCGACAGCCTGAGGTGCGGGAGGTCGACAGCGCGGTCCTCGCACAGAATCAGGGCATAGTGGACGACATTCTCCAATTCGCGGATGTTGCCGGGCCAGGCATGCGACAAAAGGGCCTGTTCGGCGGCAGGGGAGAAGGAGACGGGACCGAGGCCGAGCTGGCGGCGGTATTTGTCGGCGAAATGCGCGATCAGCGGCATGATGTCGCCGCGCCGCTCGCGCAGCGGCGGCAGCCGGACCGTGGCGACGTTCAGCCGGTAATAAAGATCCCGGCGGAACTCGCCGGCCTCGACGGCCTCCTCCAACTGGAGATTGGTCGCGGCGACAAGGCGGATATCCAGGGGAATCGCCTTGCGCGAGCCGAGGCGCACGACTTCGCCTTCCTGAAGGACGCGCAGCAGCTTGACCTGCGAAGACAGCGGCAGGTCGCCGATTTCATCGAGGAAAAGGGTGCCGCCCTTGGCCGCTTCGAACCAGCCGATGCGCGACTGCTGCGCTCCGGTGAAGGATCCCGCTTCGTGGCCGAACAGTTCCGATTCCACGAGGTTCTCGTTGAAAGCGCCGCAATTGACGGCGGCAAAAGGTCCCTTGCGTCCGCTGATCTGATGAATGTGGCGGGCCACCAGTTCCTTGCCGGTTCCGGTTTCGCCGACGATCAGTACCGTGGCGTCGGTCCTCGCCATCCGCTCGACCTGACTCAACAGCCGCAGCGACTGCGGGTCGTTGAAGATCAGGGTTTTGGCGCGAACCGGCGAGACGAATGCGTCGGCATTGCCGAAAGTGAGAACTTTGGTCGGGGTCACGTTTCCTCGTTTGTCCGGACGGCACCATGGCCCTTGGTCCATCTGCCGCCATGGAGATGGGATATTTACAAATAAAAAATGTTGATACGAGATTTAAATCTATTAAAATAGTAGAATGTATATTCGGCAGATTTTTGTCCAGACAAATGCAAAGGGCGAAATATGGGAATGCCATCGCCCACAGGGGGAGAGGGATCCTCTTGGCGCCGAGACGACGAGCCATGCGCGGCGGCGGCGAAGGGAGCGGTCGGGGGAGGGCAATCGGTTTACATCCATATTGTCTATGGATTATATAGAAAAATAGATTGGCGCAAACGAGGAGAAGGCGATGACATTTTCGGGCGGGCTCCGGACCATCGCGGCGGCGGCGGTTGTTTGGCTGGCCGCCCATGGTTGCGGCTTCGCCGAAGTCGGCGAACTGCGCATCAGTCTGCAATACGGCCTCTCCTATCTGCCGATCATCGTGATGAAGAATGCCCGGCTGATCGAGAAACATGCGGCGGCGGCCGGGCTGGGGCCGGTCGAGGTGCGGTTCGTCCAGCTCAATGGCGGTGCGGCGACCAATGACGCGCTGATCTCCGGCGACATCGATTACGGGGTGGCCGGAATCGCCCCGGCCCTGACCCTGTGGGACAAGAGCCGCGGCGGTCTCGACGTGCGCGGCGTCGCCGCCCTCGATTCGCTCGACATCGCGCTGACCAGCAACAATCCGAACGTCGGTTCGATCAAGGATTTCACCGATCGGGACCGCATCGCGGTGCCGGCGGTCAAGGTGTCCATCCAATCGGTGCTGTTGCAGATCGCCGCCGAACAGGCCTTCGGCCCCGGCCATCATGACGAATTGGACCGTCTGACCATCAGCCTGAAGCATCCCGACGCGACCGCCGCCATGCTGAGCGGCGGCACCGGAGTGACCGCCCATTTCGCGCAGCCGCCTTACAGCGTCCAGCAGCTTCAGTCGCCGGCCATTCACGAGATTACCTCCAGCCATCGGATCCTGGGCGGGCCGGCCACGCTCAACGTGGTCTACACCACGGCCCGCTTCCGCCGGCAGAATCCGCAACTGAATGCCGCCGTCCTGGCCGCCTTGCGGGAAGCCGACGATATCATCGCGGCCGACAGGAGCCGGGCCGTCGGGATTTACATGGAAGAGGAAAAACCCGGCGTGCCGGCCGAGGTCATCGAACGGATCGTCTCCGATCCGACGGGTTATTCGGTGGTTCCCTTCGGCACGGAAAAAATCGCCGCTTTCCTGTACAGGATCGGCACATTGAAAAACAATCCGACGTCTTGGAAGGACTATTTCTTTCCCGACCTCGGCGAAGCCGGAAGCTGACCGCCGTGGCGATACGGACGGGGGGCGCGATCCTGGCGGATGCCTTGCTGGCGCAAGGAACGGACCGGGTGTTCGCCGTCCCGGGCGAAAGTTTCCTGGCGTTTCTCGATGCCGCCTATGACCGCGGCAACCGTCTCCAGGTCGTCACCTGCCGGCACGAAGGGGGCGCTGCCTATATGGCCGAAGCCCACGGGAAGCTGACCGGGACTCCCGGCGTGTGTTATGTCACCCGCGGTCCCGGCGCCTGCAACGCCGCCGTCGGCGTCCATACCGCCTTCCAGGATTCGACGCCGATGATCCTGCTGATCGGCCAGGTGAAAGGCGAATTTCGCGGAAGGGAGGCCTATCAGGAGGTCGAGTTCCGGCAAATGTACGGGGCGCTGGCCAAGCAGGTCGAGGAGGTTTCCGCGGCGGCGCGCATTCCCGAAGCGGTCGCGCGCGCCTTTGCCGCCGCGCTGAATGGGCGGCCGGGGCCGGTGGTCCTGGTCCTTCCCCAGGACGTTCTGGAAGAAACCGCCCAGGTGGCCGACCGCGGCCGGGTCGAACCGGCGCCGGCCCATCCCGACCGGGACCGGCTCGCCCGGCTCGCCGTCCTGCTCGAACAGGCCGAACGCCCCCTGGCGATCGTCGGCGGCCCCGGCTGGAGCGAGGACTCGGCCCGGGCCTTCCGGGCCTTCGCCGAAGCCTGGCGACTGCCGGTCGCCGCCTCGTTTCGCTGCCAGGACATTCTCGACAACGAAAGTCCGGTCTATGTCGGCGAATTGGGCACCACGCTGGCCCCCTTTCTGAGGCGCGCCGTTCTGGAGGCCGATCTGCTGCTGGTGGTCGGGGCCCGCTTCGGCGAGGTCGACAGCCAGGGCTACGGCCTGCTCGACAGTCCGACTCCCCAGCGTCGGCTGGTCCATGTCTTTTCCCAGGCCGAGGAATTGGGTCGCGTTTTCGTGCCGGATCTGGCCATCCATGCCGCCATCGGACCGTTCGTCGCCAGCCTCGCCGCGCTGCCGGCAAGCGGTTCGCCGCGGCGGGAGGGCTGGCGACGGGACCTGCGGGCGCAGCAGGAGGCGAACCGGACCCCCGGCCCCTGTCCCGGACCTGTCGATATCGGGGCCGTCGTTGTCGCGATGGCGCGCCGGCTGCCCGACGATGCGATCATTTGCCATGGCGCCGGAAACTACACCGGGTGGGTCCAGCGCTATTATCCCTTCCGCCGGTTTCGCACGCAGATCTCTCCGGTGAACGGATCGATGGGATACGGCCTGCCGGCGGCGCTGGCGGCCAAACTCCTGCACCCCGAACGACCGGTGGTAGCCATCGCCGGCGACGGCTGTTTCCTGATGACCGGCCAGGAGTTGGCCACGGCCGCCCGATATGGATTGACCCCGATCGTCGTGGTGATCAACAACGGCATCTATGGGACCATCCGCGCCCATCAGGAGCGCCGCTATCCCGGCCGCAGCATCGGGACCGATCTGACCAATCCGGATTTCGCCGCGCTGGCCCGGGCTTACGGGGCCTGGGCCGAAACCGTCGCGCGCACCGAGGATTTCGCCGCGGCCTTCGAACGGGCATTGCAAAGCGGGCGCCTGGCCTTGATCGAGCTGACGGTCGACCCCGAGGCGCTCTCGACCCGCACGACCCTTTCGGCGTTGCGGGCCACGGCAAAGGGGGCGCAACGCGGGTCTGCGTGACCGGCGCTGCGTCCTTCGCTTGAACAGTCATGACGGAGGAATAGGTGGTAACGACTTTGGCAAAACGGGATTTTCGCAATGAACCGTCGTTTGACGAGGTCCTTGCGCGTTATCCGCGGTTCCCCCGGCTGATCGGCCTCAAGATCGACGTCAAGCGGCGCGGCGTGCATTACACCAGGCGGGCGGAGGCGGCGGTCGACCCGGCCCTGCACCAATTGCGCAGCCCCTATATCTTCGGCTCGCGCGACGGCGTCATCGCCCCTTTGCCTGAATCCCTCCTGCTGCGCGACGGCACCAGCATCCTGGTCGATCCGACGCCGCTTGAACAGGATCCCTATACCGTCGACGTCGTCGACGGGCGTTTCGTCCTTCTCGACGATGGGGAAATCCTCGAGGAGGTCGATCTGTGGCCGAAGCCGGCCTATTACGACAAGAAGACCAGTTCCGGCCTGCCGATGAGCCATATCGTCGGGGCCCGGCCGCAGCGCCTGAACGTCTTCCAGTCGAGCTATTGCCAATTCTGGGCCGACGACAAGGGCTGCCGCTTTTGCGACATCGTGCCCCACACCCGCCAGCAGCGGCGGGAGCTGGGTGTTCCCGACCGCCGCCGGCCGGAGGATGTCCGGGAAACCATTGCCGAGGCCATCAAGGAGCCCGGCCGTTTCACCAGCCTGTGCCTGACCGCCGGTTCGGTGGTGAAGGGCGAGGAGGTGTTCGACCTGGAGGTCGATTATTACGTCGAACTGCTGCAGGCGATCGGCGAGGTCTTTTCCTCCCGCCGGTTTCCCAGCCAGCTGCTGTCGTCGGCCTTCAATGAGAAACAGCTGATCCGCCTTCATGAGCAGACCGGATTGTCGAGCTACACCAGCGACATCGAGGTGCTCAACGAAGAGAGGTTCAACTGGATTTGCCCGGGCAAAGCCAAATGGGTCGGTTATCGGGAGTGGAAGAACCGCCTGGTCAGGGCGGTGGATATTTTCGGCCGCGGCAACGTCGGAACGGGGATCGTCGGGGGTGTCGAACTGGCGACGCCGCATGGTTTCACCTCCGAGGACGACGCCCTGGCGGCGACCCTGGAGGAAGCCGAATCCCTGGCCGAACGAGGGGTGACCACGGTATCCATCGTGTGGGTGCCGAGGCCGGGGTCCGATTTTCACGCCCAGGTCGCGCCGTCGCTCGATTATTATATCCGGCTCTGCCAGGGCCTGCAGGACCTGCGGACGCGCTACGGCCTGTCGGTCGACTTCGACGATTACCGCCGGTGCGGCAACCATCCGGACAGCGATCTCGCCCGCGCCTAACCCATCCGTTTCCTAATCCTGGGGCCATGGGTGCAGGATCGCATTCCGGCTTGGTTCATCCCGTTCGGATGCACGATTGGAGGTGGGAGGGTGAGAGGGGTGCACGCATGATCACGAGCATGATCACGAGCATGATATAGAGACTGTGTCTTGATCG
>JAATGN010000266.1 GCA_015654615.1 Rhodospirillales bacterium
CCCTCTACAAATACGAAATCCTCGGACCGAATCTGGAAGTATTGCCGCTGAAGGCCGATCCGATGGCGGCTTGCGCCGAATCGCCGCCCGGAACGGCGTCGATCGTCGCCGATCCCGCCTCCTTCGACTGGACCGACGCCGGATGGCTCGAAACGCGGAGCCGACGCCAGCAAAAGGACGCGCCGATCGCCATCTACGAGGTCCATGCCGCGTCCTGGATGCGCCCCGATGGAAAATTGCTGGATTGGGACGCCCTGGCCGAGCGGCTGGTTCCTTATGCCGCCGGCATGGGTTTCACCCATCTGGAGCTATTGCCGGTGATGATCCATCCGTTCGAAGGGTCCTGGGGATATCAGCCGCTTGGCCAGTTCGCCCCCACCGCGGCCCTCGGAGCGCCGGAGTCCTTCGCCCGGCTGGTCGACCGCTGCCACGAGGCGGGACTGGGCGTCATCCTCGACTGGGTTCCGGCGCATTTCCCGAACGACGCGCATGGCCTGATCCGGTTCGACGGCACGGCTTTGTACGAGCACGGCGACCCGCGCGAAGGCCTGCACCGCGACTGGAACACCGTGATCTACAATCTGGGCCGCCACGAGGTCCGCGGTTTCCTGATCGCCAGCGCCCTTCACTGGATCGAGTATTTCCATGTCGACGGCCTGCGCGTCGACGCCGTCGCCTCCATGCTCTACCGCGACTACAGCCGGCAATCCGGCGACTGGATTCCCAATATCTACGGCGGGCGGGAAAATCTCGAGGCCGTGGCCTTCCTGCGGGAACTGAACGCGACGGTCGCCGAGCGTTGTCCCGGCGCGCTGCTGATCGCCGAGGAATCGACGGCATGGCCCGGCGTCACCGCGCCGGTGGCCGACGGGGCGGCCTTCAATCTCGGCTTTTCCTTCAAATGGAACATGGGATGGATGCACGACACGCTGCGCTACATGGCCGAAGATCCCATCAACCGCTATTACCACCACGACGAGATGACCTTCAGTCTCGTCTACGCCTTTTCCGAACGCTTCGTCCTGCCGCTGTCGCATGACGAGGTGGTCCATGGCAAAGGATCCCTGCTGGGCAAAATGCCGGGCGACGAATGGCAGCGTTTCGCCAATCTGCGCGCCTATCTGTCGTTCATGTGGACGCATCCGGGCAAAAAGCTGCTGTTCATGGGAGGGGAGTTCGCGCAGGGCCGCGAATGGAATCACGACACCTCCCTCGATTGGCATCTGCTCGACGTCCCCAAAAATCGCGGCATGCAAATCCTGGTGCGCGACCTCAACCGCCTTTATCAGGCGTTGCCGGCGCTGCATGCCCTGGATTGCGAACCGGCCGGCTTCCGGTGGATCATCGGCGACGACCGGGTTCAGGGTATCTTCGCCTTCCTGCGCCTGACCGGGACCGACCCATCCGACATGCGGACGGGCGCATTGATCGTTTGCAATCTGACCCCGGTCCCCCGCGAAGCCTACCGGGTCGGCGTACCGGTGGCCGGGTTGTGGAAAGAGCTGCTGAACTCCGACGCCGCCGTCTATGGCGGATCGGGAATGGGCAACGGCGGCGCCGTCCTGGCCGGCGACATTCCCCGGCATGGCCAGCCCGCCTCGGTGGTGCTCACGCTTCCCCCCCTCGCCACCCTCATCTTCAGTCCCGACAACCGGAGTTGACCATGATCGCCGATCGCCTCTTGCCGGGCCGCCCCTATCCCTTGGGCGCGACGCCGGAAATAAACGGCATCAATTTCGCCGTCTTTTCAGCCCATGCCGAGAAAATCGAACTCTGCCTGTTCGATCCCAAGGGCCGCCGCGAAATCGCCCGGCTGGCCCTGCCGGACTGCACCGACGAGGTGTTCCATGGCTTCCTGCCGGAGGCCCGTCCCGGCCTACTTTACGGCTACCGCGCCTACGGTCCCTATCAACCCGAACACGGCCATCGCTTCAATCCCAACAAGCTGTTGCTGGATCCTTACGCCCGCGAACTGGCCGGGGAGTTCCGCTGGTCCGACGCGCTGTTCGGCTATCGCGTCGGTTCCCATCGCGGCGATTTGAGCTTCGACCGCCGCGACAGCGCCTCGGCGATGCCCAAGGCGGTCGTCCCCTTGCCCGACCCCGATTGGGGGGCGGACAGCCCGCCCGACACCGCCTGGCAGGACAGCGTGATCTATGAGACCCATGTCCGCGGCTTCAGCGTCGGACGCGAGGACATTCCCGCCGTGCGAAGGGGAACGTTCGCGGCGCTGGCCGACCCGCATATGATCGAACATTTGGTCGATCTGGGGATCACCGCCATCGAATTGCTGCCGGTGCACGCCTTTCTGCAGGATCGCCTTCTGCTCGAAAAGCGGCTGCGCAATTATTGGGGCTACAACACGCTGGCCTTTTTCGCGCCGGAACCCCGCTATCTGTCGAACGGCGGCTTGAACGAGATGCGCCTCGCCGTGCGCCGGCTGCATGCGGCCGGGATCGAGGTCATTCTCGACGTGGTCTACAACCACACCTGCGAAGGCAGCGAACTGGGGCCGACGCTTTCCTGGCGCGGCTTCGACAACGCCAGCTATTATCGTCTGATCCCCGGGCAGGAACGCCATCTGATCAACGATACCGGCACCGGCAACACCATCAACATCTCCCACCGGCGCGTCCTGCAGATGGTGCTGGACAGCTTGCGCTACTGGGCGACCAGTTTTCACATCGACGGATTCCGCTTCGATCTCGGCAGTACGCTGGGGCGCGAGGCCACCGGTTTCGACCCCGGCTCCGGCTTTTTCGACGCGATCCTGCAAGACCCGCTGCTGTCGCGGCTCAAACTGATTTCCGAGCCGTGGGATATCGGACCGGGCGGCTATCAGCTCGGCAATCACCCGCCGGGCTTCGCGGAATGGAACGACCGCTTCCGGGACGCCATCCGCCGCTTCGCGCGGGGCGACGGCGATCTCAGGCGCGAACTCGCCGCCCGGCTTGCCGGTTCGGGCGACATTTTCTCGCATCAGCGGCGGAAGCCCTGGGTCTCCGTCAATTACGTGGCGTCGCACGACGGCTATACGCTGAACGACCTCGTCAGCTATGTCGAGCGGCACAACGAAGCCAACGGCGAGGACAATCGCGACGGCCATGGCGAGAATTATTCCGCCAACTGGGGTGCCGAAGGACCAAGCGACGATTCCGCCATCGCCGAGCAGCGCGAAAGGGTCAAACGCAGCATGCTGGCCCTGGTGTTCTTTGCCCATGGAACCCCCATGCTCCAGGCCGGCGACGAGATGGGCCGCACCCAGCAGGGCAACAACAACGCCTACTGCCAGGACAACGACCTCTCCTGGGTCGACTGGGGTCTGGCGGCACAGCCCGCGGCGCAGGCCCTTTGTCGCTTCACCCGCCGCCTGATCGCCATTCGGCGCGCCTGGGCGGCACTGCGGCCGACCCATTTCATGCATGCCACGGCGGAGCTTTTGCCGGGCATTCGCGATATTTCCTGGTTCGACGAGCAGGGCCACGAACTGTCGACCGAGGACTGGAACAATCCCGAGGCGCATCTGCTCGTTCTGCGCCGGGCGGCGCGCGACGGAGCCGATCCGAAAGGTCCGGTCGGCGTCACCCTCCTGCTGATGAACGCCACCTCCGAGGACCGCGAATTCACCCTGCCGGAACCCTCCCAGGCCTGGCGGGTGCTGATCGACAGCGCCGACCCGGACGCGGCGGAACTGCCCGTCGAGACCCCGGGCGTGACCGTCGGCCATCATGCCGTCATGCTGCTCGCCCTGTCGCTGGACACGCCGTCATGAGCGCCGGAAACGAACGCCGGCGTCTGTTCGGCGCCACCTTCCAGGCGCCCGGTTCGACGCGATTCCGCATATGGGCGCCCGACGCCCGGACGGTCCATCTGGAAATCGCCGGCGTGCCCCCGGTGCCGATGACCCAGCTCGGCGACGGCTGGTACGAAATCGAATACGACTGCGGGACGGGAACCCGTTACCGCTATCGCGTGTCGCCCGATCTTGCCGTGCCGGATCCGGCGTCGCATGCGCAGGCCGGCGACGTCCACGATGCCAGCATCGTCGTCGATCCCGCCGCCTATCGCTGGAAATATCCGGATTGGCTCGGCCGCCCCTGGCATGAGGCGGTCATTTACGAGCTGCATGTCGGAACGCTCGGCGGCTTTGCCGGCGTGACGAACCGGCTGGAACAGCTTGCCCAATTGGGGGTGACGGCGATCGAGCTGATGCCGATCGCCGATTTTCCGGGCCCCCGGAACTGGGGCTACGACGGCGTCCTGCCGTCCGCCCCGGATGCGGCTTACGGCACGCCCGACGACCTCAAGCGGCTGGTCGATGCGGCGCACGGATTGGGACTGATGGTGCTGCTGGACGTCGTCTACAACCACTTCGGCCCGGAGGGAAACTATCTCGGCGCCTATGCGTCCGGATTCTATCGCCATGACCGCACCACGCCCTGGGGCGACGCCATCGACTTCCGGCGCCCGCAAGTACGGCGCTTCTTCACGGAAAGCGCCATCTACTGGCTGACCGAATACCGTTTCGACGGCCTGCGCCTCGATGCCGTCCATGCGATCGACGACAAGGATTTCCTGCTCGACATGGCGCGGGAGATCCGCGCGACGGTGGGACCCGAGCGCCAGGTGCATCTGGTCCTGGAGAACGAAAACAACGATGCCGGCCTGCTGCGCGCGGCGTCCGACTCGCCCGGTTTCGATGCGCAATGGGCCGACGATCTGCACCATTGTCTTCACGTTCTGCTGACCGGCGAGCGGGAAGGCTATTACGGAGATTTCGCGCCGGAGCCCGGCGCGTTGCTGGCCCGCTGCCTGGCCGAGGGATTTGCCTTCCAAGGCGAGCCGGCCCCCCATGCGGCGGGCCGGCAGCGCGGCACCCCGAGCGCCCATCTGCCCCCCACCGCCTTCGTGATCTGCCTGCAGAACCATGACCAGATCGGCAATCGCGCCTTCGGCGAACGGCTCGGCCGGCTGGCGCCTGCCGATGCGCTGCGGGCGGCGACCGTGCTGCTGCTGCTGACCCCGCAGATCCCGCTGCTGTTCATGGGGCAGGAATGGGGCGCCACGGCGCCCTTCCTCTATTTCGCCAGCTACGAGGGCGAACTGGCCGAGGCGGTTCGAAACGGCCGGCGTCGCGAATTCGCCCATTTCGCCGCCTTCGCCGACCCTGAGCAGCGCGACCGGATTCCCGATCCCAACGACGTGCGAAGCTTTTCGGCGAGCATCCCGGACGTCTCGGAGGCCTGCCTGCCCGATCATCGGGCCTGGCTCGATCTGCATCGCCGGCTGCTGGCGCTGCGGGCGGCCGAGATCGTGCCGCGCCTCCCCGGGACGCGCTCGCTCGGGGCGACCACGCTGGGAAAGGCGGCCGTGCGCGCCGGCTGGCGGATGGGAGATGGGATGGAGCTGACGATCGCCGTCAATTTCGGCACGGAAGCGGTCGCTTGCCCGCCGGCGGCCGGACGGCTGCTGGTCGCCACCGAACCGCGTCCTGTCCCGCAGATGCTGCCGCCGCGCACCGCCGAGGTCACCTTGCAGGAGCCGGCCGATGTCTGACGAAACAAGGAACGTCGCCACCGTTCCCCGCGCCACGGGGCGACTGCAGATGCATCGCGGGTTCACCTTGGACGACGCGGCGGCGATCGTGCCCTATCTGTCGGCGCTCGGCATCAGCCACGTCTATACCTCGCCCCTGCTGACGGCCCGGCCCGGCTCGACGCACGGCTACGACATCGTCGATCATCAGGCGATCAACCCCGAGCTGGGCGGCGAAACCGCCCTGCGGCGGCTGGTGGCCGTTCTGCGGGCCCATCGCATGGGACTGATCGTCGACATCGTGCCCAATCACATGGGGGTCGGCGGCGCCGACAACGCCGTCTGGCTCGATGTGCTGGAATGGGGCCGGAGCAGTCCCTATGCCGAGTTTTTCGACATCGACTGGACCCCTTCCGATCCCACGCTGCACAATCGGATCCAGGCGCCCTTCCTGGGTGGGCCCTACGGTCTTTGCCTCGAGGCCGGCGAGATCCGTCTTCGTTTCGATGCGGCGACGGGCCGCCTCGCCGCGGTCTATGGCGAGCACATCTTCCCCATCGCGCCGCAGCATTACCGAACCGTGTTCGGCGACATCGCCGCCGCCATTCCCCCGGCGGCCAGCCGATCGGGAGTCCGCGCCGCCGCCGCCGCCATGCAGGCGGCGCTCCGCGATCGCGCCGGTTCGCCGCAAGGCCAGGCGGCGATCGCCGCCTCGCTCGACCGCTTCGATTCGTCGAAACCGGACGGCCGGCGCCAACTGCATCTTCTCCTCGAACATCAGCATTACCGGCTGGTCTGGTGGCGCGCCGCCGCCGACGAAATCAATTGGCGCCGCTTTTTCGACGTCACCTCCCTGGCCGGCTTGCGGACCGAACTGCCCACGGTGTTCGAGGCGACGCATGCCCTGATCATCCGTCTTTACGGCGAAGGTCTGATCGACGGCGTCCGCATCGACCACATCGACGGCTTGGCCGACCCGCGCGCCTATTGCCGGAAGCTGCGCCGCCGGCTGGAAACGGCGGGCGAAACCCGCCCGCCCGACGCCCCGGCCGGACCGCCTTATATCCTGGTCGAGAAGATTCTGACGGCCCACGAGCATTTGCCGCCCGACTGGCTGACCGACGGCACCACCGGCTATGACTTCATGGACCAGGTGGGCGCCCTGCTGCACGATCCGGCCGGCGAGGCGCCGCTGTCGGCGCTGTGGAGCGAACTGACCGGCAACACCGAACCTTACGAGGCGGAAGAGCGCGCCGCGCGACGGCTCATCCTGCGCGATACGCTCTCCAGCGAATTGAACGGAACCACGGCCGCCTTGTACCGCCTGGCCCGCCGCGACCTGGCGACACGCGATTACACCTTCACGGCCATCCACAAGGCGCTGACGGAAATCCTCGTCCATTTTCCGGTCTATCGCCTGTACGCCGGCCTGGTCGGCCGCCTCGGCACCGACGACCGCGTCCTCGCCTGGGCGATGGCGGGAGCGAAGCGCACCCTGCGCGCCGCCGACCATCCCCTCCTCGATCTGATCGGCCTTTGGCTCGGCGGGCAGACCCCGCGGGAATTGCCGCCCGGCGCGCATCGGCGGGAACGCCTGCGGGCGATCGTCCGCTTCGAGCAGCTTTCCGCCCCGGTCGCCGCGAAATCGATGGAAGATACGGCGTTCTATCGCTACGGACGGCTGCTGTCGCGCAACGAGGTCGGCTCCAATCCCGGTCAATTCGCCAGTTCGCCGGGGGCGTTCCATGGCGCCTGCGCGGCGCGCGGACGAAATTTCCCGGCCGCCCTCCTGGCCACCGCCACGCATGACCACAAGCGGGGGGAAGACGTGAGGGCGCGTCTTGCCGTGTTGAGCGAAATTCCCGAAGAATGGGGCATGCAGCTGCGCCGCTGGATGCGGTTGAACGCCCCGTTGCGGCGACAGGTCGGCGCGGACGTCGCCCCCGACGCCGCCGACGAAGTCATGCTCTATCAGATGCTGGTCGGCGCCTGGCCCTTCGACCTCGATCCAAGGGATTCCGACGGGATGGCGTCCTTCATCGAACGCATTCTCGCCTGGCAGGAAAAAGCCCTGCGCGAGGCCAAGCGGCATACGGCCTGGATTGCCCCGGACGAGGCCTATGAAGCGGCTTGCCGCGAGTTCGTTTCCCAGATCCTCGATCCGTCCCGCTCCTCCCACCTCGTCGACGAGATCGCCGCCTTCGCCGCGCGGATCGGACCTGCCGGTGCGATCAACGGCCTGGCGCAAACGCTCCTTCGACTGACGGTCCCGGGCGTGCCCGACCTCTACCAGGGAACGGAGCGCTGGGATTTGAGCCTGGTCGACCCCGACAACCGCCGTCCCGTGGACTATGCGCTGCGGCAGGCCCTCCTTGCCGGTTCGTCCGCGTCGGAAGCCCCGATCAAGCCCGACGACTGGCGGAACGGAGAGATCAAACAGGCGGTCATCGCCCGCACCCTGGCGTTCCGCCGGGAGTTTCCGGATCTGTTCGCGGCGGGCCGCTACATTCCGCTGCCGGTGACCGGCCCGGCCGCCGGCCATGTCGTCGCCTTTGCCCGACAGCATGACGATACGCGGATCGTCGTCGCGGTGAGCCGGTTGCCGGCGGCCCTGCTGGGGTCCGCGACCCGGCTCGTTCCTCCGCCGTCGCAGCTTTACGGCACCCGCGTCTCCCTGCCGCGCGGCTGGAGCAGACGCAAGAGCCTCGACATTCTCAGCGACGCGCGGAACGGCACGGCCCCCAACATCCCGATCGCCACGCTGTTCGCCCGCCTTCCCATCGCTCTTCTGTCGATCGCGTGAAAAAGACAAAGATCGTCATTGCGAGCCTTCAGGCGAAGCAATCCAGACCGGCCGATGTTTCCGGATTGCAGTGGCATCGGCGTCCCTGCCGGTGGAAAAGACTCCGCCGCGCAAGCGACGGGCACCGGCGGGGACGCCGGTGCCACTTTTCCTTATTCTTCCAGAGCGGGGCGGCGCTTCGCCGGTGCGGAACGCGCAATGACGTCTGAAATACGAAAGCGGATCAGCCGGTTGCGGCGTCGGGCATCGCCCGGCGGTAGATCGTCTGATAGCCCAGCGCCGCCGCATTCCAGCCGGCGGGACGCTTCATCGCCGCGCCCTTCATCCGCTCCAATTTCTTTCCACCGCGGAAGGCGTGAATTGCCCGCTCGATGGTTCGGCGCAAGCTTCTCGCCGACGGATTGTCGAACAGGAATCCGGTGACATTGTCCTGGATGGTGTCGGCCAGTCCGCCGGTGTTGCGGGCAATCGGCAGGGAGCCGAACCGCTGGGCATACATCTGGCTGAGCCCGCAGGGCTCGAAACGGGACGGCATCAGCAAAAAGTCGCTGCCGGCATACATGCGCCGCGCCAGCGTCTCCTCGAATCCGATCCGCACGCCGACCGAACCGGGATGCCGCGCCGCCAGGTCCGCCATCGCGCGTTCCAGCGCCGGCTCGCCCTGCCCCGTCGCCACCAGCTGGCCGCCCTTGGCGATGATGGCGTCGGCCGCTTCGATCACCAGATCGACCCCTTTCTGATGCACCAGACGCGACACGACGGCGAAGAGCGGCCCCGACGAGTCGTCGAGATCGAAGGCCGACCGGACGTCGGCCGCGTTCGACTGCTTGCCGGTGAAATCCGTGCTGTCGAAATGGTGATCGAGGTGCGGATCGGATTGCGGATCGTAGCTGGCGTCGATCCCATTGAGGATTCCCGTCAATTGGCCGCGTTCGGCGCGGGTCCGCAGCAGACCGTCCAGTCCGCAGCCCATCTCCGTGGTCAGGATTTCGCGCGCGTAGGTCGGGCTTACCGTCGTCAGATGCGACGCATAGAACAGGCCGGCCTTCAGGAACGAAACCTTGCCGTGAAATTCGACGCCGTCCTGCTGGAAGGCGGCGTCGGGAATTCCCAGCGAATAGCAGCGCTGCCGGTCGAACAATCCCTGATACGCCAGATTGTGCACCGTCAGAATACTGGGCGTCGCATCGCCTTGCCAGGCCAGATAGGCCGGCCCCAGCGCCGATGGCCAGTCGTTGACATGCATGAGATTGGGCCGCCAGCCGAAACCGGGCACCCCTGACACCAGATTGGCCGCCGCCAAGCCAAGACGGGCGAAACGCAGGTCGTTGTCGGCCCACTCGCGCCCCTCGGCATCGGCATAGGGCGAGCCGTCGCGGTCGTAAAGCTCCGGACACAGGACGATATAGAGGATCAGGCCATCCGCCAGGCGCAGCATGCCGATGCGGCATTTCGGCACATCGTGCAATCCCGGCAGCTCCGCCAGGACCGTTATGTCCGGATGTTTTTTTAAGATCGCCCGATAGCCGGGAATGAGGATCCGCGTATCCAGACCGTGTCGGCGCAGCATATGCGGCAAAGATGCCGAGATCTCGCCGAGACCGCCCGCTTTCAGGAGTCCGGCGATTTCCGAGGTGACGAAAAGCACCTTCGGCGCAACGCCCTGAAAGCGGCTGTCCACACTATCTCTATCACTCGATATACCATCTGAAGGCATCTGTGACCCCATTTCCATGTCGACGAAAGGAAAACACCATTCGGTGCGTATTGGTTCCCATCACACGATCTTTCTTGGGGTCAATCCGGCGTGGCGCCGGTTTTTATTCCTCATTGAAGACATTGGGTCGGATTTTCCGCGCGACAAGGCGCGATCTCGGGCCAGCGAGCCGGATGAGATGTTTTCGGACGCCGCCGGTCGGGCCGAGGCCTCGTCGCGCTCGGGGGAACCAAATCGGGGACGGACTGTTTAACAGACAGACCCGGTCGCTCGGCTTCGGCGCGAGGACCCGACAAGGAATGGAGAGACCCCCATGGACAAGGATCGTATCGCTGGTTCGGCCAAACAGGCGAAAGGCGCCGTCAAGGAAGCAGCCGGCAAAGTCACCGGAGATTCCAAACTGGCCGCCGAAGGCAAAGGCGACAAGATGAAGGGCAAGGTTCAAAACGTCGTCGGTGGCGTGAAGGACGCGTTGAAGAAGTAAGGCAGTCGGAACGATCCAGGGAGGATCTTCGTCATGCGTGGAATATTATTATGGGCCGTCGGCATCCCGATCCCAGTCGTGATCCTGCTCTATCTTTTTCACGTCATTTGAGCCTGACCCACCGGGCGTCTTGATCGCAAATCCCGGCGCCTTGCCTCAAAACCCTGCATGACAGGCGGCATCGATGAACAGCAGACCGTTCGACCGCAGCGTTTTCGATACCGCCGGGGAAAAAGGCGGCCGGGATACCTTTGCCGACGAATATGGCGGAAATGAGCGCGGCGAGAGGAGCGACCATATGGCGCGGCAAGTCGCGACGGCCCGGCATATCGAAGCGCAGGCCGTGACCCTGATGTTCGTTGTCGCATCCCTCGGTCTGATCACGGGGCTCCTGTTGGCGCGTCAATGACGTCGATGAAATGACGGGAATACGCTTGGCCGGATCCCCGTCCCGAAACAGGAGAAAGTTGTCATGCTTGTCGCGCCCGAGCCCAATCCACCGCCGGTCGATCCCCCTGCCGCTCCGCCGATTCCGGTCGAGATTCCGCCGCCGGACATCATGCCGACGCCGGGCCCGGCCGAGGTTCCGACCCCGCCGGTCGTCACGCCGCCGGAGCCGCCGCCGACCAAAGCCGTTTGCGGCGCCTCATGACATGATCAGGGAGAACATGATCAGGGAGACTGGGGCCTCTTCGATCGACGCCGGGCCCCGGTATGATGATGCCGGGGGCACCTTGCGGATTCTTCTGGTCGAAGACGACGAACTCATCCGGTTTTCCACGGCCGAGACCCTGTCGAAACTGGGTTTCGCGGTGCTCGAGGCCAGAAGCGGCGAAGACGCGCTCGAGCTGTTGGAAACGATGCCGGTCGACGTCCTGCTGACCGACGTCGGCCTGCCCGGCATCTCGGGCATCGAGCTGGCCCGCAAGGTCCTGCAGCGCCCCGGCGCCCCCCGGATCGTTTTCGCGACCGGCATGAAAGCCGACGCCTTGGACGCGGATCTGACGGCCTGCGCCGAATTGCTGCCCAAGCCCTATGGCGAGCGGGAACTGAGCCGCCTTTTCTGCGCAGAAAACCCAACCGAAGGCAACGGCCGGCCCCAGGAGTTATCCTCCTGATCCGGAAAGCGCCGTCCGGCCGCGGGAAAGCGGCCGTCGGCCCGAAATTCTCGTTGTCATTGAAAATCCACACCTCTTCAGGGAACGGTACGGCCTCTGGAAGCGTTATTTACCGGTCACTCCTTAGTATGGAGATCCGGATGTACACACTGAATGCCCCATTGGGTTCCCTAGAAACGGGACTATCCCGTCAGGCCCTGAGCAATGCCGGGTCTGGAGGTGCTCATCCAGCCCCCTCCGAATGGGCTCTGCTCAGTCGGGAAATGATGATCATGCTGCAAAACCCCATCAATGGGAGGGAAGACCAGGTCGAACGATGGCGCAGGTTGTCCCGCGCGATCTACGATTTCATCGAAACCAGGGCCCAGGCGCCGGCGCCGCGCCGGGAACCGGCCGATCGCGCCCCACCCGTCAAGACCGAACGGCTGACGGCGCGCCAAAGACAAGTGATGGAACTGGTCGTCGAGGGACGCGCCAACAAGGTCATCGCCTATCTTCTCAACATCAGCGTGCGCACCGTTGAAAACCACCGCGCCACCGTCATGAAGAAAACGGGTGTCCGAACGCTGCCGGATCTGGTCCGCGTCGCCTTGAATGCCGATGAGCCGTCCCACAGAGGGCCCCCGCCGAAGACGGTTCCGCGGCTGGTGGCGAAGGCCCCGGCGGAATGACCATATCCCGGCGTGCCGGCGGAGCAGGCGCCAAAGCCTCTCTTCATGGCATTCGCTACGTGCCGGATGAAAACACGACGCTTTTGGGGGATCAAACGCACGCCCAGGTTGAATGAAACCCCTAGGTTTCCCTAGGGGTTTCAACGGCGCAACGGTGTCTTGAAAGTTCGAGTCGACGCGCCGCGTTCGGAAGTCCCGGGCAAATACCCGGCCATCCCCGGCGAGGCGCGCTCAAAGGCCGGGCTGAAGGCCTCCGGAAAAGCCGTCCTTTAGCGATTCGCCAAGGTGCTGCCGGGAATCATGCTATTCGCGATATTTCCCTGATCGAGAATAGCCTGTCCCAAAGCGGCGTTGGCGGCCTTTCCGGCATCGGTCCCGTAAGAGCCGACGACGGCGAGAACGAGGAAAACGGCGACGGCGGAAAGTTTGAACATTTGGTCCTCGGTGTGTAGTAAAATTACAAGATTCGTTGCGGCAAGAATAACGCGACCTCTCGAATCGTGCCATGCAAATTCATCAACCCCTTTCGGCGCAAACCTCAACCCCGTATTAGGCTCGTGGCCGGGCCGCCGGGCTCGCCGGCCAGCTGGGTTCGTAAAAGTCGCCCTGTTTATCTGTAGTAAAAACACCGAGCGAGGGCGTGAAGATTGCGTCACTGTCCACTCTCGGCCGCCCAGGCGCGAAGCCCGGCCAGTCTGGCCCGCAGTTGCGCCCCCCAGCCGGCCAGATCGAGGGTGACCTGATCGAGGTCGTCGCGACTACCGAGACGATCCGGCAGCGCCGGTGGCGGCAGGTCCGCCATCAGTCCGGCCGGAGGAAAAATTTTGACCGTCTGCGTCTCCACCACCGGCGGCGGGATAGAGGAGTCCCCGCACCCCGTCGAGAGTAGCGGTGTCGCGAGCATCAGCGGCGCGACAAAGATCCGAAGAGACTTGAACATAGCGGACATGCTCCTTGAGCTGACTGACGGAATTGCTGATGGCCTGCTGCTGCCGGGCGTCGGTGGCCAGCGCCGCTTCGGCCAGGTCCTTGGCCGCTTGCAGATCGGCGATGGCCCGCAGATTGCGCCGGGCCGCCGCCGCCTGCTCGTCGATGGTGGCGTCCCGAACGGAGATCTGCCCACGGGCGGCGGCGACTTGGGTTCGGAGGTCGCCGACATACCAGACGGCGGCGGCGATGAGCGCCGCCACGGCCACGGCGGCGCCGATCTTGAGAGAGGCGAGAGGAGTCATTGGGATGCTCCGTTTGAAGGAGGAGGGGGAGGTTGAAGGTCGCCTTGGACTCGGCGCTGCATTCCCTGCCCCCAGGCCGCCGCGCCGCAACCGCCGAAAATCCATCCGGCGGATGAGCCGAAGTCCTTGGCGTCGAAATGCTGGCCAAGAATGATGACGGAATAGAGGGTCAGCCCGAGCAGGGTCAGAACGACGAGCACGAAAAGGACAAGATGCGCCTCGACCGTCTTGTCGGTAGAATCGAGAGTGCGGCCAAACGCCCGAATGAGCCCGCCGAACATGTCACACCGCCGCGGTCGCGGCCGTGAAGGCCGCGGCGAGGCGCCTGTCATAGGCGTTTTCTGCATATTCCGGCCCGTTATAAAGGCGTGCGAAAGTCGTCCAGTCGCGGACCTGAAGGGCGTGAACCATGGCTTGATCCGCCCCGACGAGCGAGACGAAGGCGTCAAGGTGCGCCGCCTCGCCGCTCGCCATGGCCGCGACGAAACGCTGCACGGTCGAAAATCCGCACCGCGTATGGTTTTCCCCGATGATCTGAAAAAGGCCCCACGACGCCGACTGGAACGCCGCGTCCTCATCAAGCGCCGAGGCCTCGGCCAGACGATCGTATTGATGGGCGCCGGGGGCGCCGTACAACGTTCGATCCCAGATCGGCGCACTGATGTTCGGATGGACGTCGTCCCAACGGCCATCGGTGAGGCGATGAAAGACCCGCGCCTCGAAGAGAATGCGCGGCCGATCGTCGGGGAGGAATCCGGAACCGTCCGTTTCAACATGGCAGACGGCCCGAAGGGTCGCGGGATCGCAGGACAGCCTGGCGGCGGCGCGCGCGACGTCGGCGGATCCCAGCGGAGTCGCCGGGCCGGTGAAGGTGATCATGATGCCCTCCATGGGCAAGAGAGAAATGAAACCGGGAAAACGACGGCCGAAAAGACAGCGGTCAGTCGATGTTCCGATCGTTATCGATCCGTCGTTGGGCCCATTTGATGAGCAGGCGTTCGCGATACATCCGCATCAGGAGATAGACAAAACCGAGACCGCCCAACCCGATTTGCAGCAAAATTGGCAGCCATTGCGCCCAAATGGGAAACGCCGTGTGGCGGCTGCGGCCACGGGAATGTCGGCTTTGTCCGGCCTGTCGATCATGATTGTTTTTCCAATGGAAGGCCCCGAAGAGTTGGATGACTGACATTTCAGACTGGGCAACGGGGTCCGATGGGGAGACGAGGTCAGAGTCGTCGTAACGCCGCAGAAAAACCTGGCCGTAGCGTTGGTGCATAATTGCGCCGCCACGGCCAAGTTTCTTGAGGTGTCTCGCCTTAACCAGAGTCAGAGGCAAATCGCTGTGCCTCAATTCAGGCCAGGATGGATTGGTCACTATCGACGTTAGACGACCATGTTTCTTCTTGAGGGAAGGAAAATATAGCGCTGCATCAAACGATGCGGATGCTGCGATGCTTCTCCCTCATCCGTGTTTAATTGATAATTCCCACTCAATATTTGATGCAGGCGAGCAGGGCGAGGTTCTTACCACGAGTTTCCGACCCGCCAGTGGCCGCCAGAGAAATTCCCGTCGCGGCGGAATTCACACTGATGCCCGTGACAGCCCAACCGGTTGTGCCAACGGGGTGGGTATTGGAAAGCTGGTTTTCTCCGGGAGCGAATCCGATGTAATCGCTCTGGTTCATGTCGAAGGAGTCTCCCCCGGATGGGCCGTGAAGGTGCCCAGGATCAGATGTTCCATGGGCATGCCCAAAATCGGTGAGTAAATGACTATGCAACGCAAAGGCGTCGGCTTGGTAAGAGCCGAAGGAACGTCCGGAATCATAGCCGCGGCCATTGTCCCAACCGCGCACGAACTCGCCGCGCAAATCCGGCAGATTGAACGTCGTCGATCCATTGCCGGCACCGAAGGTGATGCCAATGGCAGCGAACAGAGCAGCATATATGGTACGAGAAATCTCGCTGCCGTTAGCTGCGAGCCAACCACTGGGCGCCGTCGCCATGGCGAAATGCTGGACGGCACCCGGAGGTATGGCACTGGTAATGGCCTGATTGATGGTGGTGACGGCTTGATTGAGCTCTTCGGTGGTCGCCACATCGGCCGGCAGATCGGCCAACCCCAGCGAACGGAACAACGGCGCGGCATCCGCTCCGGAGGCCGGCCCGGCGAAAACCTTATTGGCGCCGGCGGTCGCCGTTCCGGTGCCGCCGAGCGCGACTGGTACAGGCGTTTCGAGACCGATCGTCACGACCCCGGCGGTGCCGCCACCGGTCAGGCCGGTTCCGGCCTCCACCGCGATGATACGACCGAGGGACGTCAGGTCTCGTTCATCGGTGATCATGTCGTTGGTGATCGCCGTCGAACCGATCTGCAGGGAAATTTGCGCCACCGGAGCCTTTCCGGCAGGAATGGCGGGCGCCATTGGACTAGCGGCCTCGATGCCGGTCACCACGGAAACGACACCGGACAACTGGTCGACCACGACCCGGTCGATACGGGCATTGACGGTGGGAGCGGCAATGCCGCCGGTCGACTGCGCGGCAATTTCGGTCAGCGTCACGCCGTCGAAGACATGGCCAGGATCGAGCGCCACGGTCATGTCGGGAGTGGCTTGAGCATGGGGAGCGAAAATATCCCCGATCCTCGCCAGAACGGGGATATCACCATCGACGCTGCCAAACCAAGCGGTAACGGTCTGGGTATTGGCATCGGCATTTTGAAAAGTGGAAACGACCATCATAAGGCTCCTTCAAAAGTCATGAAGAGAGCAGCACCACCTCGTCAAGCGAGTGGTTGTGTGATGCTGCTCCTCGTCCATGGAAATTGCGAATTCCCGCTCAGTACTTGATGCAGGCGAGCAGGGCGACGTTGCGCGGGCGCGTGGTAAAAAATCCGCTGCCTGGCGAACTCAATGCGGTCCAGGCCGCCCCCTCGCCCAGGTTGGTTATGACCGAACTGCTAAAGTCTTGCTGAATATTGGAATCCGCGTTTTGGCAACCGATACTGGCAAAAGCGACCTGCCCGCCGAAGACGCCAAAGAAGACCGGCAGGCCGACTTCCGTCGCGGCTTCCCCGCTGCCGAAAGCACGAGTGGGATTCACGCCCCGGCCACTGTCCCACCCCCGCATGAATTCACCGCGCAAGTCGGGCAGATTGAAGGTCGTCGAACCATCCCCGGCACCGAAGGTGGTCCCGATGGCGGTAAACAGGTTGGCATAGGTGGTTCGAGAAACCGCGGCACCATTGGCCGCCAGCCACCCGTTGGGCGCGGTCGACATCGCAAAGTGCTGGACCGCCCCCGCGGGGGCGGCTTGATTGACCTCTTCCGTGGTGGCGACGTCCGCCGGCAAATCGGAAAGCTGCAGTTGGCGCCAGGACGGCGGAGCGTCATTCCCCGACAATGGGCCGATGAAGACCTCTTTGGCCGCGACCTCGTCGACGCCCGTACCGCCCAAGGCAACGGCGACCGGCGTTTCGAGACCGATCGTCACGACACCGGAGGTGCCGCCGCCGGTCAGGCCTTCCCCGGCTTCGACGGCGATGATGCGGCCGAGCGACGACAGATCCCGCTCGTCGGTGATCATCGCATTGGTGATGGCCGTGGCGTTCGGCGGCAGCAGCACCTGCGCGACGGGCGCCTTTCCGCCCGGAATGGCCGGCGCCGCCGGGGTGGCCGCTTCGGTCCCGGTCACCACCGAGACCGCGCCGGACAACTGGTCGATCACCACGCGGTCGATCCGGGGATTGGCCGCGGGCGCCGCGAAGCCGGCCGCGGTCTGCGCGGCCACTTCGCTCAGCGACACCCCGTCGAAGAGATGGCCGGCGTCCACCACCATCGACAGATCGGGAATGGATTGCGCGTGTGGAGCGAAGGCCGCGCCGAGACGGGCGAGCACGGAGACGTCTCCATCGACGACCTGCGCCTGGCTGCTCAGACTGCTCTGTTGAAAAGTCGAAACGGACATTGTGTGACTCCTTTGTTTTCTCTGTGAAAATACACGCAAAAGTTGCGTCATGCCCCTCGCCCCATGAGAACGGGGTGACGAACAGAACTGGGGGATATGGTGGGGATCGTTTCGCTCGGGCGGAAAAACGATACGGATGACCGCACGGCACTGGCGAAGCGATACCGAAGTACGGCAAGATGATTGAAGATGCGCGGCATTGCCACGCCTTCGGCTCGCAATGACGGACTTGGGAACGGAGCGTTAATTTTTGGCGGACATTCAGGAAAACGGTCGGGTGATCTAAATCACTATCGACCAGTATTTCCGGTATCGATGCGTCAGCCTTGGTTCCACCTCGGGAAGGCCGACATACGGATCGACTCGGCCCTTCCTTGAGGAAGAGCTTTGGCATGGCTTGGGCAAAAATATCGAGGGAATGGATAGACGATTAAGTTCTGGAATTGCTACCGCACGGCACGTAAAAACACGAGCCGAACACGTAATAGTAGAATTATTATCGCACCCCCCCTCTTCAGTCAACCATTTTATCAGACGGCTATCGCAATACCTCCAGATTGCGCCAATGGATCGACACCGGCCGCTCCTGCCCCAAAATCGACAGCAGCGCCTTGGCCCGCGTCTCGTCGTTCTCCTGACAAAGTCCGGCAAGACTGCGGAACGGACCGGCGGTCACGCGAAGCAGATGATCGGTGCGGCATGCCCAGGGCTTGCCCAGATCGTCGAGATGAACAAAGCCGTCCTCATCGACCATGGCCCGCAAATTTTCCATCTCACCTTGCGGTACGGCGACGGGATACTCCCCATCGGCCACCAGCAGACGGATCACTCCGCGCGTCCCGTTGATCGATCGCCACCGATGAATATTCGCATCGAAGGCGACAAAGCCATATCCCGGAAACAAAGGGCGCGGCCGATAAATCACCTGGCGCCGCACCTCGCGGCGCTGCAGGAACTGCGGCGCAAAGGCGTCAAACCCCTGCTTGCGCAATTCCAGGGCCGCATCCTGCTCGCGAGCCGCCTGCGTCTGAACGACATACCATCGGATCATGTCCGCTCCCTTTCCACCAATGCGAACCGCCCCCCGGTTTCGCGGATGATGCCCTTGGCAATCAAACGCAGCCAGGTCGCCGCATCGATGTGAGAAGACGCTTCACCGGCGGCCAGGACCCGGCCGTGATGGTCGACGACGCCCGAGCCGCCATGGTCGGCCAGCCACTGGACGGCGCGCTTCATCGCCACCGTCATCATTCGTCGTCCCCCCGAAGATCTTCGCCGCGCCGATTCCCGCAAGGCAGCGGCATCGTCGGTCGCCCCGCTTCGGTCCACCCAATTCGGATGGCAAATGTGTTTTGGGTCATTCGTCCAACCTCGCTCGTTTGATATTTTTCCGCGGAACGTGGTGTGAGGCCTGCCTTACCTCGGCCATCGAGGCCCGCGGCGTTGATTTTTACGATCATGACGATACAATATGTATCAATGCTTGGCAATACATATTGTATCGGACAATGCGAGGCGATTCCGATACAATATGTGCCGCCATGGATTTGCCGTCTCTCCCCGATAGGCCAGGGCGCCTCAGATGGGCCGCGAAAGCGCGTGGCGTCCATACGGCTGCCGAACTCGCGGCACTGATGCAAGAGGTCGAATCGACCGTACGCTCGCACTGGAATGGCAATCGCGTCTTCAGCCGCCCAAAAGCGATTGCCTATGCAAAAAGGCTTGATGTGCCGTTCCTGTGGTTGTGGGAGGGCGTCACCGACGCCGTCATCCCGGCCGACATTTCCAGCGTCACCGTCCGAGGCGCCGTGCAGGCGGGATACTGGACGGAAGCATCCGAGTGGCCGGAAACGGATTGGTATTCGGTACCGATGCCGGTCAACGACCACCGCTATCCGGGCATTCCGCTTTTTGGACTGGAAGTGCGCGGCACCTCGATGAACAAGGTCTTCCCCGAGGGCTCCATTCTCGCCTGCATCAATCTTATCCACCACCCGGTGAGCGTGGAATCCAACCGTTACGTCATCGTGGAACGACGCAACCACAAGGGAGATATCGAGGCCACGGTGAAGCAGATCCAAAAGGACGAGACGGGGACGATCTGGCTTTGGCCACGGTCCGATGACCCTCGGCACCAGTCCCCTTTGCGGGCCGACGATGGCGAAGAGGTCCGCATCATCGCCCTGGTCGTCCGCAGCTCAGTTCCCCTTTGACGATTCCCTCGCCAAGAGGCATCGACACAACGATGCGAGGCGTCAACGGCACTGAATGTATCAATGTTCATCGATACATAAGGTATCGATACGGCGGCGCCTATGCCACCTGCTTGTCGAGGCCGGGGCCGAACAGATAGTCGATGTCGTCGAACTCGAGTGCCGGAAAATCGTCGGCGCCCCCCAGCGCGATCATGGCGAGCGCCGCCTTGCGCGCCTGCAGTTCGACCATTTTTTCCTCGATCGTCCCGGCGGCGATGAGCTTGTAGACGAAGACCGATTTCGTCTGGCCGATACGGTGCGCGCGATCGGAAGCCTGTTCCTCGACGGCCGGATTCCACCAGGGGTCGTAGTGAATCACCGTGTCGGCGGAAACGAGGTTCAATCCGCGGCCGCCGGCCTTGAGGCTGATCAGGAAGAGGGGAACCTCGCCCGCCTCGAAGGCGCGGACGGGTTCGGCGCGGTCCCTGGTATCGCCCCGCAACTCCACGAAGGGAATGCCGGCCGCCGCCAGCCTGGGCTTCATGAGGTCGAGCATCGAGGTGAACTGCGAGAACAGGAGGATGCGCCGCCCCTCGGGAATCATCTCGCTCACCATCTCCATCAGATCATCGAGCTTGCTCGAGGTGTCGACGAGACGGGCGGAAGGCAGCTTCACCAGCCGGGGGTCGCAACAGACCTGCCTCAGCTTCAAAAGCGCGTCCAGCACGACGATC
>JAATGN010000309.1 GCA_015654615.1 Rhodospirillales bacterium
CGCACCGACCGAGGTCGACCCTCCTGGGTGAAAATGCCGTCACTGCGAGCGCAGCGAAGCAGTCCAGGACAGCCCGGCACTCTGGATTGCCGCGTCGCTTCGCTCCTCGCAATGACGGCCTTTTCTTGTCAGCGCAAGCGAAGCAATCCAGTAGAAGAAAGGCGTCAGAGTGGCACCGGCGTCCCTGCCGGTGTCCGCCGCTTCGCGGCGGAGTCTTTTCCACCGGCAGGGACGCCGGTGCCACTTTTTCCTTATTCTTCCAGGACGGGTCGGCCGCCGGCGGGGGAGGCCGACGCTCTTCGAGGGGCTTGCCGATCATCTCACCGGCGTTTCCTCGGTTTCCCTGCTTTGCAGGATTTCCAGCGCGCCTTCGTAGTCGAAACTCTCGATTTTTCGGGCAAAATCCGCATAGCGGCCGCCCAGGTTGGCGCGCAACGGATCGCTGGAGGCCTGGGCCACGCTGCTGGCGCGAACATTGCCTTCGGCCAGAAGGATCTTCAATTCCGCGAAGAGCTGCGGCAATCGTTCCGGACGGATGCCGGTGTCCGGATTGCCGGCGGGGGCGGTCTGCTCGGACAGCGACAGAATTGCCCGGGCGAACTGCCGCAGTTCGCCGTCGCACAGCCGGGCGAGCTCGGCGCATTCGGCAAGCGGGGCGTTCTCGTGCAACGCCCTATCCAGCTTGATCGCCAAATCCGAAATCCGCCATGCCCCCAGGTTGGCGGCGGTGCCCTTCAAGGCGTGGATCAGCTGTCGGGCGCCTTGGAAATCTCCGTCGGCCAGCCGTTCCCCGGCATGTTTCATGTCTTCGCCATGGGCTTCGGCGAATATGCGCAGCAGCCTGAGGTATTTGGCGGCATCGCCCTGGAAGATGGAAAGGCCCCGGGCGATGTCCAGTCCCGGAACGTCTTCCAGTCGCGGTCCGGCGGCGGCGACGAGCGGCGACGGCGCGACCGCGGCGCCCGGATCCCTCCGCAGACCCCGGTCGTCCGCCGGCGGGGCGGCCTGGTCGGAATAGGAGAGCCAGCGCAGCAGCGTGGCGTAGAGAGTCTCGGGAACCACCGGCTTGGCGACGAAGTCGTTCATGCCGGCGGCCAGGCAGACCCGCTGATCCTCTTCGAAGGCGTTGGCCGTCATGGCGAGAATCGGCAGGGAGGCATAGGCCCGATCGCTCCGAATCGCCTTCGTGGCGGCCAGGCCGTCCATCTCGGGCATCTGCATGTCCATCAGCACCAGATCATAGGGGGTGTCGCGGACCTTCTCCAAGGCGATGCGCCCGTTTTCCGCCGTATCCACCGACAGGCCGACCCATTGCAGCAATTCCAGGGCGACTTCCCGATTGACGGGATTGTCCTCGGCCAGCAGAAGGCGCGCCCCGGCATGATTGCGGCGCAGCAGATCCTCGGCATCGGTCGGCTTTTCCTCGGGGCCGACGAGCATTCCGCCCTGCCCGCGCAGCAGCCGGGCGGTAAACCAGAAGGTGCTGCCCTGGCCCAGGACGCTTTCGGCTCCGGCCTCGCCGCCCATCATCTGGGCCAGACGGCGGGTGATGGCCAGCCCCAGGCCCGAGCCGCCGTATTTGCGGGTCGTCGAAACATCGGCTTGCGTAAAGGCTTCGAACAATGTCGGCAGCGTTTCCTGGGGGATGCCGACCCCCAGGTCCTGGACCGAGAAATGGACCAGCATGCCTTCGGCGTCCTCGCTCAGCAGTTTGGCCCGCAGCCAGATGGTGCCGTGTTCGCTGAATTTGACGGCATTGCCGGCATAGTTGAGGATGGCCTGCCGCAAGCGCGTCGGATCGCCGCGCAGCCAGAGCGGCAAATCGTCGCCCTCGACCTCGATGACCAGGCCTTTCGTCCGGGCCTGGTCCGCGATCAGGGAGACGACATTGTCCATGATGCCGCCCAATGTGAAATCGGTCTGTTCCAGTTGCAGGCGGCCGGCCTCGATCTTCGACAGATCCAGGATGTCGTTGATGATGGACAGCAGGTGCTGCGTCGCCGCGTCGATCTTGTCCAGGCGGTCGCTCTGCTGGGATGAAAGGGGACTCTGGCGCAGCAGATGGGTCAGCCCGATGATCGCATTCATCGGGGTGCGGATTTCATGGCTCATGTTGGCCAGGAACGCGCTTTTGGTTTGGTTGGCGGTATCGGCCAGGGCTCGGGCGGTTTCCAATTCGCGGTTGACGGCGGTCAGTTCGACGGTGCGCTCGGAGACGCGCCGCTCCAGGTCGGCGTTGAGGCGGCGGATTTCCTCCTCGCTCTCGCGGGCCGCCGCGGCGGACTGTTCCGCCGCCTGCCGGGCGCCGGCCATGCCCTGGAAAAGGTCGAGATTGGCCAGGCCGACCGACATGGCGTCGGCCAGCGCCTGCTGCAGTTCGAGTTCCTCCGGGCTGGCCTGGTGCGGGGCCGCCCAATAGCAGCCGATGGCGCCCAGCGGATTTTCCCGGCCGATCGCCACCGTGGAAAGACTTTTGACGAAGGTGGGGCGATAGGCGGCGTAGGGAATGCGCGGATCGGTGTAGACATCTTCGACCACCGCGGCTTCGGCATGCAGGATGGTCCAGCCGGAAATGCCGGAGTCGAGGGGAAAGCGCCGTCCCTTCCACAGTGGCCCGACAGCCTCCTCGTCGACGAAATGGCACTGGTCCCCGTCGCGCAAGCCCACCGTGGCGCCGTCGGCCCCCGTCAGCTCGCGGGTGGCGCGGCACACGATGGCGGTGAGGGTGGCCAGGTCGCGGACGGCCGCGATCTTCTCGACGACCTCCGCCAGCCGGCGCAACCGCTCCGCGCCGCGGGTCAGTTCCTCCACCGTGCGCCGCCGCGAGGCCACCAGGCCGCCGACCCGGGCCAGCAGTTCTTCCGAGGAAAACGGCTTGTTGAGATAGCCCTGGACGCCCTGTTCGTACAGGCGTACGCGAAGCTCGTCGTCGGCCTTGGCGGTCAGCATGACGATGGGCACGTTTTCCATGGCGGGCAGCCGGCGCAGGGCGACCACCATTTCGTCGCCGCTCATCACCGGCATCATGACGTCGGCCAGGATCAGGGCGGGATGCAGCGCCAGGGCCTTGTCCATGCCGTCGCGCCCGTCGAACGCGCTGGCCACGCGGTAATGCGGGCGCAGGATCGCGGCGATGAATTCGTTCATGTCGGCATTGTCCTCGACCACCAGCACCAGCGAGGCCTCGGCGTCGGCGGCCGGCGCGGCGTCCCGGGCCAGGGCGGCGCGGCGATTTTCCAGTTCCTCGACGGCCTGGCGGCCGATCACCTCGTCGAATCGCACCGTATCGTCGAACACGGTGCCGGCCGGGGCCGCCAGCGGAATCCGCGCCGAAAACAGCGCTCCGCCGCCGGCGGTCTCGCCCAGGGTCACCGTGCCGTCGTGCAGTTCGACGAAATCCTTGACGATGGACAGCCCGAGGCCGGTGCCGCCGTGACGCCGTCGGCGGCCTTCCTCGCCCTGGCGAAAGCGCTCGAAGACGGTTTCGCGTTGGGCGGGGGGAACGCCGGGACCGTTGTCCTGCACCTCGATCAGCGCGTGGCCGTCCCTTTGCGACAGGCGCAGGGCGATGGCGCCGCCGTCGGGCGTGAACTTGAAGGCGTTGGAGAGCAGATTGAGCAGCACGCGCTGTATTTTCTCGCCGTCCGCCTCGACCGGCAGCGCGTCGGGGACGGTCACGGCGTAGTCGATATGCCGTTCCATGGCCAGCGATTCGAAATGACTGGCCATGGTCCGGGTCAGGCGGGCCAGATCGAGTCGCGACCAGGCCAGCGCCATCCGCCCGGCATCGACCTTGGCGGCGTCGAGCAGGTCGGTGACATGCCGGTAAAGCAGGCGCGCATTGCGCAGCATGATCTCGGTCTCGCGGTGTTCCTCCTGGGACATGCCGGCGCCGGCCGAACCGCGCAGACGCCGTTCCAGCGGCGCCAGGATGAGGGTGAGCGGCGTGCGCAGTTCGTGGCTGATATTGGCGAAGAACTGGGTCTTGATGCGGTCCAGTTCCGTGAGGCGGTCGTTGAGGCGGGCCAGTTCCGCCTCGCGCCGCTCCAACTCCTGCATCGCCGTCTTGAGGGCCCGGTTGGCCTCCTTGACGTCGGAGGCGCGGCGCATCACCTCGGCCTCCATGCGCTCGGCGTGAGCTTCGATCTTGCCCAGCTGTTCGGCGTTTTCCCGGCTGGCCTGCTCGCGGCTCAGAATGAATTCGGTGACGTCCTCCGCATGGTGGATGATGTAGGTGACACCGCCGTCATCGCCGAATACCGGCGTATTGATCGGGCTCCAATATTTGACTTCGAAGCCTTCGCCGCCGTCGCGGAGCGGGATGTCGTATTTCTGCACGCCCATGACATCCTGGCTGCGGTCGGCGATGACCCGGTTCAAGGAGATGCGGAGGTCGCTGACGCCGCTGCCGGAGTGGTCGTCCGGATTGTCGGGAAATATCTCGAACAGGCCATGGCCGACGATGGATTCGTGCCTTGTCTTCGTCGCCTTCAGGTAACGCTCGTTCACGGCGACGATGGTGAAGCTCTTGTCGGCCCGCAGGATGAGATAGGGATGCGGGCTGGCGTCGAACAGGGCTTGGAAGAATTCGTCTCCGCGAGGCAAGGAAGACATCCTGGCACTCCTTATTCATGCGGACTTCCCGGAAGGACGGAGGATGTTCCCATCCTCGCCGCACCGTGGCGCCGAACCGGCGGTATGCGCCCTGGTTCATGCATGGCCATGGCGCCTATCCCACGGGAGGGTCGCTATGACGCTCGGCGATGTCGTGGAAGACATCGAAGTGAGCGAGGAAAGTATCGGTCATATCCGGATCGAAATGCCGGCCTCGGCCCGCCGCGATGATGTCCCGCGTCTTGTGGTAGGAGAGGGGAACCTTGTAGACGCGCCTGGTGATCAGGGCGTCGAAGACGTCGGCGAGCGCCATGATGCGCGCCGAAAGGGGAATCGAGTCCCCCGTCAGGCCGTCGGGATAGCCGCTGCCGTCCCATTTTTCGTGGTGCCGGTGGGCGATTTCCTTGGCCAGGGTCAGGAATTCCACCGGCTGGGCGGCATCGCGTTCGGCCAGTTCGATGGCCTCGTTGCCGAGGCGGGCATGGGTTTTCATGATGTCCCATTCCGCCGGGGTGAGGGGACCGGGCTTCTGCAGGATGGCATCCGGAATGCCGACCTTGCCGATGTCGTGCAGCGGCGCCGAGCGGGCCAGCAACTGAATGTAGCGGTCGTTCAGCATCGGCGCGAAGCGCGGGAACCTCCGCAGCCTCAAGGCGAGCTGCTGGACGTAGCCCTGGGTCCGCAGGATATGGTTGCCGGTTTCCGGGTCGCGTATTTCCGCCAGATGGGCCAAGGCGCGGATTCCCACTTCCTGGGTCAGTTCGTTTTCGGTCATCCGCTTGGCCACTTCGGCTTCCAGATAGCTGTTCTGGTCGCGCAGCCAATCCCGGGCCTGTTTCAGCTCCAGCTGGGTCCGGACGCGGGCCAGCACGATGGGGGGCACGATGGGTTTGGTGATATAGTCCACCGCGCCGGCTCCAAGGCCATGCATCTCCGCTTCGATGCTGTCCATGGCGGTGACGAAGATGATGGGAATGTCGCGCGTGGCGGGATCGGCCCGCAATCGGTCGAAAACCTCGTAACC
>JAATGN010000455.1 GCA_015654615.1 Rhodospirillales bacterium
CAGATCATGAGGCGATATCGGAGTTCTTGACGTCGATCGAGACCGCACGAACCGTCTATACCACCGGAAGGTCGGATTACTTTTGGTGCACCGACCTTACGGTGTGTGATGCCGCAAAAGTCAGCCCGACAGGCTGCTAGGCCAATAATTCCGGACTCCGGACGGCGTCGATGAAGGCGCGCAGCGCCGGTGCCATCTGGCGTTGCCGGGGATAGCAGAGGAACAGGCCGGGGAACGGCGCGGACCAGCCTTCGAGCAAGGGGATGAGGCGTCCGGCGGCGATGTCGCCTTGCACCATCTCCTCGACCGGGAAACCGATGCCGATGCCTTGCAGCGCCGCCGAAATGCCCATTTGCTTGTCGTTGACGATCAAGGGGCCGTCCACCGTGACCTCGAACCAGGATCCGTTCTCGAAGAATTCCCAGGCATAGGGCGCCGCATGGCCGGGCCAGCGCCAGCGGATGCAGCGGTGGTTCACCAGGTCGCGCGGGTGTTCGGGGCGGCCGTGGACGGCCAGATAGCCGGGCGTGGCCACGGCGACCTGGCGCAGTTCGGGGCCCAGCCGCACGGCGATCATGTCCCGTTCGATCACCTCGCCGAGGCGGATGGCGGCATCGAAGCCGCCGGCGACGACGTCCACCACTTCGTCGTCGAGGGTAATGTCGAGCACGACGTCGGGGTAGGCCCGGGTGAAGCGGGGCAGGATCGGCGCGATGTATTTCTCGGCGGCCGAGCGGAAGGCATGGACGCGCACGGTGCCGGCCGGACGATCGCGATATCGCCGCACCTGCCCGATGGCCTCGCCCAGTTCCGAGACGGCCGGACGGACGCGGCGGAAAAGATTCTCGCCGGCATCGGTCAGCGCGACGCTGCGCGTGGTGCGATTGAGCAGCCGCACGCCGACCCGGTCCTCGAATCCGCGCACCATCTGGCTGAGCGCCGACGGCGAGACGCCGAGCGCCTCGGCGGCGCGGCTGAAACTGAGCAATTCGCCGACGGCGACAAAGGCGCGCAGCTGATTGTAATCGCTGCCTGACAACAGGGGATCCATCCGCCTTTTTAACGACTTTTTAGCTCAGCTTACAAGCACTGTAAGAAATGATGCCATTCTGCAGAAAGCTCCGGCCGGGGTATCTGGAAGGCGAAAAGGAGACACCCTCATGAAAACATGGTTCATCACGGGCATTTCGCGTGGCCTCGGCCTGGCCCTGGCAAAGGCGGCCCTGGCCCGGGGCGACACCGTCATCGGCACGGTTCGCGCCGGCACCCCCGACCTGGCGGCCGGCACCGGGACGCTGCATGTCGTCACGCTCGACGTCGCCGACGCCGACGCCGTCCCGGCGGCGGTGGCGCGGGCCTTCGCGCAAGCCGGCCGGATCGACGTGATCGTCAACAACGCGGGCTACGGCCTGCTGGGGGCGATCGAGAAGGCGACGGACGCCGAGGCGGCCCGGCTGTTCGAGGTCGACGTGTTCGGTCCCTTCCGCCTCATCCGCGCCGCCCTGCCCTATTTGCGGGCGCAGGGCGGCGGTCATATCATCAATGTCACATCGATCGCCGGACGGGCCCCCGGGGCGGCCTCCGGCCTGTATTCGGCCGCCAAATACGCCCTCGAGGGCCTGTCGGCCAGCCTGGCGCTGGAGGTCGCCCCGTTGGGCCTCAAGGTGACGGCGGTGGCGCCGGGCGCCTTCCGGACCGATTTCCTGTCCGCCCATTCCATCCGCAAGAGCGAGGCGGAGGACACGGCTTACGCCGGCAGCGTCGGGCGCGTCTCGGCGGCCTTCGACGCCATGGCCGGGCGCCAGCTCGGCGATCCGGACCGCGCCGCGCAGGCGATCCTGGCGGTGGCGGACACCGATGCTCCGCCGCTTCATCTGCTGCTGGGGAGCGATGCCTTGCGCCGGGCCCGCGAAAAGCTCGACGCGATGATCGACGAGATCGACCGTTGGGAGGAGACGACCCGCGGCACCGACTTCGTCGAGAACGAAAGCGCCGCCAGGCCAGGGGCATGAGACCGCCCTTGGCATAACGCGGAATTGGCGCTTTTCGGGCGGCGGGATGGCCGCGCAGCGCATCGCGAAAAGCCAAATGAAGTCGTCGAGGACGGACTCGAGCGTGCCGGCGGCGAGGTCGACCGCCGCCTCGAGGACGGCGACATAGGCGAGGCCGAGGCCGAGGCCGCGCCAGGGCCATCAGCGAAGCGCGGTCGTTGACGATCAGCCGGCTTTTCATCGCCACCGACAAAGTGGCACCGGCGTCCCTGCCGGTGGATAAAGACTCCGCCGCGCCAGCGGCGGACACCGGCGGTGACGCCGGTGCCACTTTGTCCTTTTATCCAGGGCGGAAGGCTCGTTTCGCCATCATACCGGCGGCGGATTCAGCCGGGCGAAACCGTCCTGCACACGATAGGCGTAATAGGGATAGGCCGGCATCACCGCGCTGGCCCGATCGAGCCGGGCGATCTGGTCGGCGGAGAGCGACCAGCCGACCGCTCCCAGATTGTCGCGCAGCTGGCTTTCGTTGCGGGCCCCGATGATGACGGAGGAAACGGTCGGCCGGGACAACAGCCAGGCGATGGCGATCTGGGGCACCGTCTTGCCGGTTTCCACGGCGACCGCCTCGAGGGCCTCGACGACGGCGAACAGCCGGTCCTCGTCCACCGGCGGTCCCCACTGCGCCGTTTCGTGCAGCCGACTGCCGGCCGGCCAGGGCTGGCCCCGGCGGATCCGGCCGGTCAGACGGCCCCAGCCGAGCGGGCTCCAGACCAGGGCGCCGACCCCCTGGTCGAGACCGAGCGGCATCAGTTCCCATTCGTAGTCGCGGCCGATCAGCGAGTAATAGACCTGGTGGGCGACGTAGCGCGGCCAGCCGTGACGATCGGCCTGCCCGAGCGATTTCATGAGCTGCCAGCCCGAGAAGTTGGAAACGCCGACATAACGCAGCTTTCCGGCCCGCACCAGGACGTCCAGCGTCGACAGCGTTTCCTCGATCGGCGTCGAAGCGTCGAAGGCGTGCAATTGCAGCAGGTCGATATGGTCGGTGCCAAGCCGCCGCAGCGCATCCTCGCAGGCCCGGATCAACCGATGCCGGGAGGCGCCGGCCTCATTGGGGCCGTCGCCCATCGGCAGGCTGGTCTTGGTGGAGATGAGCACGCGATCCCGCCGCCCCTTGATGGCGGCGCCCAGCACCTCCTCCGCCGCGCCGCCGGAATAGACGTCGGCCGAATCGAACAGGGTGACGCCGGCTTCGAGACAGATGTCGATCAGCCGCCGCGCCTCTTCGGGGGAACTGTCGCCCCAGGCGGAAAAAAGCGGTCCGCTCCCGCCGAAGGTTCCCGTGCCGAAACTCAAGACCGGGACCTTCAGCCCCGATGCGCCCAAATTGCGATAGTCCATGAGATGTCCCTTTTCCTTGAACGGTCAGGAGATAACCGGCGCCGCGGCGCCGGTGCGATCGCGGCGCACGCTCCACATCGCCAGCAGCAGCCCGATGCCGGTGATGGCCGCGCCGACCAGCGGCAGGGCGGCGAGCCCGGCCCCCTGATCGATGGCGACGCCGCCGGCCCAGGCGCCCAGCGCATTGCCGAGATTGAAGGCGGCGATGTTGAGGCTCGACGCCAGATTCTGTCCGGCCCCGCCGGCCTTTTCGAGGACCCGCAGCTGCAGCGGCGCGACGGTCGCGAAGGCCGCCGCCCCCAGCAGGCCGACCACCAGCACCGCCGCCGTCTTCACGTGCAGGACCGGCGTCATCAGGGCCAGCACGACGGCGAGGACGGCGATGGTGCCGATCAGGGCCGGCGCCGGGCGGCGATCGGCCAGTCTGCCCCCGGCGATGTTGCCGACCGACAGCCCGACGCCGAAGACCAGCAGGATGGGCGACACCGCCGGTTGGGAAAAGCCGGTCACCTGGGTCAGGATCGGCTGGATGTAGGTGAACACGGTGAAGAGGCCGGCAAAGCCGAGCACCGTCATGAGAAGGCCGAGTTGCACCTGCCCCCGCGCCAGCACCGAAAGTTCGTCCTTGAGCGCGGCCGGCGCCTCGCCCTTGCCGACCTCTGCCGGGACGAAGACCAGAAGCACGGCCAGGGCGGCGAGACCGATCGCGGCGACCGCCCAAAAAGCCGCCCGCCAGCCGAAAAGCAACCCGATCCAGGCGCCGAACGGAACGCCCAGCAAGGTGGCGACGGTAAGGCCGGTGAACATCGTGGCGATCGCCGAGGCCTGTTTGCCCGGCCCGACCAGCCCGGTGGCGACGACCGAGCCGACGCCGAAGAAGGTGCCATGGGCGAGCGCGGTCAGGACGCGGGCCGCCATCAGCGCGGCATAACCGGGGGCCAGCGCACAGGCGATGTTGCCGATGGTGAAGATGGCCATCAGCGCGAGCAGCACCCTTTTGCGCGGCAGGCGCCGCGTCGCCAGGGTCAGGAGCGGGGCGCCGACGAACACGCCCAGCGCATAGCCGGAAATCAGCAGGCCCGCCGCCGGCACCGACACCCGCAGGTCTCCGGCGATCGGCAGCAAGAGCCCCATGATGACGAATTCGGTGGTCCCGATGCCGAAGGCACCGGCGGTCAGCGCAAGGACGGCGATCGGCATGGACGGAACACTCCCGAAGCGACGGCAGAGGAACGCTGACAATGGCATCGAACAGTGAGATGAATTAGAGGGAGATTTGGCACTTCATTTGTGAATTGAGGTCATCATGGGACATCTCGAGTCCAACCGCTGGGGAGAGATGGAGGTGTTCGTCCGGGTGGTCGAACTGGGCGGATTCACCGCCGCCGCCCGCGTCTTCGGCCTGACGCCGTCCGCCGTCAGCAAGCTTCTCTCGCGGCTGGAGGCCAGGCTCGGCGCCAGGCTGATGAACCGTTCGACCCGCAAGCTCCGGCTGACGCCGGAGGGCGAGGCCTATTACGACCGTTCGGTCCGCCTTCTGGCCGACCTCGACGAGGCGGAACGGGAGGCCGCGGCGGGGGCCTGCCCGCGCGGGCATCTGCGGGTCAACAGCAACCTGCCCTTCGGCATGCGCCACCTGGTGCCGATGGTGCCCCTGTTCCTCGAACGCTATCCCGAGGTGACGCTCGACCTCGTCCTTTCGGACGTCGTGGTCGATCTGATGGAGGAACGGGCCGATATCGCCATCCGCATCGGCCCCTTGCGGGATTCCCGGCTGGTGGCGCGCAAGCTCGGCACCAGCCGCATGGTGGTGGTCGGGGCGC
>JAATGN010000466.1 GCA_015654615.1 Rhodospirillales bacterium
ATCCCAATGCATTCCGCCTCGCAAAAAAAGTTTGTGCCGCCGGCGCTCCGGTGCTCAATATCCCGCTCGCCGATCATCCGGTCGAGCCCGCGGCGCCGGGCGATCGTCGGATAACCATAGGAACTCTTTGCGATGAGCGAAAGCGGCCACGCCGCCGAAGAGACCGCATATGACGACCGATATTCCGGAGCGGCCCAGACCCTGCATTGGCTCTCGGCGGTTCTGATGTTCTTCGTCGTCCCCTGCGCCTGGTACATGACGAGCCTGACCAGAGGCGACCCCGCCCTTGCCGAATGGCAGGGCATGCACGAATCCGCCGGAATGCTGATTCTTTTCCTTTCGGCGGTCCATCTGCTGTGGCGCAGCTTCGCGCCGCCGCCGCCCATGGCCGGACAGCGGCAGCCCTGGGAGAAGATCCTGGCCGAAGCCACCCATGGCCTGCTTTATGTCGTGCTGCTCATCATGCCGCTCAGCGGCTACATCGGTTCCGTTGCCGGCGGACGCCCGGTGACCTTCTTCGCCATCGGGGCCTTTCCCTCGCTGGTCCCGGCCGACAAGGAGATCGCCCATCTCGCCCATCTGGTGCACGAAGCCGGCCAATGGGCCGTCTACGCCCTGGTCGCCATGCATATGGCGGTGGCCGGTTTCCACGCCCTGGTCCGCCGGGACGGGGTGATCCGGCGCATGCTGCCGGCCCGGCCGGCAAAACGCTAAAAGAAATAATCGCGTCATTGCGAGTTGCGCACCGACCGAGGTCGACCCTCCTGAGTGAAAATGCCGTCACTGCGAGCGCAGCGAAGCAGTCCAGGACAGCCCGGCACTCTGGATTGCCGCGTCGCTTCGCTCCTCGCAATGACGGCGTTTTCTTGTTGGCGCAGCGAAGCAATCCAGCAACAAGGGGGCGGTCCCCGGATTGCCGCGCCCAAAGGCTCGCAATGACGGATCTAAAAACAGAGCGGTCAACTTTACAACGGGCACCGCTCGGACTTCAGGGCCTGGTTCGATTATTCCGTCCCGGGTCCCCCAAAAAAACACCCGTCGCTCAGGGGAAGCGGACGGGTGTCGAGGGATGTCTAAGAGAGGGAGGTTGACCTGGAAGAGGCCAACATCTGCATCAAGCTAGACGAATTTTATCAACTATTCAATGCAAATCATTCTCAGATGCGCCGGCCGCGCCATCGGCCTCGACATCGAAGGCGCGCGACAGAAGAGCTTGAATCGCCTCCTGCGACAGGTCGCGGGTGATGAAGACGATCCGTGTCCGCCGATCGTCGTCGGGCCAATCGGGCAGCATCACCGGTTCATGAAACAGATGCTGCACGCCATGCAGGACCAGCGGCTTGTCGCTTCCCTCGGCATTGACGATGCCCTTGACCCGAAGCAAATTCTCGCCTTTCAGGGAAATCAGCACTTCGATCGCCAGGGCCAGGGACTCCCAGACCACCGGCTCGTCGAAGGTCACGACGAAAGAGGCGATCTTGTCGTCGTGGCGCTCGCCGTGCAAATGGCGATGGTCATGGCCATGGCCATGGTGGCCGTGGTGGTGGTGCGGGTCGTGGCAATCGTCGCCGCAATCCTCGTCATGTCGATGATCGGCATGGCTCGCCACGGCCTCGTCGTTCAACCAACGCGCCACGTCGGGAATTCGGTTTTTTCCGTCGAACAGGCCGCAGTTGAGAATCGCCTCCGGATCGACCACCCCATTGCTGACCGTCAGGAGATGCGCCGCCGGATTGAGCTCGGCCAGACGGGCCCGCAGGATTTCCACGGCGATCGGGTCGGCGAGATCCTGCTTGGTCAGCAGCAGACGATCGGCCATCGCCGCCTGCTTGACCGATTCGCGGCTGCGATCCAGGGTTTTCGCGCCGTTCACCGCATCCACCGTGCAGACGACGCCGTCCAGGCGATAGCGGGCGCCCAGCAGCGGATCGCTCATCAGGGTATGCAGAATTGGCGCCGGATCGGCCAGGCCGGTGGTTTCGATCAGCACCCGCCGGAATTCGGGCACTTCCCCCTTGACGCGTTTCAGGAACAGATCGCGCAGCGCCGTCACCAGATCGCCGCGGACGGTGCAGCAAAGACAGCCGCTGTCCAGCACCACTATTTCTTCCGAGAGGTGGCGGACCAGCAGATGGTCGATCGCCACATCGCCGAACTCATTGATCAGGACGGCGCAGTCCTTGAGGTCCGGCTGACGCAGCAGATGGTTGAGCAGGGTCGTCTTGCCGCTGCCCAGAAAGCCGGTGAGGATGGTGATGGGCAAAGCCGCATGGGCCGCAACCAGCAGATCGTCGCTCATTTGCCGTAAAGCTCCGCCGGCGGGACCACGACCGGAGAAATCTCCGTCAACCCTTCGGGACCGACCGCGGTGAAGAAACAGTCGCGATGGCCGGTGTGGCAGGCGACGCCCGTCTGATCGACCTTCAACAAGATGGTATCCCCGTCGCAATCGATCAGGAAGGAGACCAGAGCCTGCGGCTGGGCCGAGGTTTCGCCCTTCCGCCACAAGGCCCGGCGGGACCGGGAATAATAGCAGACGCGACCGCTGCGCAAGGTTTCCTCGACCGCTTCGCGGTTCATCCAGGCCATCATCAGCACCTCGCCGCTGTCGTGCTGTTGGGCGATGGCCGGGACCAGACCATCGGAATTGAACTTGAGGGCGGCCAGCGCCGCAGCAGGATCGATCACGGCAAAACCTTATTTTTCGAGCGGACAAGAAGTAACGAAGCAATGTGATGGTGCTTCGCACCCCCGCTTGTCAATGGCCAGGCGGCCAAATTCCGCTTCCCCTACGCCGCCGATCAGATTCTTTCGGCGTCGACACGGCGCAGCGATACGTCGAGACGCTCTTCCGCCTTGCGGATCTCGGCGATCGCCTCCTTGGCGAAACTGATATGCGCCTGGGCGTTCTGGCGGGCTTCGTCCGGCGCGCCGCCGATGATGGCGTCATAAATCGCCTTGTGCTGCTTCAGGGTGATCTGGCGGTAGCCTTGCCGCAGATAGAGCCGGTTGCGGTTCTGCAGCACATCGTTCCGCTGGATGTCCGTAAGGGCCCGCAGCACGTGCAGGACGACCACATTGTGCGACATCTCATAGATCGCCAGGTGAAAATCCGCGTCGGCCGTCGCCTCTTCCTGGGCATCGCCGAGCTCGTGCAGCTTGACCATGCGCTCGTAACAGCGGCGCAGGTTCTCGCGATCGACCTCATTGGCCCTGAGGGCCGCCAGATAGGCCGCCGATCCTTCGAGGATATGGCGGAATTCCATGTAATCGTCGATGCCGCGGCAATCGGACATCAGCAGGCTCGACAGCGGCTGGGCGATGGTTTCGGCGGCGAGATCGGCGATATGCATGCCGTCCCGCTGCATGGTGACCAGCCCTTCGTTCTCCAGCAAGGTCACGGCGTTGCGAATGGTCGGCCGCGACGTCTGGAAGCGTTCGGCCAGGTCGCGTTCGGTGGGCAGGCGGACGCCGGGACGCAAGGTTCCCTCGACGATCAGCTTGCGCAACTGGTCGGCCACCGCATCGGCCCGCCGTCCCTGCTTTACCGGTTGAAACATGGTCATGCCCCCCGCCTCGCCGGACCACACTGTAGCAATCCGCGGGGAAACTTACCAAGTGTTAGATAATTTGCCCATGGACAAATTATGGGAAAATCGGTTATCCCTGGGATAATCGTAAAGATAAAAACCATGAGGAGCCTGGGAATGACGATCCACCCCCGTGATCTGCTGCGCCAAATGTTCGATGCCGCCGTCGCCGCGGCCCAACCGTCCCATGCCATTCCCGCTCATCTGCCGAAGGCCCCGAACGGCCGACTGGTGGTCATCGGCGCCGGCAAGGCCTCCGCCGCCATGGCCCGGGTCGTCGAAGACAACTGGCCGGGCCCGCTGTCCGGTCTGGTCGTCACCCGCTACGGCTACGGCGTGCCTTGCCAGCGCATCGAAATCATCGAGGCGGCCCATCCGGTCCCCGACGCCGCCGGCCTGGCCGCGGCACGGCGCATCTTCGACCTGGCGACCAGCCTGACCGCCGACGACGTGGTGCTCTGCCTGATCTCCGGCGGCGCTTCGGCCCTGCTGGCCCTGCCGCATGCCGACCTGACCCTGGAAGACAAGCAGGCGGTCAACCGGGCCCTGCTGGCCTCGGGCGCCACCATCACCGAAATGAACTGCGTGCGCCGGCATCTCTCCGCCATCAAGGGCGGACGCCTGGCCGCCGCCTGCCACCCGGCCAAGGTGATCAGCCTGCTGATTTCCGATGTTCCCGGCGATAACCCGACCGACATCGGCTCCGGCCCGACGGTGGGCGACGCGACCAGTTGCGCCGACGCGCTGGCCATCATCCGGCGTTATGGCATCGATGTGCCGGCCAAGGTCCTGGCCGTGCTGGAAAGCGGACGCGGCGAATCGGTCAAGCCGGACGATCCCCGGCTCAAAGGCATCGAGACGAAGATCATCGCCGCGCCGCAACTGGCCCTGGAGGCCGCCGCCGAGGTCGCCGAAAAGGCCGGCTTCAAAACCTATATCCTGGGCGACTCCATCGAAGGCGAGGCCCGCGACGTCGGCAAGGCGATGGCCGGCATCGCGCTGCAGGTCGCCAAACGCGACCAACCCTTCGCCGCGCCCTGCGTGCTGCTGTCGGGCGGCGAAACCACGGTGACCGTGCGCGGCAAGGGACGCGGCGGGCGCAACGTCGAATTCCTCCTGTCGCTCGGCATCGCGCTCGACGGCCAGGCCGGCGTCTATGCCCTGGCGGCCGATACCGACGGAGTCGACGGCATGGAGGAAGTCGCCGGCGCCCTGTTCACCCCGGACAGCCTGGCCCGCGCCTGGGCCAAGGGCATCAAGCCGAAGGACGCCCTGGCCGACAACGACGGGCACGGCTTTTTCGAGGCGCTGGGCGATCAGCTGATCACCGGGCCGACCCTGACCAATGTGAACGATTTCCGGGCGATTCTGATCGAGACCGTATAACTTGCCAGTGGCGCCGGCACGGCGGCCGGCGCCACTATTCGTCCGAGACGGATCGGCATCGCAACCGGTTGGAGGGCGACGGTCATGGCCCGTGAAATCTGTTTGGTGGCTCCCTACGAGCAACTGACCGAAGCGGCGCGGCTGGTCGCCCGGAACTGCGGCTATCCCTTCGACGTCGAAGTGGCCAATCTCGAAGACGCCCTGACCCTGCTGCCGCAGCTGGAAGCCAGGGGCTATCAGGTTCTGGTCAGCCGCGGCAAGACGGCGCAGCTGCTTCGCCAGCATACCTCGCTTCCGGTCATCGACATCAAGACCAGCAGCTATGACGTTCTCAGGGTTCTGGCCGACCTGATCGGCCAGCCGATCCGAATCGGGATCGTCGGGCATGACAGCGTGGTCCGCGACTGCCAGAAGGTCGCCGACATGCTGAACATCCGCGCCGAAAGCATCCTGTTCGACCAGACCGAACCCCTCGAGTACGAGGCCTTGCGCGATCGGGTCCGCGACCATTTCTCGCGCCATCCCATCGATCTGATGGTCGGCGACACCATTCCGCAACGTCATTTCAGGGATCTCTGCGGCGACTTCCGGCTGATTTCCTCGGGCCAGGAAGCCGTCCAGGAGGCCATCGAAAGCGCCGCCTCCTTCCTCAGGCTGCTGAAGCGGGAAAGCGTCAACCGCCACCATCTGTCGACCGTGCTCGACATGTTCGAGAAAGTGGTGTTCTCGCTCGATCAGGACGGGCGGATCACCCACGCCAATCAGGCCGCCGCGCGGGTCTTCCAGATGAGCCGGGCGGAATTGATGGGAAAGCCGATCGAAGCGGTCGACCCGGCCCTCGCCATCGCCCGCGACACCATCGCCAACGGCGTCTGGGAGGTCGGGCGGGTCGTCGAGACGCGGCAGGGCCGCATGGTGTGCTATCAATACCCGATCGAGAGCGACGGCGAATGCCACAGCATCGTCTTCGCGCTGGAACGGGTGGAACATATCTACACGATCGAGCAGAAGGTCCGCTACCAGGAACGACAGAGCGGAAAATTCGCCGCCCAATATCATTTCGACGACTACATCACCCACGACCCGGTCATGCAGTCGCGCCTCACCCTGCTGAACAGCTATGCGCAGACCGACGCCACCTTGCTGATCATCGGCGAAAGCGGGACCGGCAAGGAACTGCTGGCCCAGGGCGCCCACAACGCCAGCCGGCGCGCCAACCAGCCCTTCGTCGCCGTCAATTGCGGCGCGCTGCCGCCCACCCTGCTGGAAAGCGAGCTTTTCGGCTATGTGGACGGCGCTTTCACCGGCGCATCCCGCAAAGGCAAAAAGGGCCTGTTCGAGCTGGCGCACAAGGGAACCCTGTTCCTCGACGAAATCAGCGAACTCGACAAATCGCTGCAAACCCGGCTGCTGCGGGTGATCCAGGAGCGGCAGCTGATGCGCCTCGGCTCCGAGGACGTCATTCCGGTCGACATCCGCATCATCGCGGCGACCAACCAGGATCTGGAAGCCATGGTCGCCGAAGGCACCTTCCGCCAGGACCTGTTCTACCGGCTGAACGTTCTGAAATTCGAGCCGCTTCCGCTGCGGGCCTGCCGGCAGGACATCATCCCCAGCGCCCTGGCCCTGCTGCGCAAGCATGCCAAGCACTACCGGCGCCATGTGGTCGACCTCGATCTCGATCTGCGCCAGTTTCTGCTCGGCTACCATTGGCCGGGCAATCTCCGCCAATTGAGCAACATCATGGAACGGATCGCCATCATCGCACCCGACGCGGTGGCGACGCTGTCCTCCGTCGAAACGGCGCTGAGCGATCTGAAAAACAAGAGCAAGCCGCCCCCCGGCTGCGCGGCTTGTGACCTGACGACGGGCGACATGGACAGCATCCGCCTCCGCGTGGTCTCGCAGGTCATCGCCGAGGAGAACAACAGCAAGACCCGCGCCGCCAAGCGCCTGGGCGTCGACCGCGGCACCCTGAACCGCTGGCTGAAGGATCCGTCGTGACGAGAGATCTCATATAGCGCTCGAATGAGCGTCGTCCCCTTAGAAAATACCGTCCATATATCAATGCCTTACCCCTCGCCCGCTTGCGGGGAGGCTGAGGGCGCATCGCTTAAAACGAAGGAGTTTCATCGTATTGCTCCGACGTCCCCTCACCCTCCCACCGCTTCGCGGCGGGCCCCTCCCTCTCCCGCAAGCGGGCGAGGGACGAAATGTGTGCATCCCCTGGTAGATCAGCGGGGATGACGCTTTTAATATGAGTGACCTGCGGTAAAACGCCTCATTCGGATGATGCATTTTACCTCGTATATCCCGCCCCTCGCCACGTCCCCCCGCCCAAATCCGCCCCTTTCGTCCTGGCATGAAGGTTGCGTTCCTCATCCGAACGGGTTCGGGAGGACCAGGGTATCCGCAAGAGGCGCGCTCGTTGCAACCGACGAGACGATCGCTCGCCCGCCATTCACCAAGAGAGGGAGTGTTATGAGACAGGTTCCAATCAAGCGACTCATCGAAAAAGTGCCCGGTGGAATGATGGTCGTGCCATTGCTGACCGGCGCCGTCATCAATACGTTTTTTCCCGATACTCCGAAATTTTTCGGGTCCTTCACCGGCGCCTTGTTCAACGGCATGCCGATCCTGGCGGCCTTCTTCGTCTGCATGGGCGCCAGCATCGACATCCAGGCGACCCCCTATGTTCTCAAGAAAGGCGGCTCGCTGTTCCTGACCAAGATCGCCATCGGCGCCGTGTTCGGCATCGTCGTCGGCCATTTCCTGGGCGAAGCCCCCGTCAGCGGCGGAATGTTCGCCGGCCTGTCGACGCTGGCCATCGTCGCCGCGGTCAATGACACCAACGGCGGCCTCTATTGCGCCCTGATGGGAGAATACGGCCATTCCCGCGATGTCGGAGCCTATTCGATCATGTCGCTGGAATCCGGCCCCTTCCTGACCATGGTGACCCTGGGCGTCGCCGGCCTGTCGGCCTTTCCCTGGCCGACCATGCTGGGCGCCATCCTGCCGCTGCTGATCGGCATGCTGCTCGGCAATCTGGACCACGAATTGCGGGACTTCTTCGGTAAGGCGGCCCTGGTGCTGATTCCCTTCTTCGCCTTCGGCCTTGGCGCCGCCCTCGACCTCAGCAAGGTGTGGATGGCCGGCTTGCTCGGCTTGGGCGTCGGCCTCGGCGTCGTGGCGGTCACCGGCATCGCCCTGTTCTTCGTCGACCGCGCCACGGGCGGCACCGGTGTCGCCGGCGTCGCCGCCGCTTCGACCGCCGGCAACGCGGCGGCCGTCCCGGCCATCATCGCCGGAGCCAACCCGGTTTATGCCGAGGCGGCGAAAAGCGCCACCATCCTGGTCGCCGCCGCCGTCGTCATCACCGCCATCATGGTGCCCCTGGTCACCGCCTTCGTGGCCAGCCGCTTCGGCAGCCCCAAGGACGAGGAGATCGCCGAAGCGCAACTGGAAGTGGCGCAATCCTGAACAAGGGCGTGCGGCGAAGCCCTCTTCGCCGCACGCCGGCCCGGTCCGTGCAATCGCACGGCCGCATCCCTATGTTATCCGCCATAACCGAAGCGGTATCGGGCGGGTCGTCGCAGATCGCAAGCTTGGAGACTCTTTGATGGACAAGATGGTTGAAATCGCCTTCGGGCGCCGGCAGTTGGCGGTTTCCTTGCCGGAGGGAGCCCAACCGACGGTCATTCGCAAGGTCACGCTGCCGAAACTGGCCGATCAGCCGCAGGCGGTTCGCCAGGCCCTCGACCATCCCGTTTCGGCCCGTCCGTTCGGCGAATTGGCGGCGGGACGAAAAGCGCCTGCATCCTGATTTGCGACATCACCAGGCCGGTGCCGAACAAGCTGTTCCTCCGTCCGATGATCGAAGAGCTGCTGAAGGGCGGCATGGCGGCCGAAAACATTTCGGTGCTGGTGGCGACCGGTCTTCATCGCCCCAACGAAGGGGCCGAACTGGAAGAGCTGGTCGGCGACCCCTGGGTCCTGCGGACGGTGCGCGTCGAAAATCATTTCGCCCGCAACGACGACGACCATGTCGATCTGGGCCATACCGCGAAACGCCGCACGCCGGTGAAGATCGACCGCCGTTTCGTCGAGGCCGACTTTCGCATCGCCACCGGCTTGATCGAACCGCATTTCATGGCCGGCTGGTCGGGCGGGCGCAAGGTCGTAGCACCCGGCGTGGCGCATCATGAAACCATCCGGACCTTCCACTCGGCCCGCTTCATGGAGGATCCGCTGGCCATCCAGTGCAATCTGGTCGGCAATCCCCTGCACGAGGAACAGCTGGAAATCATCCGGATGATCGGCGACGTCTATGCGCTGAACACCGTCCTCGACGAGGACCGCGATCTGGTTTATGTGAACTTCGGCGAGGTCATCGCCAGCCATCTGGCGGCGGTGGACTTCATCACCAAGGCGACGGCCATTCCGGTGTCCCGCCGTTTCAAGACCGTGCTGACCTCTTCGGCCGGCTATCCGTTGGACAAAACCTATTACCAGACGGTCAAAGGCATGGTGACGCCGATGGATATCCTGGAACCGGGCGGCACCCTGATCATCGCCTCGGAATGTTCGGAGGGTTTCGGCTCGCCCGAGTTCCGCGAGGCGCAGACGAAACTGGTCGAGATGGGGCCGGAGCGCTTCCTGGCGATGCTGAAGGCGAAGACCTTCGCCGAAATCGACGAATGGCAGACCGAAATGCAGATGAAGCCGATGCGTCTCGGCCACATTCAGCTCTACACCACCGGTCTCGACGGCGAGGAGCGGCGGATTACCGGGGTCGAATTGATCGCCTCGATCGAGGATGCCCTGCGCCAGAGCATCGATGCGCATGGAGACCCCGCCGTGGCGATCATTCCCGAAGGGCCCTATGTCGTGCCGGTTCACGCCCCGCATGACTGAGCACCGCCATATCCATCTGGACGCCGTGGGCGGCGTGGCCGGCGACATGTTCGTCGCCGCCATGCTCGCTGCCGCCCCCGACTTGCGGCAGCGCGTTTTCGCCGACCTGGCGGCGGTGATGCCGGCGGAATGCGGAGAGCCCCGATTGCTGGAGGGAACCAGCAACGGGCTGTCCGTCCTGCGTTTCGGGCTGTCCGGCGGCCCCGCCCGGGTGCCGGCGCACGATCACGGCCACCATCATCACCACGACCACGACCACGACCACGACCACCATCACGACCACGGTCACGGTCACGACCATCATCCCGGCGAGACCGCGATCGACTGCAGCTTTCCCGCCCTGTCGCAGCGAATCGCCGACGCCGCCTTGAGCGACGGATCGGCCGAACAGGCGATCGCCATCCTCAAGGTCCTGGCCGCGGCGGAAAGCCGCGTCCACCGCCAGCCGATCGACCAGGTCCGGTTCCACGAGATCGCCGACTGGGATTCCCTGATGGATGTGGTGGCGGCCGGCAGCATCATCGCCGCCCTGGCGGAGACCACCTGGAGCGTCTCGGATCTGCCCCGGGGCAGTGGCCTGGTGCGCACGCGCCACGGCCTGCTGCCGGTGCCCGCCCCGGCGACGGCGGAGATCCTGAAAGGCTTTTCCTGGCGGGACGACGGCATCGCCGGCGAGCGGGTCACGCCGACCGGCGCGGCCATTCTCGCCCATCTCGTCGCTTCGCGCGGCGGCGGCATGGGCCGGGGGCGCCTGTCTTCGACCGGCACCGGGGCCGGCACCCGCAGCCTGGACGGAATGCCCAATATTCTGCGCGCCCTGATTTTCCAGACCGATAGCGCGGCCGACGACGCCATCCATGTCCTGTCGTTCGACATCGACGACATGACCGGCGAAGAAATCGGCATCGCCCAGCAAAGACTCCGCGCCGCCCCGGGCGTGGTCGATGTGACGGTCGGCAGCCGGCTGGGAAAGAAAGGGCGGCCGGTCAGCGATTTTCGCCTGCTGGTTCGCGGCGATTGCCTGGAGGCGATCCGAACATTGTGTTTCCAGGAAACCACCACCATCGGCTTGCGCTGGCGTTTCGAACAGCGCCAATGCCTGCAACGGGAGATCGTTTCCCGCCGGATCGACGACCATACCCTGCCGGTCAAGACGGTCCGGCGCCCGGACAATCGGGTGACGCGAAAGGTCGAAAGCGATACCCTGGCTTCGCACCAGGGTCTGGCCGAGCGTCGCCGCCTCAAGGATCTGGCCGAAAAGGACGAGGAGCAAACGTGAGCAAGCCGGACATTCAAGCGCGCCTGATCTCGGTTCTCGACCGCCATGCCGGCTTGGCCATCGCGGTCAGCGGCGGCGTCGACAGCATGGTTCTGGCCTTCGTCGCCGGCCGTTATTCGCGCGCCAGGGTCAGCGTCGTCCATGCGGTCTCGCCGGCGGTTCCCGCCGCCGCGACCCGCCGCGTCGAAGCTTACGCGGCGCGCGAGAAATGGGCCTTTCGCAGCATCGATGCCGGCGAGATGGCCGACCCCGACTATCTGGCCAATCCGGCCAATCGTTGCTTTTATTGCAAGAGCAATCTCTATTCCGCCATTCGCGCCGTCACCCCGACGACCATCGCGTCGGGCACCAATTTGGACGATCTGGACGATTACCGTCCCGGCCTCGACGCCGCGACGCGCCATGGCGTGGTCCATCCCTTCGTCGAGGCGGGACTGCGCAAGGCCGATATCTATGCCCTGGCCCGGGACCACGGACTGGACGATCTGTCCGCCCTGCCGGCCCAGCCCTGCCTGGCCAGCCGCATCGAAACCGGCATCATGGTCGATCCGGACAGTCTCAAATTCATCGAGATGGTCGAGAGCGATCTCGGCGCCGTCCTGCCGGCCGCCACGCCGCTCCGCTGCCGGCTGACGGCATCCGGCGTATTCATCGAATGCGGCGAGGTGCCCGAGGGCCGGGCCATGCAGCATATCGACGAGCACCTGACCCGGCTTTGCGCCGCGTCCGGGCGGCTCTACGGCGGCATCCGCCCTTATCGCCGCGGTTCGGCTTTCCTGCGGGATCCGGCCTCGTGACGGACGTCAGGATGGATTGGGCCCGCGAACAGCGGACCGGTCTGGCCGAAGCCCTGATGTGCGAGGGGAAAACGGCCGGGCAAATCGACGGCATTCTGGCCGAGGCCGGAGAGCGGAGGCTGCTGCTCACCCGCCTGTCGGCCGAAAAACTGGCGTCGTTGCCCGCCTCCCGCCGGAGCGGCCTCGATTACGATTCGCTGTCGCGCACCGCCTATTGGGGCGAGACGCCGCCCGCCGCCGCGGATGGAGCGGTCATCGTCTGCGCCGGAACCAGCGACTTGCCGATCGCCCGGGAAGCGGCCCGCACGCTCGTCTTCTTCGGCCATCACGGACCGTTGATCGCCGACGTCGGCGTCGCCGGATTGTGGCGGCTGATGGAACGGCTGGAGGAAATCCGGAGCTATCCCGTCGTCATCGCCGTCGCCGGCATGGAAGGCGCTTTGTTCAGCGTCCTGGCCGGCCTGACCGCTTCGGTGGTCATCGCCGTTCCCTCCGCCGTCGGTTACGGCGTGGCGGCCGGCGGCCAGGCGGCGTTGCACAGCGCGCTCGCCTCCTGCGCCCCGGGCGTGCTCACCGTCAATATCGACAACGGCTTCGGCGCCGCCTGTTCCGCCATCAAGATTCTCAGGCTACGGCGCGATCTTTGAGAAGGGCGGCGGCGAGCGGCGTGGACACCACCGGGTGTAATATTATACGGTTGAACAAACCGCAGAGTCCGCATGCCGATGCCCCCTGACCTCGATCCCTTTCCGTCGCCCGTCCATGATCATGAGGATTGTGTGCGGAGCGCGCTCGACACGGCCACGCAGCAGTGCGAGCGTCATGGCGCCCGCTTCACCCCCCTGCGCCGCCGCGTTCTCGAACTGGTCTGGACCAGCCACGAACCGGTGGGCGCCTATGCCTTGCTCGACACGCTGAAAACCGAAGGCCACGCCGCGGCCCCCCCCACGGTCTACCGCGCCTTGGACTTTCTGATCGATCAGGGCCTGGTGCATCGCCTGGAGCGGATGAACGCCTTCGTCGGCTGCCCGCGGCCGGATTCGTCGCATTCCGCCCATTTCCTGATCTGCACCGACTGCGGGCGCGCCGCCGAAATGCAGGACAATCCCGCGCTCGACGCCGCCTTGCAAACCGCGGCCGACGCCTTGGGATTCACCGTGTCCCGCCGCACGATCGAAGTCGAAGGGCTGTGTCCCGACTGCCGCCGGAAAGCGGCATCGGCCTCCAGCCCTCAATGAGCGAACAGTGAATACCGGACCCGGTCGCCGGTCTTGATCCGCAAGCGATCCGAGGTTCCGCCGTTCAGTTCCAGCACGGCGCGCACCGGTCCCGGCGAGGGGATGATCTCCAGCGACATCGGCACCGTCCGTTCGGCGATGCCGGCGATCGTTCCGTCCGCGTTGATGAAAACCATGTCGAGGGGAATCAATGTGTTCTTCATCCACATGGCGACCGGCCGATCCATCTTGAAATCGAACAGCATGCCGCCGTCGGCCGGCAGGCTGGGACGGTTCATCAGGCCGCGGGTCAATTCCTCGGGCGTCTGCGCGACTTCGATGGAAAAGGGCAGCGACCGGCCGTCGCCGGTCTCGATCGTCAAAGGCGCATTTCCGGCCGCCCAGGCCGACCACGGCGCCAACATGAACAACAAAACGAAAAAACGGACTATCGGCATGATCTGATCGCACTCCGGCTGGCGGCGTTGGCCGAGACTGTGCCGCTCGTCCGGGCCGGGCGCAACCTCTATCCGCGCCCGGACGCAGTCTCTTGGCACGGGGCCGGCGGGAGATCTTTGGACGGAAGCCAAAGCGGTCTATACAAAGAAAATCGTCGTTGCACCTTTGCGAGGTCCCATGCGCTCCCTGCTCGCCGTTCTGCTGCTGGTCATCACGCTGCCGGCCTGTGCCGGCAGCGACGACGGAGCCCCCTGGACCTCTCCCCTCGAGCGCGATCATCCCCTGGTCGGCCGGATATGGCTTCCCGGCAGCCAGCGCTTCATCGATCGGGCCGCGCTTGCCGAACGGCTCGCCGCCGCGGACGTCGTCCTGCTGGGGGAACGCCACGACAATCCCGACCACCATCGCCTGCAGGCCTGGGCATTGGCCGAGATCATCGCGGCCGGCCGCCGCCCCCTGGTGGCCTTCGAGATGATCGGCCCCGAACAAACGGCGGCGTTGGACCGGCATCTTGCCGAGCATCCCGGCGACGCCGCCGGACTGGCCGACGCCCTCGATTGGGCGCACAGCAATTGGCCGGAATGGAGCAATTACCAGCCGCTGTTCGCCGAGGCCGTCGCGGCCGGATTGCCCATTCGCGCCGCCAACCTGGCCCGCGACACCATGCGGGCGGTGGCGCGAAATCAGCCGCTGGCCGCCGAGATGCAACGCTTCTACCGGTTGGATCAACCGCTGGCGCCGCCCCTGTTCACCGCCATGGCCGAAGAAATTCGCCAATCCCATTGCGGACAGCTTCCCGAACAAGCGGTCGGGCCGATGGTCGACGTGCAGCGAGCCCGCGACGCCGCCATGGCGCATGCGCTGGCCGACGGAACCCCCGGCGGCGCCGTGCTGATCGCCGGGGCCGGCCATACCCGCACCGATCGCGGCGTGCCGCTGCAGCTCGCGGCCCTGGCGCCGGAGCGCCGCAGCTTTTCCCTGGCTTTCGTCGAGGTCGACGGCGAGCAGGCCGATCCGGCCGCATACGGCGAAGCCTTCGGCGCGCCTTCGCTGCCCTATGACGCCGTCTGGTTCACCCCGCGCGCCAACGACGACGACCCCTGCGCCGAGATGATCGAATTCATGAAAAGGAAGCAGGAAAAAGCGAAGGAGTGACTTGCGGGGGGATCAGGCTGCCGCGTCGAGGCGCCGGAGGACTTTAGAGCGGTTTGCGACCAAACGGGATCAATCCCTGTACCATCGTCCCGGCGAAAAAGCTTGTGAAGCAAGGGAAAGTGGCACCGGCGTCCCTGCCGGTGTCCGCCGCCCTGCGGCGGAAACGTTCCC
>JAATGN010000393.1 GCA_015654615.1 Rhodospirillales bacterium
AGAAAACGCCGTCATTGCGAGGAGCGAAGCGACGCGGCAATCCAGAGGGCCAGGCTGTCCTGGACTGCTTCGCTGCGCTCGCAGTGACGGCATTTTCACCCAGGAGGGTCGACCTCGGTCGGTGCGGAACGCGCAATGACGGACCTAAAAACAGAGCGGTTAACTTTTAACGGGCTCTAAGAATGCCTTTTTCCTGATCCGTGGCTGTCGGCGTCCGTCCGTGTTGCCCAAGCGCCCCGCCATCCCGAAACCCGTCCGCAAGTCCCCAAGCGTTCCCGGAAGGAACCCCCGGGATTTGATGGGCATGGAGGAAATGTAACCTCTGTGTTAGGCTGGTCTTTCGGAAATGGGGCCGAAATGTATCGACTGGTCGTCCTTGCCTTCGCATTGCTGCTGAGTCGGCCGGTATTTGCCGCCGACTGCGCTGTCCTGTCCGAAACCGGATATCCGTTGCTGGCCGCCGGCGCTCATGTCACTCCGGTGTGCCACGGCGGCTTCGCCGCCCTGCATGACGACGACCTGCTGATCCCCCGCTGGATCGCCTATCGGCTGACCACGCTGCACACGCTGGGCTGCGTGAGGCTTTCGGAAGAGTTTCACCCCGAGGACGCCTTGCCGCCCGGCCGCCGCGCCGAACCGTCGGACTATCGCCGCTCGGGCTTCGACCGCGGACATCAGGCCCCGGCCGAGGACTTCGCCTGGGACCTGCAAGCCACCTATGACAGCTTCAGCATGGTCAATGCGGTGCCGCAACTGCCCGGCCTCAACCGCGAAGGCTGGGAGCGCCTGGAACAGACGGTGCGGGCCTGGGCCTGGACGCGGGGCGCGCTGATCGTCTTCGTCGGACCGGTCCTGACGCCGCAGCCGCCGACCATCGGCGACAATCGCGTCGCCGTGCCCATCGCCTTCTTCAAGGTGGTCTACGATCCCTCGGCCGGCCAGGCCATCGCCTTCCTGATGCCGCAGCGCTACATCGGCAAGGGCGATCTGGGCCGCTGGGTGACCAGCGTCGCCGAAATCCAGGCGCGCACCGGCATCACCTTCCCGCTGCCCGGCGCCGTCGACATCGCGGCGAAGACCGCCCTCTGGCCGGCCGACATCGCCGGCTGGCGCCATGCGCGCCGGCAGGTCTGCACGGCGCTCAAACAGCTGGCCAGGCCGTGATCTTCACCATTGCACCGTCTGATAGGGAATGAAATCCGTCATCTCGCCGGCCGGGATGCGGCGGAGATCCTCTTTCATTTCGACCAGTCCCTCGCTTTCGACCAGCGAAGCCACCGCGCTCGATTCCTGCGACCGATAGGGCACCGCCTGCGGCCGGCCGTCCGGACCGGCCTGCAGCCTGGCGCGCATGAATTCGCGGCGCGAATGGGTTTTGACGAAATCGACCGCCGCCGGAACCGGAAACCGCCAGGGGACCATCGGTTCCGCCACCGCGCCGGACAAGCGCAGGATCACCGGGCGGGCCAGCATCATGAAGGTGACCTGCGCCGCCACCGGATAGCCGGACAGACCGACGAAGGCGGCGTTTCCGGCATGGCCCAGCGCGGTCGGCTTGCCGGGTTTGATCGCCAGGCGCCACAGGTGGATGGCGCCGAGGGATTCGATGACGGGCCGCACATGATCCTCGCCGCCGGCCGAAACGCCGCCCGACGTGATGAGCAGATCGTAACGGTGCGAGGCGTCCGACAGGGCCTGGCGGGTGACGTCGAAGCGATCGGGCAGATTGCCGAGATCGTCGACGTCGCAGCCCAGCCCCTGGGCCAAGGCGATCAGCGAGACCCGGTTGGAGGTATAGATGCGCCCCGGCGGCAAGGGCCGGCCCGGTTCGATCACCTCGTCGCCGGTGGAGAAAACCGCCACCTTGAGCCGCCGATGGACGGTCAGGGCGGCCTGGCCGACGGTCGCCGCCATCGCCACGTCCTGCGGCCGCAGGCGGCGCCCGGGCGACAGCACGACGGTTCCCCGGCGGAGATCCTCGCCGATGCGGCGGACGTGCTTGCCGGCGGCCAACCCGGACGGCAGGCGGACGATCTCCTGATCGCCGGCGCCTTCGACGACGCAATCCTCCTGCATCACCACCGTGTCGAACTCATCCGGCACCGGGGCGCCGGTGAAGATCCGCGCCGCCTCGCCCGGGCCGAAGGTCCGCCGCGCCTGGCTGCCGGCGGCGATGCGGGCGGTCACCCTGAGAGCCGCCGTGTCGCCCGAGGACGCCAGGTCGGCATGGCGGAAGGCGAAGCCGTCCATGGCGGCGCTGGCGAAGGGCGGCGAATCGATCGTCGAGACGACCTTTTCGGCCAGAACCCGGCCGCAGGCGGCGGCCAGCGGCACGGTTTCGACCCCGACCACCGGGACCAGCCGCTGGGCCAGGAACGCCAGGGCATGGTCGACGGAAATCAAGCCGTCCGGCGCCTTGAAAAAATCCTTCAGCGCCGCCTTGTCGTTGCTCATGACGATCTCCTTGGCAATCGAAACATTTCCAGAGCGCGATGCCTTGAATCGGCATCACGCTCTGGCTTTTCTTGATGTCCCTCGCCGGGCGCGCGCCTCCGCGCGCTTGGCCGCGGCCTCAATGGCCGCTAGAGCGCGATGCCTTGAATCGGCATCACGCTCTGGC
>JAATGN010000057.1 GCA_015654615.1 Rhodospirillales bacterium
GCCGATCATGTCGAGAAGCACATTGGCGTCGAGGCCGCTCTTGGTGCCGAGAACGACCGCCTCGGCCAGCGCCTGCAAGGTCAGCCCCAGCATCATGTTGACCGCCAGCTTGGCATTCGACCCCTGGCCATGGTCGCCGAAATAAAAGACGTGTTTGCCCAGCACGTCGAAGATCGGCCGGCAGCGCTCGAACACCGGCTTGTCGCCGCCGACCAGGATGAGCAAGGTGCCGTCGGTGGCCGGCTTGACCGATCCGGACACCGGGGCATCCAGGACGTCGACGCCTTTGTCGGCCAGGCGCCGGGCCTGCGAACGGCTGGACTCCGGCGATACCGTCCCCATATTGATCACCGTCCGGCCGGCCGAGAGCCCGTCGCTGAGCCCGTTGGGGCCGAACAGGACCTCTTCCTGGCTGGCGTCGTCGGCCACCATGGTGATGACGATATCGACCTCGGCCGCCAGGGCCGCCGGGGTGGCGGCCACCGGACGGCCCAGTGCCGCCGCCTTGGCGGGCGTGCGGTTGTAGAGGCTGACCGGATAGCCGGCGGCGATGAGGTTGCGGACCATCGGCAACCCCATATGGCCCAAACCGATCCAACCGATTTTCGCTTTTGCTGTCGACATGATTTATCCCGTGTTTTTAAGGCCGGGCGACCTTAGAAGGATCGGCTTGTTCCCGGAAGTCCCCATCTGGATAATGGACTTTTGCAAATCGGGGCAGTCAGGAGGGGTTTCGTGGACTATCTCGCCGCCATGCGGCTGTTCGTGCGGACGGTCGAGCTCGGCAGTTTTTCGAAAGCGGCCCAGGATCGATCGGTCAAGATTTCATCGGTGTCGCGAGCCGTCGCCGCCATCGAGGCCGACTTGGGCGTCGCCCTGCTCAACCGGTCGACCCGCCGCCTGCACGCGACCGAAGCCGGCCAGGAATTCTTCGAACATGCGCAGCGGATCCTGACCCAGGTCGAGCAGGCGCGCGACCACCTCGCCTCGCTGAACGGCCGGCCGCAGGGATTGCTCAGGATCAATATCCCCGGCGCCTTCGGCCGGCGCCACATCATGCCGCTGCTGCCGGACTTCCTGGCCCGCTATCCCGACATCCGCATCGATGCGACCTTGACCGACCGGACGGTCGACCTCATCGAAGCCGGGGCCGACCTGGCCATCCGCATCGGCGCCCTGGTCAATTCGACGCTGGTGGCCAAGAAACTGGCCCCCCATCGGCGGATCCTCTGCGCCAGTCCGGGATATCTCGCCCTCCATCCGGCGCCGACCCATCCCAGCGACCTGGCGGGCCAGTCCTGCCTGCGCTTTTCCTTGCTGCAGCCGGCGGATCGCTGGCAGTTCCGCCGGAACGGCGTCGAGCTTGGGGTGACGGTCGACGGGCCGCTCAGCGCCAACGACAGCGAAGCCCTGCTGGATGCCGCCTTGGCCGGCCTCGGCATCGCCCTCCTGCCCACCTGGCTGACCGCGAGCGATATGAACGCCGGCCGTCTGGCCACGCTCCTTCCCGACTGGCAAGCCAGCCTGGCGCCCGGCGACCGGGCCATCTGGGGGCTCTATCCGCCGAAAAAGGTGGTTTCCCCCAAGGTCCGCGCCTTTCTCGATTTTCTCGACGAGCGGTTCGGCCGCCCGGCCTATTGGGATCGCCAAATGCCGGCGGAAGAGTGAGGGGGCCTCTGCCGGAAAGCGCATCGTCCCGCTTGTCGAAACCCTCCAGTTGTATCATTATAACCGTATTCTCTTTATGGACTATGGATTCCCTCGGGAAAATACGGGCTTTTCCGGCACCGTCCCCCTCAGGGATCGCGCATTCTTGCACGCCACCGCCGAAGGAGGACTCTGATGATCGAGATCGACGTCACGCATTGCTGGGCGGAATTGGAATTGGGGAATCGCTTCCGGCGGTCGCTGCGCCGGCACTTGCGGCAATGGCTGTTCGCGGAAATCGAGGAACGCGGCTTTCGCGCCCGCGACAGCGACGGTTTCGATCGCGATCCGGTCGAGGATCAGGTGGATGCGATGGAAGCCGACATCGTCGAGCGCATGAAAGCCGCCTTCCACAATCGCGCCAGGCAGGAAATCGCCGATTATTCCCCGGCCACCCTGGCCGAATGGCTGCGCCACGTCCTGAAAGGCGAACTTGAGATGTGCAAGCGGGCCTTCCTGGAGGACCAGGCCTGCGGCCTCGACTTCCTGATCGTCATCGCCAGCGATGCCAACGCCGAGATCGAAATGGAAGTGGAATAGCCCTCATCGCTGCGCAGACGGATAGGCTTAAGCTCGATACTGTCCATTATGTTTCGTCATTGCGCGTTCCACACCGACGAGGCGCCGACCCGTCCGTGGATGAAAAAGTGGCGCCGGCCTCCGTGCCGGCGTCCGCCGCAGAGCGGCGGAGTCTTTTCCGCCGGCACGGAGGCCGGCGCCACTCAGGACGGGCCGGCCCGTCGCCGGTTCACGCCCGGGTCCGTTCGGCGACCGCCCGCGACAGGATCTCCATCAGCTCGTCGATATCCACCGGCTTGCGCAGAAGCGCGAAGATGCCGGCCTCCTTCAGGCTTTCGTCGTTCAGATTGTCCTCGGCATAACCGGTGCAGAGAATGCAGGGAAGCTCCGGACACTCCGCCCGGATCTCGCGGATGAAGTCGACGCCGGTCATGTGCGGCATGACCTGATCCGCCACCACCGCGTCCCAGGCGCCGTGACGCCGCTTGAGGCTGGCCACGGCGTCGCGCGGGTCGGAAAAGGGCGATACCTCGAAGCCTCGCCTTTCCAGGGCCGTCAGCAGCATATTGCCGAAGTCGGGATCGTCGTCGACCAGCAGCAGCCGGCCGCCGGCCCCGGCCGGCGCCGAATCGGCGACGGAAGGATCGACGGCCAGCGGCCGGCCGGCTTCGTCGGCCATCGGCAGGACCACCTCGAAGACGGTGCCGCCGCCCAGACGGCTGTCGACCATCACCGCGCCGCCGTGCGCCAGCACCGCGCTGTGCACCATCGACAAACCCAGACCGGTCCCATAACCCTTGTTCTTGGTGGTGAAGAAGGGCGTGAAGATATGCTGCAGGACCAGCCCATCCATGCCGCAGCCCGAGTCGGAGACGACCAGCGAGACATGGGGCCAGGCCGGATCGAAGGTTCCGACCGCCGCATGGGCCGTGCCCTTTTCGTCGACCCAGACGTCGTCCGCCTCGACCGCATACTCCGCCCCCCGGCGGACCAGGCGGGCGAAGGGCTCGCCCTTGCCGTCGGTCGGACGGATGGCGATCTTCACTTGCCCGGGCTGGCCCGCCAGGGCGTCGTGGGCGTTGATGCAAAGATTGATCAGCACCTGTTGCAACTGGTCGCGGTCGCCCACCACCATGGTCGGTTCCTCGCCCCTCGAGACCGTCACCTGGGTGGTGGTGGGAATGGTGGCGGTCAGCAGCGTCCGCGTTTCGTCCACCAGTTCGGTCATGGAAAAGCATTCGCGCCGCAGGTCGCCCCGCCGGGCGAAGGACAGGATCTGGTCGATCAGGGTCTTGCCGCGCTGGCCGGCGGCGATGATGCGCTCGGCATGATGGCGGGTCGGATCGGCCTCGGCCGTGTCTTCGACGATGAAGCCGGCAAATCCGAGGATGGCCCCCAGCAGATTGTTGAAATCATGGGCGACGCTTCCGGCAAGCTGGCCCAGGGCCTCCATCTTCTGCGCCTGGTTCAATTGCCGTTCCATCTCTTCGCGGCGGCGGCGTTCCCGCGTGGCGCGAATGCCGAACGCCAGATTGTTGGCCAGATCGACCAGCAGGGACACCGTTTCATTGGCCGAGAAGGCGCCTTGTTCGGCGGCATAGATGGTCAGGCAGCCGAGCACGCCCCGGGCGCCCTTCATGGGCAGGGAAATGCTGGACCGATAGTCGCGCTCCAGGGCGGCGGTCCGCCAGAAGCTCATCGCGGCGTCGGCCTCGGTGCAATCATTGACCTGCGGCACGCCGCTCCGGATGGCGATTCCGGTCGGCCCGCCGCCGCGCGGTTCGTCCGCCCATGTCATGCCGGCCAGGGAAAGATAGCCGTCTTCGTGGCCGGCGACGGCGACGGGGCGGATGGTCCTGGCCTCGTCATGCTCGGCCAGGCCGATCCACGCCATGCGGTAACCGCCGATCTCCACGATCTCCCGGCACATGCGGGCAACCAGTTCGTCCTCTTCGACGGAATGGAAGAGGACGGCGTTGCCGGCCCCGATGGTCCTCAGCACGCGATTGAAGCGCTCCTGCTCGGTCCGCAGCCGCTCGGCCGCCTTGGCCTCGTCGCGCAGCAGGCGGATTCCTCCGGCGAGAACGCCGATCTCGTCGGCGCGCCCGGTGGCCGGAACCTCGACCTCGTACTGGCCCGAGCCGATGCGCGCGGTGACCGCCGCCAGGGCCCGCACCGGCTTGGCGATCGATTGCGAGATCAGAAAGGCGATGATCGAGACGATGACGATGGAAAAGCCGCTGATCAGCGCGAAATTGCGCAAGGCGCCCCAGAATTGCGCATCGATGTCTTCGAGATAGACCCCGGTGGAGATCATCCAGTTCCAAGGCTCGACCCCGATGACCGACGAAACCTTCCTGAGGGAGACGTCGCTCCCCGGCTTGGGAAACCAGTAGAAGATCGAGCCCCCTCCGGACTTGGCCAGATGAAGCATGTCGGGAATATAGGCGTAACCCTTGGCGTCCTCCTCATCGATGAAATTCTTGCCTTCCCGCTCGGGCTGGGTGCCGTGGACCAGTTCGTTGCCCTGGCCGTCGTAGACGAAGAAATATTCCCCCTCGCCGTAGCGCATGCCGCGAATGATGTTCCTGGCCAGGATTTGCGCCCGCGTCTCGTCGAATTCGCCCTTCAGCGCCAGGCTGCGGAACGTCAGGGCGGTCGAGCGGGCGACCTCGGCCAGATTGGTGGTCTTGGCGATGGCGGCGTCCAGCATCTCGTTCTTGAGCGAAACGGCGGCGAAAACGGAAAGGATGGCCAGGCTGACCGCGCTCAGCCCGATGAGGCGGAACAGCTGGATCATGATGCTTTTCGTTCGCATGGCGGTCCTGTTTCCTTCAGAAAAATATTCCGAATCCCGCAGACGAACGGACCGGATCTTGCGGCGGCGGCCGAAGCCCGGCGGGGATCAGCCCGGCGGCGTGGAGTCCGGGTTGGCGGAGATTCCCGCCTTCACCGCCGCGGCGACGGCTTGCGCCCGGTTGACGACGTCCATTTTTCGATAAAGACGGGACAGATGATATTTGACCGTCACCTCCGGCATGCCGAAATGCCGGGCGATCTCCTTGTTGGAGGCGCCGCCCACCAGAAATCGCAGCATGTCCAGCTCGCGTTCGTTGTAGAACTTCGCCGCGGACGCGCCGACGGACGGCACCAGGGCTTCGGCGGAGACGAACTCGGTGGGAATGTAGGTGGCGCCGCCGACGACGAGGGAAATCGCCGCGGAAAACAGCGGACCCTGCAGCGTTTTCGGAATATATCCCTTGGCTCCCGCCACGATGCAGTCGACGACGTCGCTCCGGCTGGCGACGCCGGACATCACCAGCACCGGCGCGCCGCCGGCGACGGAAATCACCCGGCGCAACCCCTCGGCGCCGCACATCCCCGGCATCGAATAATCCAGCATGACGATGTCCGCCGTGAACTTCCGCAAAAGATCCATGACACCGTCCACAGTCGTCGCAGTGTGAACCTCCGCGTCGGCAAAAGTTCGCGCCACCTGAATACCCACAGCCTCAAGATAAAGTGGATGGTCATCGGCTATAACGACTCGCATTCTGGCGTTCTCCACTCCTCAACGCGGCGCCCGATGGATAGAATGCAGTGAATATGGATCGTTATCAATTTTCATGCCCGAATCCATTTCGCATGCTTCAATTCGATCCGGCTTTTCGCGAAATCGAATCGACTTGCGAAAGTCGCGGCGCGGCCTCGCGGATATTGATACCGATAGGAACAGATGTCACCGGCGGATCTCACCATAGAGGATATGATAAGTTGCGGTGAAACCCCTCTCCAGGGAGGCCAGCAGGCGGCGAAACGCGCCGGCCGGCAGCGGCCGGTGGCCCAGGATCGGCTCGCCGGCTCCGAGGGCCTTCAGCGATTTGACGAAATCGTGGCCGCTGGGGTAGGTCTGGCGGACCAGTTCCTCCTCCAGCCGGCCTCGTTCGGCCGGCCACGGAAAGGTCTCCATCGACGGATAATCCGGCGTGCCGCAGTCGAATCCGCAAGCGGCATGGGCGTCCCGCCATTCGGCGAAGGTCTTGCAGCCCAATGTCGCGAACATCATGCGGCCGTTCGGGGCGAGCAGGTCCCGCAAGCGGTCGAGCCCGGCCCCCAGATCATCGAACCACTGGAACGCCAGGCTGGAGACGATGAGATCGAACGAACAGGGCAGGCCCAGCGGCCGCTCGCCGTCCAGCAGCCGGTAGCGCGGTCCGCGTCCGACCCGTTGCCGGCAGCGGTCCAGCATCGAAGGCGCGACGTCGGTCAGGACGAAATCGGCGGCGGGGAACGCCTTCTTCAAATGGCTGCTGAGAAACCCGGTGCCGCAGCCGATCTCCAGGATGCGCGGCCGGTAAACGAAACGCGCCGGCTCGATGCGTTCGGCCAGGCGCGTGGCGATCAGCCATTGGAGGTCGGCGGAACGATCATAGACGCCGGCCCGCGAAGAAAAGGCCTCGGCGATGCGCCCCTTGCGGGATTGCGTGGCGTTCATTCTTTCCTCGGACGCAAGGGGGCCCTTGGAAAAAACGCCATGGCCTGCCCTTCCCTTTTCCGGCGACGCATCGTTGCGGCCTTATTCAAGACCGTCTCATTGCCGCCGGTCGGACGAATCGCGCCTGACCGGGCATCGCCGGGACACCCGCCGGCGATGCCGCCGACGAGCGGACACCGTCCTTCTCCCTTTTCACCGCCTTTGCAACGACCGGCCAGCGACGACCGATCGCTCAAGATTCGACGGCATATTACTCATTAATTAATGAACGTTAACACGATATCGTCGGTAATTTACAAGGAAATTTTGACGAAATATTTCCTGTTATACGACAGTCTCATTCCGATTCGCCAACAGATACATGGGAACTCGCCAACAGATACGGATTTTTATACGACAGATAGCGTCCATCAACATCTGAGACTCTGGTGTTGTTTCCAAAGATGGCGCCAACTCGATCGGTAAATTAACAATAATTTCGTTAGGGATTTGACGATCAAGAGGAGTGCCAGAATGCATTGGTTACCAAGCCTCTTTCTCTCCGGACATGGCGTCGCCAACAGTGTCGTCGCCATTTGCCTCGTCGCCATCATCGGGCTCGCCGCCGGCGAGATCAGGATCGGCGCCGTCAAATTGGGCATCGCGGGACCGCTGTTCGTCGGCATCGCCTTCGGTCATTTCGGTCTCAGGATGGAATCGGAAATTCTGGAATTCGCCCGCGACTTCGGACTGATCCTTTTCGTCTATGCCATCGGCATCACGGTGGGCCCCGGCTTCTTCCAGGCCTTCAGGAAGGAAGGGCTGCTGCTCAACGCCCTGGCCGCCTTCATCGTCGTCTCGGGCGGCATCATCGCCGTCGGCATTCATTACGGTTTCGGACTGCCGCTCGAAGTCCTCGTCGGCCTGTTCTCGGGCGGCACGACCAACACGCCGTCGCTGGCCGCCGGAATGGAAATGCTGAAGGAATTGAAGGCCTCGCCGGACCAGATCATCACGCCCGGCCAGGCTTACGCCGTCGCCTATCCTTTCGGCATCATCGGCATCCTGCTCATGATGGGACTGGTCCGCATGCTTTTCCGGATCAATGTCGCCGCCGAGGCCGACGCATGGCAGAAGGCCCTCGGCAGCGCGCATAATCCGCTCGAAACCATGAACATCGATGTCAGCAATCCGGGCGTCGTCGGCAAGGCCATCGGCGATCTTCCCCCCTTGCGGGATCAGGACGTCGTCGTCAGCCGCTACATGCGGCTCGGCACCCAGCATGCGGCCCGCCTGGAAGACTGCATCAGCGTCGGCGATACCGTCCTGGCGATCGGCCCGCGGCCCAAGCTGGTGGAACTGTGCAAAAGCCTCGGGGCCGAAGCCGCCGTCAAGCTTCAGGAAATTCAAAGCTCGATCAAAGCCCGGCGCTTCGTGGTCACCCGCAGCCGGGCCCTCGGCAAACCGATCGCCGAAGCCGTCACCGCCGGCGTCACCATCACGCGGCTGACCCGCTGCAACGTCGAATTGGTGCCGGACCGGGCGGTCAAGCTGCAGTTCGGCGATCAACTGATGTGCGTCGGCGAAGAGGACAAGCTGGACGCCTTCGCCAAGGTTCTCGGCAACGACGGCAAGGCCTTGCAGCACACCCAGATGATCCCGATCTTCCTCGGCATCTTCCTGGGCGTCTTCCTGGGCAGCGTCCCGTTGTTCATTCCCGGCCTGCCCGCCCCGATCAAATTGGGCCTGGCCGGCGGTCCGGTGGTCATCGCCATCGTCCTGTCCCGTATCGGGCACCTCGGCCCGCTGGTCTGGCATATGCCGCCGGCCACCACCAACGCCCTTCGCGAGATCGGCATCACCATGTTCATGTGCTGCGTCGGGATCTATGCCGGCAAAAGCTTCATCGACACGCTCGTCCACGGCGACGGCTTCAAATGGATGGCCTGCGCCACCCTGATCACCTTCCTGCCGCTCTGCGTCGCCGGCCTCGTCGCCCGTGGCGTCTTCAAGCTCAACTATCTGACCATCTGCGGAATCCTCGCCGGCAGCATGACCGATCCGCCGGCCCTGGCTTTCGCCAACGCCATCCATCCCGCGTCGGACGCCCAGGCGACCGCCTATGCCACCGTCTATCCGCTGACCATGTGCCTGCGAATCCTCACGCCGCAGGTCATCCTGGCGGCCCTCTGGGCGGTGTCGTAAAGCGAATGACGGGGGCCGCGACCCGCTCAAAAATCGTCGCGAAGAATGGTTGAGGATGAAGGAGACGTGAAATGAACGAGACGGTCACCGGCGTCCTGGTCGCTGTCGGAGGCATTGCCTGCGTCGTCTGGCTGATCCGGGCTTTCAAGACCATGACGGCCAAGTCGCTTTCCCAGGCGGAAACCGCCGCGGCAGCTCCGCTTCGGCCGGGCGCCGCCGACGCCGACGCCGAAAATGACGCCGCCGTCATCGCGGCGGCGGTCTACGCCTTGCTGGGCGCCACGCGGGTCGTGCACATCGAGGACGCCGGCGCGGGCCGGCGCTGGGCCGCCGAGGGACGCTGGATGCACCAGACATCCCATAGACTTCGTTAATTCAGGACATCAGCCAATGTTGAAAAAGTTCAATATCAATGTCGACGGGCGCCGCTACAACGTCGTCGTCGAAGACGAGGACACGCATCCCCAGGCAACGGTGGCGTGGCGCGCCCCGGCGCCCGTCGCTCCGGCGGCGGCGCCGATCGTCGTCGAGGCGCCGGCGCCGCGGGCCCCGGCCGCCGCCCTGCCGGCCGGAGCCCGCGACGTGGTGGCGCCGCTGGCCGGCGTCATGGATTCCATCGAAGTCCGCATCGGACAGATGGTCAATGTCGGCGACAAGGTCGCCGTCCTCGAAGCCATGAAGATGAAAACCGACGTCTTCGCCAAAGTCGCCGGGACCGTCGAGCGCATCGCCGTCAAGGCGCACGAAAGCGTGGATACCGGCCAGGTCATCCTGACCATCGCCTGACTTTTGGAGGGAGGCCGGCGTTGCCGCCGGTGCTCCGACGGACCGTCGCGAGGAATCATGATTGTACCAAATACGATTTACGGCGCCTGCCTGCTGAGCGCCATCGACTTTTTTCTCAGCATCGTGGTGATCACCGGCATCGGTTTCGTCCTGGCGGCCTTTCCGCTTCTGAACAGGCTGGGAAAGCTGGACGACGAGAAGATTCGCAACA
>JAATGN010000215.1 GCA_015654615.1 Rhodospirillales bacterium
CATCCGTGGGAGGATTTCGCCGAAACCTGGGCGCACTATCTGCACATCGTCGACACGCTCGAAATGGCCCGCGCCTACGGTTTGCAGATGCAGCCCGAGGACGACGGGACGCTGCTGACCCCGGCGGTCGATCGATCGGATCTGCAGACCGACGGAACGATCGAACGGCTGATCGACGCCTGGCTGCCGGTCACCCTGGCGGTCAACAGCCTCAACCGCTGCATGGGGCAGCCGGATTTCTATCCGTTCGTCCTGACCCCGGTCGTTATCGGCAAGCTGGGTTTCATTCACCAGCTCATTCGCAACCCGATGTCCACGGACATCGAAACACGTCTGGTTTCGGCGCAATGACGGCGGCCGACGTCACGACGATCTATTATCTGCACCCGCTGCTGGCCGGAGCGATGGACGGCTGGCCACGGCATTTCGAGCGGTCCGCCAAGCTCGGCTTCCGCCATGTCCTGATCGCCCCGCCCTTCCTGCCGGGCCGGAGCGGCGACATCTTCCTGACGGCGGATCATCGCCGGCTGCATCCGCAAATCGATCGAAGCGACGCTTTGGACGCGCTGGCCGCCATGGCCGGAATGGCCGGAATGGCCCGTGAGCAAGGCCTCGGCCTGATGCTCGATCTGGTGGTCGATCGCGTTGCCGCCGAATCGCCCCTGGCGAACGACGACTCCGCTTACCGGCATGCCGAAAATCCGAATATGCCGCCCGACCCGCGTCTTCCGCCGTCCAGCAAATTCACCGCCGCCCTGCGGTGCGACGCGGCGGACGAGGTCATCCTCGAATGGTGGAAGGCACGCATCGACGAATGGCTGGACGCCGGAATTTGCGGCTTTCGCTGCGACGCGCCGCAACGGGTCCCGGCCTGGTTCTGGAAAAAACTCATCCCCGGGGTCCGCGAGCGTCATCCCGGAACGAGCTTCATCGCCTGGATGCCGGGCATCTCCGCCGACGCGATGCGCAGTCTGGCCCCTTGCGGCTTCGATCTGGCCACGTCGTCGTCCTGGGCCTGGGATCTGCGGGCCGACTGGCTGGAAGACGAGACGCGCCGGGTCACCGCGGTGGGCCAGTTGCTGACCATGCCCGAGCTGCCCTTCGGCGACCGTCTCGCGGCAACCGACCACGACCCGGAAGCGGCCTGCCGCCGGGCGCTGGAATTCGCCGCCGCTTTCGGCGAGGCCTGGCTGATGCCCATGGGTTTCGAATTCGGCGCCCGCGTGCCGCTCGATCCGGCCCGCGGCAAGCCGGAGGATTTCGACATTCTGATGGACCGGCCGAGGTTCGACCTGTGCGCGGCGGTGGCGGAGGCGAACCGGCGGCGCCGCGCGCTGACCCCGGCCGGCTCCCGGCAGGTGGTTTCCACGCCGCATGCGCCGGTGGCGGCCATCCTGCGGGATCCCCCGGCCCCCGAGCAGACGCAGCGCGGCCACCTTCTTCTGGTCAATACCGCGCTCGACCAGGCGGTGGGCGTCGACGTCGCGCCGCTGCTTGCCGATATCGGCGGCGTGATCGGGCCGTCCGACGGCGGGGCGGCGGCGCTGGCCCCCGGCGAGGTTCGCGTGGTTTCGCTGGAAACCACGCCCCCTGTGCTCCTGCCCGACGACGAGACCCGCGCGGTGGCGGCGGCGACCAGGGCCCCCCGCATCGCCATCGAGTCGGTCTCCCCGGCGGTCGAGGCCGGCCGCTTCGCCGTCAAGCGCGGCGTCGGAGACTCCGTCGAGGTTGCGGCCGACATCATCTGCGATGGGCACGACACGCTCGGCGCCCATCTGCTGTGGCGTCCGGCCGACGAGACGTCATGGAACGAAGTCCCGATGGCGCCGTCGGGGAACGACCGCTGGTCGGCCGCCTTCCCGCTTCTGCGGACCGGACGGCATCTTTTCGCCATCGAGGCCTGGATCGATGTTTTCGCCGGTTATCGCGAGGAATTGACCAAGAAGCATGCGGCGGGGCTCTCCCTCGATCTTGAGTTGCGGGAAGGGTGCGCTCTGGTGGCGCGAGCGGCCCGGCAAAGCAAAGTACCGGACCTGCGCGCGATCGCCCGACAGCTGGAACGGACGGAAGGCGAACAACGCCTTGCGCTGCTGCTGGCCGAAAAGACGGCGCGTCTGATGACCGGGACGCACAGCCGCGCGTTTCACCTCCGCCACGCTTCGTCGTTTCCGGTGGACGCCGAGCGGAAGGCGGCGAGTTTCGCCAGCTGGTACGAGATGTTCCCACGGTCGCAAAGCCCCACGCCCGGCCGGCACGGCAGCTTCGACGACGTCATCGCCCGTCTGCCGGCCATCCGGGACATGGGATTCGACGTCCTCTATTTTCCGCCGATCCATCCGATCGGCGTCACCAACCGCAAGGGCCGCAACAACGCCTTGCGGGCCGAACCCGGCGACCCCGGCAGTCCCTATGCGATCGGATCGCCGGAAGGCGGGCATGACGCGATCGCCCCCGAACTCGGCACGCTGGCCGATTTTCGGCGGCTCTGCGCGGCGGCGGCCCGGCATGACATGGAGATCGCGCTGGATTTCGCCATCCAATGCTCGCCCGACCATCCCTGGCTGCGCGACCATCCGGAATGGTTCACCTGGCGGCCGGACGGTTCGATCCGTTATGCCGAAAACCCGCCGAAAAAATACGAAGACATCGTCAATGTCGATTTCTACGCAAAGGCCGCCTTGCCCTCGCTGTGGCTGGCCCTGCGCGATATCGTGCGGTTCTGGGTGGACCAGGGCGTGCGGATCTTCCGGGTCGACAATCCGCACACCAAGCCGCTGCCGTTCTGGGAATGGCTGATCGCCGACATCCGCGGCCGCCATCCCGACGTCATCTTCCTCGCCGAGGCCTTCACCCGGCCGAAGATGATGTACCGGCTGGCCAAGATCGGCTTTTCCCAGTCCTATACCTATTTCACCTGGCGAAACACGGCGCGCGAGATCAGGGATTATCTGACCGAGCTGACGGCGGACGGCCCATCGGCATTTTTCAGGCCGCATTTCTTCGTCAACACGCCGGACATCAACCCGTTTTTCCTCCAGGAGTCCGGCCGTCCCGGATTTCTGCTGCGGGCCGCCCTGGCGGCGACGCTGTCGGGCCTGTGGGGTCTCTACAACGGCTTCGAACTCTGCGAGGCGCAAGCCCTGGACGGTCTCGAGGAATACCGGGATTCGGAGAAATTCCAGCTCCGCCGCTGGGATCCGAACCGGCCCGGCAACATCGTCGCCGAGATCCGCCAGCTCAACCATATCCGGCGGGCCAACCCCGCCCTGCACAGTCATCTCGGGCTGCGCTTCCTGGCCGGCTCCAACGAGCAGCTGCTGTGTTACGTCAAGGAATCGGCGAGACGCGACAATGTGCTTCTGATCGCCGCCAGTTTCGACATGCATGCGGTCCAGGAAGGCGAGGTCGCACTGCCGGCTCCCGAATCCCTCGGCCTGGCCGGCCATGACACATTCGTGGTGGAGGATCTCATGCACGGGCAGACCGAGGTTTGGCGCACCGGCACGCACCGTCTGCGCCTCGATCCGGCCGATCTGCCCTTCGCGATCTGGCGGGTCCGCACCGGTGCGGCGCGATGAGCGCGTCTCTCAAGAAGATCCGCGTGCCGGACAGCGAAACGGCCACCGAGACCGATCCGCTGTGGTATCGCGACGCGACCATCTATCAGTTGCACGTCAAATCCTTCTATGACGGCAACGGCGACGGCATCGGCGATTTCAAGGGCCTGATCCAGAAGCTCGATTACATCGCCGAACTGGGAATCGACACCATCTGGCTGCTGCCCTTCTATCCGTCGCCGCGCCGCGACGACGGATACGACATCAGCAATTATCGCGACATCCATCCCGATTACGGAACCATGGGCGACTTCCGCCGCTTCATCGCCGCGGCCCATGCGCGCGGCATGCGCGTCATCACCGAACTGGTGATCAATCATACGTCGGACCAGCATCCCTGGTTCCAACGGGCCCGGCTGGCCAAACCCGGATCGTCGGCGCGCAATTTCTATGTCTGGTCCGACACCGATCAGGCCTATGCCGGCACGCGGGTCATTTTCGTCGATACCGAAAAGTCCAACTGGACCTGGGACCCGGTGGCCGGCGCCTATTTCTGGCACCGCTTCTATGCGCATCAGCCCGACCTGAACTTCGACAATCCCCGCGTGCTGCAGGAAGTGCTGGCCATCATGCGATTCTGGATCGACGCCGGCGTCGACGGACTGCGTTTGGATGCCGTGCCCTATCTGGTCGAACGCGAGGGAACGAACAATGAAAACCTGCCGGAGACGCACGCCGTTTTGAAGCGGATCCGGGCCGAACTCGACGCCTACGCCCCCGGGCGCATGCTGCTGGCCGAAGCCAACCAGTGGCCGGAGGACGCCCAGCAATATTTCGGCGATGGCGACGAATGCCACATGTCGTTCCATTTTCCGCTGATGCCCAGGATGTATATGGCGATCGCCCAGGAGGACCGCTTCCCGATCACCGACATCATGCGCCAGACGCCGGACATTCCCGAGACCTGTCAATGGGCCGTCTTCCTGCGCAACCACGACGAACTCACGTTGGAAATGGTCACCGACAGCGAGCGCGATTATCTGTGGAGCACCTATGCCTCCGACCGCCGGGCCCGGCTCAATCTCGGCATTCGCCGCAGGCTGGCCCCCTTGCTGGAGCACGACCGCCGGCGGGTCGAGCTGATGACCGGCTTGCTTTTGTCGATGCCCGGCACGCCCGTCCTCTATTACGGCGACGAGATCGGCATGGGCGACAACATCCACCTGGGCGACCGCGACGGCGTGCGCACGCCGATGCAATGGTCGCCCGACCGCAACGGCGGTTTTTCCCGCGCCGCGCCGGAGGCCCTGGTCCTCGCCCCGATCATGGATCCGCTCTACGGCTTTGCCGCCGTCAATGTCGAGGCGCAGGAAGCCGACACCCATTCCCAGCTCAATTGGACGCGACGCCTGCTGGCCGTGCGCAAGAAGCATCGGGCCTTCGGACGCGGCAGCCAGCGGTTCCTCTATCCGGGGAATCGCAAGATCCTGGCCTTTCTGCGGATCTTCGACGGACAGACGATTCTCTGCGTCAGCAATCTGTCGCGGACGGCCCAGGCGGTCGAACTCGATCTGTCGGAGTTCGCCGGGCGGATTCCGGTCGATCTGCTGGGCGGTTCGGCCTTTCCGCCGGTCGGCCAGCTGCCTTATCTGCTGACCTTGCCGCCTTTCGCCTTCTATTGGTTCATCCTGGCCGGCGACAGCGACTTTCCGACCTGGCACATTCCGGCGCCGGAGCCTTTGCCGGAATTCTCCACCCTGGTGCTGCGTCATCACTTGCCGGAAATCCTCGAATCCCCGGCGCGCGGCCGTTTGGAGAACGAGATTCTGCCCGCCTATCTGCGCCTGCGGCGCTGGTTCGCCGGCAAGGATCGTTCCATCGGCGCGGTCCGGCTGGCCCATGTCGTTCATACGGTCAATGGCGAGCGCGAGGTGATGCTGGCCGAGTTGGAGGTCCAGCTCGGGAAGCGGACCGACAGCTATTTCCTGCCCCTGGCCGTCGCCTGGGACGACCCGCAGGCCAGTCCCCTGCCGCAGCAGTTGGCGCTGGCGCGGGTCCGCTGCGGGCGGCGGATGGGATATCTCACCGACGCCTTCGCGGTCGACGCGATGCCGCCCGCCGTGCTGACCAGGCTGCGCAATAACGCCGTCATCCCTTTCGAAGGCGGCGAGATTCGCTTCGTGGCGACGCCCCGGTTGGCCGAGGTCGACATTCCGGCCGGTGCGGAAATAAGGCGCCTGTCGGCCGAGCAGTCCAACAGCTCGCTGGTGTTCGGCGGCGCCGCGATGATCAAACTCTTTCGGCGGATCACCGAGGGCATCCATCCCGAGATCGAGATGTCGCAGTATCTGACCGCCTGCGGATACGCCAATACGCCCCCCTTGCTGGGCTCCATCTGGCGCATGATGAACGACGGCCGCCGCTATGCCCTGACCGTGGTTCAGGGATTCGTCACCAACCAGGGCGACGGCTGGGTGTGGATGCAGGATTATCTGGCGCGGACCGGCGACGCCTTGGCGCTGACCGACGGCGGCAAGGCCGAAGAGACCGATTCCTTCGGCGTCTATGTGACCTTCGCCGCGGCGGTCGGGCGGCGTTTGGCCGAACTGCACGCCGTGCTGTCGCGGCCGACCGACGAGGCGGCCTTCGCCCCCGCCGTCGCCACTTCCGAAGATGCCGCGGCCGTCTCGGACGAGGTGGCCAAACAGCTGGATGCGGCGCTGGCGGCCATCGAAGCGGTGTCGAACTGGCCGACGCCCGAGGCGACCGAGGATGCGGCCTATCTACTGGGAAAACGCCGCGCTCTGACCAAGGCCGTCGGCCGGCTGGCCAAGGCCGTGCCGGGCACGCTGAAAACCCGCATCCACGGCGATTTCCATCTCGGCCAGGTCCTGGTGGCGAACGGCGACGCCTTTCTCATCGACTTCGAAGGCGAGCCGAGCCGTCCCTTGGCCGAACGCCGGGACAAATACTGCCCGTTGCGCGACGTCGCCGGCATGATCAGGTCTTTCGACTATGCCCGCGCGATGGCCGCCGGAGGGCGCGCCGCCCTGACCCCGCGCGCCACGGAGCGCCGCGTTCCCATTCTCGACCGCTTCTACCAGGACGCCGTCGCCGCCTTCCTGGGCGCCTACCGGGCCGGGCACGACCAGGCTTCTCGGCGCTGGGCGACGCCGGAAGCGGAACCCGCCCTGCTCAATCTGTTCCTGCTGCAGAAGGCCGCCTACGAGGTCTGCTACGAGGCCGCCAATCGCACGGCCTGGCTTCCCGTCCCGATGCGGGGCCTGGCCGAGATTACGGCGCGTCTGATCACGGAAAGCGAGGCCTGACCATGCTTGACCTTCCTGGGGACGCGCAAAAGATCGCGGCGGTCGTCGGCGGACGGTCCGACGATCCTTTCGCGGTGCTCGGTCCGCATGGCGACACCATCGTCTCGCTGCTGCCCGGCGCCGCCGGCGTCGCGGCCGTCGCGCCCGGCGACGGTACGCTGCTCGCCCAATTCGAGCCGATCGACGCAGGCGGACTCTTCCGGGCCGCCCTCACCGCCGGCACGCCCTATCTTCTGCGCATCGATTGGCATGGCACGTTCCAGGAAACCGAGGATCCTTATGCTTTCGCCCCCCTTCTCGGCTCGCTCGATCTTCATCTGATCGCCGAAGGCCGGCATCGCAGGCTGGCCTCCTGCCTGGGGGCCCACGCCATGCGCGTCGAGGGCGTCGAGGGCGTCCGCTTCGCCGTCTGGGCGCCGAACGCCGGGCGGGTGTCCGTCGTCGGCGACTTCAACACATGGGATGGACGGCGGCATCAAATGCGGCGGCGCTTCGACGCCGGCGTCTGGGAAATCTTCATCCCGCGCCTGCGGCCGGGCACCCTCTACAAATACGAAATCCTCGGACCGAATCTGGAAGTATTGCCGCTGAAGGCCGATCCGATGGCGGCTTGCGCCGAATCGCCGCCCGGAACGGCGTCGATCGTCGCCGATCCCGCCTCCTTCGACTGGACCGACGCCG
>JAATGN010000089.1 GCA_015654615.1 Rhodospirillales bacterium
GCTTGTGAAATAATCCCAGTGGCACCGGCGTCCCCGCCGGTGTGCCGGCGAAGCCGGCAGCGCAAGAGCGGCCGAGAGGATCGATCTTGACGGGAACGTTTCCGCCGCAGGGCGGCGGACACCGGCAGGGACGCCGGTGCCGCTTTTCACCACGCCGCCGCCTGCGGTTTTCCCTTCAGCCGCGTGCCGCCACCACCCCGGACGGTTCGCTCGGCGCGATCGGTTTGGCGAAGAACGCAACGGCCAGCGCCCCGGCGATCGCCAAACCCGCCGTCAGCAGGAAGGCGCTGGTGAAGGAACCGGAGGTCTGGACCAGAAAGCCGGTGGCGCTCGGGCCGACGATGCCGGCGATATTGGAAAGGAAATGGACGAATCCGCCGACGCCGCCGACATTCTCGCCCCGTACCGTGTCCTGGATGATGGCCCAGTAGCTGGATATCGTCGCATACATGAAGAAGACGCCGATCGACATCAGGACGACAGCGGCCGCCGCCGAGGTGGCGAAGCCGCAGAAGGCGACGCTGACGGCCGCCCCGATCAAGCCGGTCACGATGACCAGCTTGCGAGAGAGCATCAGATCCCGAAGTTTCTGATAGAGATAGTCGGAGGCGAATCCGCCCCCGGCCATTCCGATGAAGCCGATCAGCCAGGGAATCATCGTCACGATGCTCATGTTCTTCAGACTGACGTCATGCGCCATCACCAGATAGCTCGGGAACCAGGTCAGGAAGAAATAGATGATGTAATTGCAGGCGAAAAAAGCCAACGCCGTGGCCAGGATCGTCGGCTGCTTCAAAAAGAAGCTCAAGGGCAGCGCGACTTTTTCGATTGCCGAGGCCTTTTCCCGATCATTTTCGATCTCGGCCAATTCCTCCGGCGAGAGGCGGGCGTTTTGGCTCGGCCGGTCGGTGACGACTTTCAACCAGCACGCCACCCAGGCAAGCCCCAACAGGGTGAGAAGGAGAAAGGAGGCCCGCCATCCCCATTGCAGGGCGATGAAACCGACGATCGGACCGGTCACGGCGGCGCCGAGCGGCATGCCGGCGATCGACACCCCGACCGCCCGTCCCCGTTCCCTGGCCGGGAACCAGTTGTTGATCATCTTGTTGGTTCCCGAGCTGATCGGCCCCTCCCCCATGCCGAACAGCACGCGAAAGATGAACAGCGACGCGAATCCCGAAGCAAGAATGGTCAAGCCGCTGAAGATCGACCAGGACGTCATGGCGACGGCGAACATCTTCTTGGGGCCGTACAGATCGGCGAGATAGCCGCCGACAAAATTGAAAATCGCATAGCCGATAAAAAAGCTGCTGAAGATCATTCCCAACATCTCGGCGTCGAGATGAAATTCCTTCGAAATGAACGGGGCGGCGATGGGAAGCGCGGCTCGGTCGATATAATTGATGAACGATGCCAAAAACAGCATGAGCAATACGTACCACCTGTATTTCATAGCCTATATCCTTAATTTTTGAATCAACTATCCGCAGGCTATTCCATGACAGGGTAGCAGGGGTATCGCACCGTTATAAAATCGTGGGAGGGAAGGATGACATCGGCAACCTTCTCTATTTTCAAGAATGACCGGTGATAGTCATCGAGGTTGATGTGAATACTGCCGGGAATGTGTTTTAATTTCTGGTCGCCCTCCCAGTTGGCCATCAGCGGAATATGGTCGCCCGGGATCAGATGAACGCCTTTCCGGGTTTCCACCAGCACGCCCATCGACCCCGGCGTGTGTCCGGGCAAGCCGATGAGATGGACGCCCCTTGCGAGGTCGTGCAGATCGCCCTCGATGGGCTGCATCTGCGGGAAGGCGTCCATCCACGGCGGCATATGCCGGGGGATTCCGACCTCGTACTGACCGTTCTGGACGGGATTCGGCGCCAGCGAGCACTGCAGTTCGGCCTTCTGCACGAAGAAGGTGGCATTGGGGAACAGTTTGCAATTGCTCGCATGGTCCCAATGCAGATGCGTGAGGACGACCGTTTCGACATCTTCCGGCCTGACGCCGAGATTTTCGAGCGCGGCGCGAGGCTCCATCTCGGGTGTCCGCCGGATCGGCATGTGATGCCTGGCGGACGGATCTTCCGGACCGCAGGGCCCGGTGTCGACCACGATCTTCTTCCCATCTTCCAGTTCGACAACATACATCAGGATGGGGAAATCCGCTTTTTGCCCCTGCCGGCGCTGGTAGAGAAAAAGCGAGACCTCGAAATCGGGGAAGACCCCGACCACAATGGGCCTGATCATCGGATACTTCGGCATCGTCTCCTCCCGGGTGGTATTCTCATGTCGTTATGGCGGGTCGAATTTTCAGATTGAGCCAGGCGGAACTTCTGAAATCCGACAACGCCGCGGGACTGGACCGGATATCCGTAGGGATGCAATCCACATGCCGATCCGCGCGGGGCGCCAGGATCGGCGGTACGGCAGGACTGCGGGACCGCACCCCCGCCGTTTCATCCGATTTTGCTGATGAAATACGCACCACGATGATAGAAACTGCATCGCAAACTTTGGCGGTTTCGTCCACCGAGAGGCCGCCCGCAGATGCAAATTTCATCGCCCCGGGGGGAGAAACCGGATGGAACGGAAGGCGCCCATTGCGCTGATCGCGCCCTATGAAAAACTGCGGGATCTGGCCCTGGCGGCGCGAGAACGATATGCGGTGCCGATCGCCATCCACCAGGGCGATCTTCAGGAAGGCGTGGCGGCGGCGCGCCAGGCCCTTCGCGAAGGGGCCAGCATCATCATCAGCCGCGGCGGCACCGCCGGACTGATCTCGCAGGAACTCGGCATCCGGGTCGTCGAGATCCGGATTTCCGGGTACGACGTCCTGCGCTCGGCCCTCGATTTCGTCGGCAGCGCGCAGGCCGTGGCGGTGATCGGCTTCGCCGACGTCATCCGCGCGGTCCAGCCGATCTGCGAGCTTCTGAAGATACCGGCGATTTTCTTTCGCATCGAAAGCGAAGCGGACATGCCGGAGGTCATGCGCGAGATCGGGCGCCGCGGGCTCAGGCGCGTGATCGGCGGCGCGATTTCGGCCCAGACGGCGGCGGCCAACGCGTTGGATGTGCGGCTGATCGAGACCGGTCAGGAGGCCATCCACGAAAGCTTCAACGAGGCGTTGGCCATCTACGGCAACATTCGCGACCAGGTGAAAAAGAACAATCAGCTTGAAACGCTGGTTTTCGCCGTCGACGAAAGCGTCGTCCTGATCGACGGGCAGAACGCGGTGCTGCTGTCGAATCTCGGCAGTCTGCAACGGGCGGGCTTCACCTATGAAGGCCAACTGCGGCTGGCCGACCTTGGCCAGGACATCGTGCATCTGGCCGAAAAGTCCGTGGACCGCCGGGGGGTGGCGACCGAGGACATCGTGAAGATTGCCGGTCAGGACCATTTTGTCACGATCCATCGCCTGTCGGACCGGGACGCGGCCTCGGAAGGCGCCGTGATCGTCATCCGCGACATCTCGAAGATCCGGTCGATCGACCGCAGCATCCGGCGCCAGCAGAACCAGAAATCGTTGGCCGGGAAACGCACCTTTGCCGACATCGTGCACGAGGATCCGGCGATGGATCGTTGCGTCACCCTGGCCAAATGCTATGCCCAGACCGACAGCGCCGTCGTTCTCTATGGGGAAACGGGAACCGGGAAAGAGCTCTTCGCCCAGGGCATTCACCATCACAGCAGGCGGTCCCAGGGCCCTTTCGTCGCCGTCAACTGCGGGGCGATCCCGCCGACCCTGATCGAGAGCGAACTGTTCGGCTACGTCGAGGGCGCCTTCACCGGCGCCCATCGGGGCGGACGCACCGGCCCCTTCGAGCTGGCCCACAACGGCACCATCTTTCTCGACGAGATCAACGAACTCGAACTGTCCATGCAGACCCGGCTGCTGCGCGTGCTGCAGGAGAAGGAGATCATGCGCATCGGCGACAACACGCGCATTCCGGTCGCCGTTCGGGTCATCGTCGCATCGAACGTGCCGCTGCAGGACGAGGTGGCGAAAGGTCGTTTTCGGCGGGACCTGCTGTATCGCCTGAACGTCCTTCGCCTCGAGATCCCGCCGTTGCGGCGAAGGCCCCGGGACATTCGCCTGCTCTTTTTCCACGTCCTCGACGCCTTCTGCCACCGGGCCGGACGCCAGCGTCCCATCGTCGACGACCGTGTGCTCGACTGGCTGGAACAGCACGCCTGGCCCGGCAATGTCCGGGAACTTCAGAATTTCACCGAACGCTATTTCCTGTGGTCCACCGAGATGAACGAGGACGCCGGGCCGTTTTTGGAGGAGATGCTGCTGATGGACATCTCGCCACGCTCGGACGACGCCGATGCGCCCTCGCCTTCCGGCACGGGACGGCGGAACGACAGCCTGTACGAGGGTTCGTTGCGCGATATCGAACGCCGCGTGGTGAGGGCGGTCCTGGCCGAGGAAGGCGACAATGTGAGCCGGGCGGCCCAACGCCTCGGCATCGATCGCAACACTTTGCGGCGCAAAGCCCAGCCGGCCGTCGCGCCGCGGCCGGAAAGGCAGAAGGCTTAAGGGAAAACCGTCAGTGGCACCGGCATCCCGGCCGGTGGAAAAGACTCCGCCGCGCAAGCGGCGGACACCGGCAGGGACGCCGGTGCCACTTTTCCTAGACAGAAAAACGGATTTGCTTCCACCAATAATTCGCGGAAATCTGCCATTTTCATCCAGGGTGGGTCGGCTGCGCGCGGTCGAAAGCGTCAGTGGCACCGGCGTCCCCGCCGGTGCCACTTTTCCTTATTCTTCCGGGACGAGATTGTTTTACTGCTCGGACATCAACATGCGCAGCCGCGCGGCGATCAGCGGACTGTCCCACTGGTAGGGCCCCTCGACCCGAAGCACCTGGCGATTGTAGCGGTCGAGGATGATGGAGGTCGGCAAGCCCCGGATTCCCAAGGCCTGCGCCACCGTCGAGGCGGGATCGGCGAAAGGCTTGAGATAGCCGAATTTCTGGCGGGTCAAAAAGGCGCGCGCCACCGGGATGCCGCCGGCGTCTTCGGACAGGGCGAGGACCGTCAGCGGCTTTCCATGGGAATCCCCCTGCAGCCGGTCCAGGAAGACCATTTCCTGGATGCAGGGGGCGCACCAGGTGGCCCAGAAGTTGATCACCACCACCTGGCCCATATATTGGCGCAGATGGACCGGCATGCCGCTGCCGTCGGCGAAGATCAGATCGGGCATCGTCGGACGCGGCGCGGCCCCATCATCGCTTCCCGCCGCGCTGGGAACGATGTAGGTTAGGCCCGCTTCGCCGCCGAAGGCGGTGGAGCAGAGACTCGCGCCGATCGTGGCCAGACCGACGACGGCGGTGATGAAAAGACGAATCATTTCCCGTACCCAGCAAGAGTCAAGGATGAGCAAAGCACCAGACCAAGCCGGCGCCAGCACCATTTGGGGCGGACGTTTCGCCGGCGGCCCTTCCGCCGTCATGCAGCGGATCAATGCCTCCATCGACTTCGACAAGCGGCTCTATGCCCAGGATATCCGCGGCTCAAAGGCCCATTGCGCGATGCTGGTCAAGGTCGGTGTCCTGTCCGACGCCGATGGCAAGGCCATCCTGCGGGGTCTCGAGCAGATCCTCCAGGAAATCGAAAGCGGCCAATTCATCTTTAGCACCTCGCTGGAAGATATCCACATGAATGTGGAATCGCGCCTGGCCGAATTGATCGGCGAGGCGGCCGGCCGGCTGCACACCGCGCGTTCGCGGAACGACCAGGTGGCCACCGACTTCCGCCTGTGGGTCAGGGACACCATCGACGGCATGGAAACCGCGCTGCAGCGTCTGCAGGCCGCCCTGATCGACAAGGCCGAACGCCACGCCGGCACGGTGATGCCGGGCTTCACCCATCTGCAGGCCGCCCAGCCGGTGACCTTCGGCCATCATCTGCTCGCCTATGTGGAGATGTTCGGCCGCGACCGCTCCCGCCTCAGGGATGCCCGCCTGCGCCTCAACGAATGTCCGTTGGGGGCCGCCGCCCTGGCCGGGACCTCCTTCCCGATCGACCGCCAGATGACGGCGGCCGAACTGGAATTCGATCGTCCCTGCGCCAATTCCCTGGACGCCGTCTCGGACCGCGATTTCGCCCTGGAATTCCTGGCCGCCGCGGCGATCTGCGCCGTCCATCTGTCGCGCCTGGCCGAAGAGCTGGTGCTGTGGACCACGGCGCAATTCCGTTTCGTGACCCTGTCGGACGGCTATACCACCGGCTCGTCGATCATGCCGCAAAAGCGCAATCCCGACGCGGCCGAACTGGTGCGCGCCAAGGCCGGCCGGGTGATCGGCGACCTGAACGCCCTGCTGATCGTCATGAAGGGCCTGCCGCTGACCTACAGCAAGGACATGCAGGACGACAAGGAGCCGGTGTTCGAGGCCGCCGACACCCTGGAGCTGTCCCTGGCGGCGATGACCGGGATGATCAGCGATCTGACGGTCAATGCGCCGCGCATGAAGGAATCGGCCGGCGCCGGCTTCACCACGGCGACCGACATCGCCGACTGGCTGGTCAGGGCCGCCGATGTGCCGTTCCGCCAGGCCCACCATATCACCGGGCAGATCGTCCGCCTGGCCGAGACGCAGGGGGTCGGCCTCGACCAATTGTCCCTGGGCGATCTGCAGGCGATCGACCGGCGGATCACCGCCGACGTCTTCTCCGTCCTCGGCGTCGAAGCCTCCGCCGCCAGCCGCACCAGTTTCGGCGGCACGGCGCCCTCCAACGTCAGCGCCGCCGCCCAGGCGGCCCGCCGGCGATTCCTGTAGCCGGGAGAAAACCACATCATGTACCGTCCGTTGGCCCTGGCTCTCGCCGCGCTTCTTCTGTTTTCCCTGTCCGGGTGCGGCAAGGCCGGAAGACCGCTGCAGCCCGCCGATTCCACCTATCCGAAAATTTATCCGAACCCGACCGCCACGCCGCCCACGGCCCCGCAGCGGGATGGCCGCGCCCTGCCGCCCGAATGGGACCAGCAGGATCTGAAGGCCCGTTTCACCCAAGGCGGCAGTTATATCGATCCCTCGACCCAGGTGGCTCCCGGGCAAATACCCCTCAATTCCAATCTGCCCAACACCACCCGGTCGGTCGGATCGGATCCTTTCAGCCAGGGCCTGGTCAGCACGGGGCAATCGCCGCTGCCGCCGGTCCAGCCCATCCCCACCCCGTCGACCGACGACGAGGACCAGCGGCAATGAATCATTTTCACTATCGCGACGGCGTCCTCCATGCCGAGGATGTGTCCCTCGATCGCCTGGCCGCCGAAGTCGGCACGCCGTTCTATTGCTATTCCACCGCCACCCTGGAGCGCCATTTCCGCGTGCTGCAGGATGCCGTGGCCGATCTCGACGCGACCATCTGCTTCGCCGTCAAGGCCAATTCCAACATCGCGGTCATCCGCACCCTGGGCGTCCTCGGAGCCGGGGCCGACGTGGTTTCGGAAGGCGAATTGCGGCGCGCCCTGGCGGCCGGAATACCGCCCGAGAGGATCGTTTTCTCCGGCGTCGGCAAAACCCGCCGCGAATTGGAGCTGGCCGTCGACACCGGCATTCTGCAGATCAATGTGGAATCGGAACCCGAGCTCGAAGCGCTGAACGCCGTGGCCTTGTCGCGGGGAAAACGCGCCGTCGTCGGCCTGCGCGTCAATCCCGACGTCGACGCCAATACCCACGCGAAGATCACCACCGGCCGCAAGGAAAACAAATTCGGCATCGAATGGACCCGGGCGCCGCAGGTCCTGCGGCATGCGCGAACCCTGCCGGGCATCGAACTCGCCTCGATCGCCAGCCACATCGGCTCGCAGCTGACCGATTTGCAGCCCTTCCGCGACGCCTTTCGCCGGCTGCGCGACCTGATCGTCATGCTGCGCGCCGACGGCATCGCGCCGCCCCGCCTGGACCTGGGCGGCGGCCTGGGCGTGCCCTATGACGAGCGGCCCGCCCCATCGCCCGCCGACTATGCCGCCGTCATTCGCCAGAACCTGGGCGACCTGGGCTGCCGGCTGATCCTGGAACCGGGACGCATGCTGGTCGGCAACGCCGGCGTCCTGGTCAGCCGCGTCATCTATGTCAAGGATGGTGCGACGCGCAGTTTCGTCGTCTGCGATGCCGCCATGAACGATCTGATCCGCCCGGCGATGTATGACGCCTATCACGAGATCCTGCCGGTCGCCCAGGCCGCCCCCGACGCCGCCCGGCATCCGGTCGACGTGGTCGGCCCGATCTGCGAGAGCGGCGATACCTTCGCCCGGCAACGGGCCTTGCCGCCGCTGGCCAAGGACGATCTGATCGTCTTCGGCACGGCGGGCGCCTACGGAGCCACCATGTCCTCGACCTACAATTCGCGTCCGCTGGTGCCCGAAGTGCTGGTCAAGGGCGACCACTTTGCAGTGGTCAGGGCACGTCCTACATATGACGAGATGCTCGCATTGGAATCCTTGCCGACATGGTTGTAGCCGCCGTGGCGAGGGAAACCTCGACGGCATGGAGGCATGGTGGCCGCGCAGCGGACAGACGGTAAGCCGGAACGACGCCCCGTCGGAGAGGAGGAGATTTCCCCCGATCTGCGCCGGCGCCTTCGCATCGCCCATCTGACGTTGTGGTGGGAGCGCGCCTGGCGCCTGGCCTGGCCGTTGCCCGGCCTTCTGGCCGCCTTCGTCGCCCTGGCCCTGTTCGACCTGCTGCCCGCGTTGCCCGGCTGGCTTCATGCCGGGCTGCTGGCGGCCTTCGCCGCGGCGGGACTGGTCGCCCTCTGGCGGCTCCGCCGCCTGTCCCGGCCCGATCTTTCCGAAGCGGCGCGGCGGCTGGAAAAGGACAGCGGACTGTCCCATCGGCCGTTGCAGACGCTGGCCGACCATCTGGACGCCGGGGCGGACGATCCGGTTTCCCGAACCCTGTGGCAGGCCGAACGCCGGCGGCTGCGCGCCCTCCTCCGGCGATTGTCGCTGAAGCCTCCCGCCCCCGACCTGGCCCGCCACGACCCCCTGGGACTCCGCTTCGTACCGCCGCTGCTGCTGGCCGTCGCCCTGAGCGGCGGATGGCACGACGCGCCGGAACGCCTGAACCGGGCCCTGCACCCGAACCTCGGCGCCTTCGCCGGCCCGGCCCCGGTACTCCAGGTCTGGCTCACCCCGCCGGCCTACACGGGAAAGGCGCCGATCCTGCTGGATGGACAATCGACCGGGCAATCCCTGGTTCTGCCCGGCGATTCGCGCCTGCTCGCCGTCCTGCAAGGCGGGCATGGCAAGGCGCAATTGTTCACGGACGACGCCGTCCAGCCCTTCGACGCCCTGGACGGCGACAGCCAGCGCATCGAAACCACGCTCGGCAAGGGCGGACGCCTGCTGATTCGCCAGGGACGCCGGCGGATCGCCGCCTGGACCGTCTCCGTCCTGGCGATCGAACCGCCCTCGATCGCCTTCGCATCGCCGCCCGAAGCCGACCGGGAGGGCCGCCTGCGCCTCGATATCGAAGGCCGGGACGCCTATGGCATCGCCAAGGCCTGGGCGGTCATCCGCCGCCTCGACAGTCCGCAGGCGCCGCCCCTGTCGGTCAATCTGCCGCTCGGCGGGGCTCATCCGGCCAATCTACGGCAGGCCGCCTGGCACGACCTCACCGGTCATCCCTGGGCCGGACTGCCGGTGAGCATCGAACCGGCGGCCGAAAACGTCGCCGGACGCCGGGCCACGGGAGAGGCCGTGAAGACGGTCCTTCCCGAGCGCACCTTCACCAACCCGGTCGCCCAGGCCATCGTCGCACAGCGGCGCATCCTCGCCGCCACGCCCGAACGTCGCCAGGAGGTCGCCCTGGCCCTCGCCGCGATCGCATCTCAACCCGAGGGTTTCGGCAACGATCTGACCGCCTATCTCGCCTTGTCGACCGCCACCTTCCGGCTGGTCCGCGACCACTCCGCCGAAGCGGTCCCTTCGGTGATCGATATCCTGTGGCAGACGGCGCTGCGTATCGAGGAGGGCGACCGCCCCGCCGCACAACGCGCGCTCGACGAGGCGACCCGCGACCTGGAGCAGGCGCTGGCCGAAGGCGCCCCGCAAGCCGAAATCGAACGATTGATGGGCGAACTGCAGAGCGCCATGGCGCGTTATCTCGATGCCCTGGTCGAACAGGCGGAGCGCCAGGGCATGCCGCTGCTGCCGGACGATCCGGACCAACCGAGCGTCTCGGCCGAGGAACTGAAAGGGATGCTGGACCGCATGCGGGACCTGTCCCGGACCGGCTCGTCCGAGGCGGCGCGGCAAATGCTCGGCGAGCTTCGCCAGATGCTGGACGGACTGGGCTCGGCCCTGCGGGGGGGAGGGCAGGCCGGACGGCAGCAGGCCGAACAGGCGCAGCACGCCCTGAAGGAGCTGCAGGAAATGACCCAGCAGCAGCGGCAATTGCTCGACGATACCTTCCGCCGCGCCCAGGCGGCGCCGGACGCGACCGGCCGGATGGACGGCGGCGCGGCGCGGCGGCGCGACAACGAAGCCGGAAAGGCCGATGCGCAACGCCAGGAAGCCTTGCGCAAACGCCTGGGGCAGCTTCTGCAGTCCCTGGGGGATCTGGGGGCCGATATTCCCGATGCCCTGGGGCAGGCCGAACAGGCCATGCGGGACTCCACCCAGGCCCTGCGGCAAGGCGAGACGCAAGACGCCATCGATGCGCAGACCGAGGCCCTGGCGCGCCTGCAGGAAGGCAGCCGCGCGACGGCGCAGTCCCTGGCCGGACAGCTGGGATCGGGAATGGTCCGGCAAGGCCGGGGGTCCGGACGCGACCCCCTGGGCCGCCCCCTGCAGGGCGGAGGCGACGGGGAGGACCGGACGGTCAAGATCCCCGATCAGGCGATGACGCAAAAGGCCCGCGAAGTGCTCGACGAACTGCGCCGGCGGGCCGGGCAGGCGGAACGTCCCTCCTTCGAGCGGGACTATCTGCAGCGCCTGCTCAAGCAGTTCGGGCTGTAGGGGACCGTGCCTCAGGCCCGTTCCCTCGACGATTCCACGAACGATATATGTGTGAATCCACAAAACTGAACGGTACAGTACTATTCGTTAGATGAAACGGCGAGGTGGGGCGCCGCCCTGGAGTTGGACATGTTCAGCAAGTTGAAAATTTTCCCCCGATTGATGTTCGCATTTGGGATTTTGGTGGTTCTGATCGCCGGACTCAGCGGTTCGGCCATCCATTCGGAGAAGAACACCGCCCTGTCGTTCCTGCGGATGAAACGGACGGTCGAGAACGTCGCCACGGTCCAGCAGATCGAAAAGACCATCTTCCGGGGCCGCATGGAAGTATGGATGGCCCTTGCCACCGGCGAGGAAAGCCACTGGCAGCAGGCGAAAGAGGATTTCGACACCGCCAGGACGCGGCAGGTCGCCCTGCTCGCCCAGACGACGAATCCCGAGCGCCGCCGGAAGGTGGAACAGCTCGGCGGCACGATCGGCGACTTCGAGAACAAGGCCGCCCGCGTCAGAGCCATCAAAGGCCGGAACGAGGCGCTGGAATCCTCCGACGCCAAGACGGCGGTCACCGAGGCCGCGGCCACGGCCGACCAGATCGAAAAGATGGGCACCGACCTCATTGCCGGTTTCGAGTCGGTCAGCGCCGAAGCCACCACCTCGGTGGACGACGGGCTCAGCGACGCCATCGACGTCGCCCTGGGCGTCGGCATCGCCAGCATCGTGCTCAGCCTGGGGCTGTCGATCGTCGTGTCGCGCGGCATCGCCGGGCCGATCAAGGCGATGACCGAAGCGATGGCGGCCCTGGCCGACGGAGATCTGACCGTGGCGATTCCGGCGACGGGCAACAAGGACGAGATCGGCGACATGGCGAAGGCCGTCCAGGTTTTCAAGGACAATGCCGTCCAGATGGAAAAGCTGCGCCGCGACCAGTCGGAAGCGGCCGAACGCGGGGCGGCCGAGCGGCGGCTCGCGATGCAGGCCCTGGCCGACCAGTTCGAAGCCGATGTGATGGGGGTCGTCAAGGTGGTCTCGGAATCGGCCACCGAGATGCAGGCGACGGCGCAATCGATGTCGGCGGCGGCGCAACAGGCCAATGCCCAGGCGACGACGGTGGCCAGCATTTCCGAACAATCCTCCGGCAATGTCGACACCATCGCCGCCGCCACCCGGCAATTGGCCTCGTCCATCGGTGAAATCGGCCAGCAGGTCGGCCAAGCCGCCGATATTTCCCAGCTCGCCTCGCAAAAAACGCTGCAAACCAACGAAACGGTGCAAAGCCTGGCGACCACCGCCAACCGGATCGGCGAGGTGGTCAAGCTGATCAACGACATCGCCAGCCAGACCAATCTGCTGGCCCTGAACGCCACCATCGAAGCGGCGCGGGCCGGCGACGCCGGCAAGGGCTTCGCCGTGGTGGCGGGCGAGGTCAAGAACCTGGCCAACCAGACGGCCCGCGCCACCGACGAGATCGGCGCCCAGATCTCGGCGGTGCAGGAGGAAACCCGTCGCGCCGTCGAAGCCATCAGGGAGATCGGCGGCGTCATCGACCAGGTTCAGAAAATCTCGTCGAGCATCGCTTCGGCCATCGAGGAACAAGGTGCCGCCACGCAAGAGATCGCGCGCAACGTCCAGCAGGCGGCGCAAGGCACCGCCGAGGTCACCAGGACCATCGACGGGGTCAGCCGCGCGGCGGCGACCACCGGGGCGGCGGCCGAGCAGGTCCTGGCCTCCTCGACCGAACTGGCCGAGAATTCCGAGCGGTTGCGGAGCGAAGTCATCGATTTCCTGACCGGCGTCCGGGCCGGCTGATCGACAGCTTCACATCGTCATCCCCGCGAAAGCGCCAGGGGATGCGCTCATCTTAAATACCTTCAATATATCAATGATTTATCCCTCTCCCGCTTGGCGGGAGAGGGTGGGACCCGCGTCAGCGGGAGGGTGAGGGCAGGAAGCGCTCGCCAGTGGGAATACATCGCTTGAAACAGAGGAGTTTCATCGTGTTGCCCTGAGATCCCCTCACCCTCCCACCGCTTCGCGGCGGGCCCCACCCTCTCCCTTAAAAAGGGCGAGGGGCGAAATGTGCGCATCCCCTGACGCTTTCACGGGGATGACGGGGAGACAGCCTAACTGACGACGGGCCCCAGGCCCTTCGTCACTTGGTCGTCGCCGGATCCTTGGCGGGGGGTTTGGCGGCGGTGAAGGTCACCTCGAAACGGCTGGCATTGGCGTCCGGCTGATCGAGCGTGATGCGGAACCCGACGGTCCCGTGGGCATCGAGCGTCGTCTGGGGCGGGCTGATGATCTTTTCCTGAAGCAGGGTCTGGTTGTTGTAGAGCGCCAGGCGCAGCAGCGGCACCTCGTGCGGCTGTTCGGTGGTGTTGGCGATCACCCCGCGGACGATCAGCACCTCGTTGGCGTCCTGCACCAGCCGCTCGGAATTATAGTTGCGGAACGTCAGGCCGGCGCCGACCACTTCGTTGCGCAGGCCGAATTCGTCGTAATAGCGGGCCGTCTCCGGCCAATGGTCGATCACCCTGTCTTGCAGGAAATAAAGCCCGGCGCCGGCGCTGCCGGTCAGCAGCACCACCAGCAGCAACCACAGCCCGGCCGCCCCCTTGCGCCGCGGCGACGGCTTGGGCGGCGTCGAGGCGAAGACGTCGGGAATGGGTTCCGGCGTCGTCGACATCATCAGTTCGGAGATCTTGGCGAAAGGATCCTCGTCCTCTTCCAGGCTGTCGTCGTCCCCGGCCCGCCGTTCCGCCGGCGAGGATCCGAAATCGACCGGCGCGACGGCCCGCCCCTGGCCGGCGAAATCGTCGTCTTCGGCGTTTCCGGCATACATATGCTCCGCCAGGGTTTCCCGGGGCCGGCCGGCCCCGGTGGAGGCCGGCGCCATCTCCAGGGGAATCGCATCGGAATCGGCGTGCGGCTCCTGATACCACTTGTGGGAACAGCGGGCACACCGAACGGTACGGCCCCTCGTGCCGAGAGCCGCTTCGGAGACGGAAAAGTGGGTATCGCAACTAGGGCAGGTGACGATCATCGCCGAGCGAACCGCAGTTAGTCTGACTGTGACAATTCGTAACCTGACGAAATACCAGAATCAGAGCACAATTCAATCAATTGATGGACCGATTCACCTGACGCCCCGGAGACAAGCGCTAGAGGATCGAACCACTAGAATATTATTCTTTATAGGCGGCCACCTGTTACAACACAAGCGCGGGCTGGACGAAGCGCCGCCTCCATGTAATCTTTCAAGCGTCCGAGAAGGGAAAAAGCGTGCGACATCCTACGGCAGACAGGGCCAACGTGGTTCAGTTCGACAACGTTGCCGTGCGCTATGGACGTGGTCCGGAAATTCTTCAGGATATCAGCTTCTCTTTGCCGGCCGGCTCGTTCCACTTCCTGACGGGCTCTTCGGGAGCCGGGAAGTCATCCCTGTTGCGCCTGATGTATCTCGGTCAAAAGCAGTCCCGTGGCCGCATCATCCTGTTCGGCCGCGACATCGTGGCCGCCAAGCGTTACGAACTGCCGGCCCTGCGGCGCCGGGTCGGCGTGGTGTTCCAGGATTTCCGCCTGCTCGACCATCTCTCCACATTGGACAATGTGGCGTTGCCGCTGCGCGTCGCCGGGGCCAATGAAAACGATGTCCGAAAATTCGTTCCCGACCTGTTGACATGGGTCGGCCTCGCCGACCATCTGGATGCCAAGCCCCCCACCTTGTCCGGCGGCCAGAAACAGCGGGTCGCCATCGCGCGTGCCGTCATCGGCCGCCCCGACCTGCTGCTGGCCGACGAACCCACCGGCAATGTCGACGATCATATCGCCATGCGTTTGATGTATCTGTTCGAGGAATTGAATAAGCTGGGCACCACCGTGGTCGTGGCCACCCACAACGAGAATTTGGTCTCCCGGCTGCCGTATCCGCAATTGCACCTGGAAAACGGCTGGTTGCGGAGAGCGTGAGAAGACAGAAAGTATGTTTGCCCGACGTTCCGATCTGCCGCTCGACCAGGATGCCACCAGCCGCTTTTTGCCCTGGCTGATCGCCCCCATGGTCTTTTTGTGCGCCGTGGCGCTGGCCGGCGTGTTCATCCTGAACGGCCTGATCGGCCGCTGGGACCGCGACGTCTCGGGGACGCTGACCGTGGAGATCGCCGCCGCCCCCGGCGATGCCGGCGAATCGGCCGAACAGACCCGGGAAAAGGTGGAGCAGGCGGTCGCCCTGCTCAACGGCTTCCCCGGTATCGCCAGCGCCCGGGCCCTCAGCCAGGACCAGTTGGTCGCCCTGCTGGCGCCCTGGCTCGGCAACAGCGATCTGCTCAAGGAATTGCCCCTGCCGGCCCTGATCGACGTCACCACCCGGCCGGATGCGCCCCCCGATCTGGTCGCCCTGGCGGCGAAGCTGTCCCAGGCGGTCAGCGGCGCCTCCCTGGACGACCATCGGGTCTGGCTGTCCCGCCTGATCGACCTCAGCCGCAGCATCGAATGGCTGGCCGTCGCCATCGTCGTCCTGATCGGCGGCGTCACCTCCGCCACGGTGTTTTACGCGACGCGGACCGGCATGGCCATCCATCAGGAGGTTATCGAAGTTTTGCATCTGATCGGCGCGCCGGACGACTATATCGCCCGGCAATTCGCCGATCGCGCCTTTGCGCTGGGATTGAAAGGCGGTGTCATCGGACTGATCCTCACCCTGCCGATCCTGGCGGCGATCGGTGTCACCGCCAGGCGGATGGAGGGCGGTTTCCTGGCCGAACTGTCCATGCCGATCGGCGGCTGGGCATCGGTCCTGGTTCTGCCGGCCGTCGCCGCATTGCTGGCCATGCTGACGGCCCGCGCCACGGTTCACCGGACCTTGGCGCATTTGCCCTGACGTTCCGGCAAACCGTGATTCGCCCCAAGATGCCCACTTTCATCCGTCTTCTGTTCCGTTGGATACCGATGGCCGCCGCCGCCGGCTGGCTGGCCGGCTTCTTTTGGTATGCCGCCGACGTTCCCGACCAATTGGGCGACGTCGCCACGCCGACCGACGCCATCGTGGTCTTGACCGGCGGATCCGAACGGCTGGATGCCGGGCTTCTTCTGTTGCGCCAGAAGATGGCCCGCAAGCTGTTCGTCTCCGGCGTCTATCGCAGCGTCGACGTGGCCGAACTGCTGCGGCTGTCCCGCCAGAAGCCCGAAGAATTGGAATGCTGCGTCGTCCTCGGCCACACGGCCGACAATACGGCCGGCAACGCGGTCGAGACCGCCGCCTGGATGCGCGCCGAAGGCTATCATTCCCTGCGGCTGGTGACCGCCAATTACCACATGCGCCGCAGCCTGGCGGAATTCCGGCACGCCATGCCGGACGCGGAAATCATTCCGCATCCGGTCTTCCCCGACAAGGTGAAGCATGAACAGTGGTGGCTGTGGCCCGGCACCGCCCATCTCATCGCGACGGAATATACCAAATATCTGGCCGCCCAGGTGCGCCACTGGACCGAATTGCAGGAGGACGCCCCGTGACAGCCGTCAGATCCCTGGCCTATCAACTCGTGTTCCTGCCTTGGACCATGCTGCTGTCGATCGTCTATCTGCCTCTTCTGGTCTTCGCCCCGCGGCGGGTCATGCAGCGTTGCGCCGCCTTCTGGCTGGAGAGCTGCCTGTTCCTTCAGCGCAATATTCTCGGCCTGTCCTTCGAGATCAGGGGACTCGAGAATCTGCCGCGGGGACCGGCCATCGTCGCCGCGAAGCATCAGTCGGCCTGGGACACCATGGTTTTCCATCATCTGCTGGCCGACCCGGCCTATATTCTCAAGAGGGAATTGCTGTTCCTGCCGTTCATCGGCTGGTATCTGAAAAAGAGCGGGCAGGTGCCGATCGATCGGCGGGCCGGCATGAAGGCCCTCAAGCTGATGGTCGACGGCGCCCGGCAGGCCCTGGCCGATCAACGCCAGATCGTCATTTTTCCGGAAGGCCACCGCCAGGCTCCCGGAACGGCGGGAGACTATCATTCGGGCGTCGCCATGCTCTATGGCGCGCTGGACGCGCCGCTCATCCCGGTGGCCCTGAACTCCGGCCTGTTCTGGCGGCGCAACGCCTTCATCCGCCATTCCGGCGTCATCACATTGGAGGTCTTGCCGGCCCTGCCCCGCGGTCTCGATCGCAAGGCCGTCATGCTCCTGCTGCAGCAGCGCGTCGAGGCCGCCACGCGGTCCCTGGAAAACGACGCCTTGCGTCGATTTCCGCATCTCAGCCCCTTGCAATCGATCGAACCGGGTGTGACGTCTGTTGTGGATAAGTCTGTGGAATGAGCATTGCGATGGACATCGGCGCTATCGTGAAATAGGGGGATAACCGCCTTGCGGCGAATGATTTCAACGCCTTGCCGCTTTGCGACATGTGGAAACAAAATGAGAACGGAAGAACTTGACGGAAGCTGGAGCGACTCCTAGAGTTCTCGCTTTGGGCCTTGAAAAGCCTGGTTTTTTACGCCCACTCCCGGTTGTACCGTGAAGCGAGCCGTTCGCGGCGGAGAATGGTCATGACGCAGATGGCATCCATCTCGCAGCAGATTTGGGACATGAAATATCGGCTGAAGGGGCCGACCGGCGATGCTGTGGACAAGACCATCGAAGACAGCTGGCACCGGGTCGCCGGGGCCCTGGCCGCCGCCGAACCGAAGAACCAGGCCGATTGGGCCGCCCGCTTCTTCGAGGCGATGAACGATTTCCGCTTCCTGCCGGCCGGCCGCATCCTGTCGGGAGCCGGCACCGGCCGCAAGGTCACCATGTTCAACTGTTTCGTCATGGGCGACATCCCCGACGACATGGCCGGGATCTTCGAACAGTTGAAACAGGCCGCCGTCACCATGCAGCAGGGCGGCGGCATCGGCTACGACTTCTCCACCCTCAGGCCCAAGGGCTCGCCGGTGCATGGCGTCGGCGCCGACGCTTCCGGCCCCCTGTCCTTCATGGACGTCTGGGATGCGATGTGCCGGACCATCATGAGCGCCGGGTCGCGGCGCGGCGCCATGATGGCGACGATGCGGTGCGACCATCCCGACGTCGAAGCCTTCATCGACGCCAAGCGCGAGGCCGGACGGCTGCGCATGTTCAATCTGTCGGTGCTGGTCACCGACGCCTTCATGGCCGCGGTGAGAGGCGGCGACGCCTGGGAATTGACCTTCGGCGGCGTGGTCTACAAAAGCCTGCCGGCGCGCGATTTGTGGAACGCCATCATGCGCGCCACCTACACCTTCGCGGAACCGGGGGTGATCTTCATCGATCGCATCAACCGGCTGAACAATCTACATTATTGCGAAACCATCCACGCCACCAATCCCTGCGTGACGGCCGACACATGGGTGCAGACGACCGAAGGCCCTCGTCAGGTCGCGGCACTCGTCGGTCGACCGTTCGGGGCGATCGTCGACGGAACCGCCCATCCCTCCGGTCCGCGCGGCTTCTTTGCGACTGGTCACAAACCAATTTTGCGCCTGATGACGTCCCAAGGTCACGTCTTGCGCCTGACCGCCGACCACCCCGTGCGGCGCGTACGCGAACGGACGCGTTGGCGGCTCGATTGGGATTGGTGCAAAGCGGGCGAATTGTCGCCCGGCGACGAAGTGATGCTGAACGATCATCGGCAGGGAACCGAATGGGAGGGACGCTACGGCGAGGCCGAGGGATATCTGATCGGATTGCTGATCGGCGACGGGACGCTGAAGTCGGACAAGGCGGTGATCAGCGTCTGGCGCCCCGCCCAGGCTGCGAATGGCGATCATGTCGCGGTCGGCGTCGACTCCGTCATGGCGCGAACGGTCGAGGCCGCTCATAGCTTACCCCATCGGGCCGATTTTCGAGGCTGGATGGAGGTGCCGGGCCGGAATGAATGGCGCTTGTCGCTCGCCGCCGTCAAAACCTTGAGTCATGAATTGGGCATGTCGCCTGGCCACAAGACCGTTACACCGGCGATGGAAAGCGCCTCCGCCGCCTTTTACCGCGGTCTGTTGCGCGGCCTGTTCGACACAGACGGCAGTGTCCAAGACCACCACGACAAGGGCGTCAGCATTCGATTGGCGCAGAGCGATCTCGACCTGCTGCAGGCCGTACAGCGAATGCTGCTCCGCATGGGGATCAACAGCACGCTCTACCGCCATCGCCGGGCCGCCGGGCCGCGATTGTTGCCGAATGGACAAGGCGCGCATTCCGCGTACCATTGCGCCGCCCAGCATGAACTCGTCATCTCCGGCAGCAACATGAAGGAGTTTCAAGCTCGCATCGGCTTTGCCGACAGCGACAAGGCAGCGCGGCTGACCAATCTCCTGTCCGGATACCGCCGAGCCCTCAATCGCGAACAGTTTGCGGCGACCGTCGAGGCAATCCAACCGAATGGCCATGCCGACGTCTTCGACGTCCGGATTCCCGGGATCAACGCGTTCGACGCCAACGGCCTGGTCGTTCACAATTGCGGCGAGCAACCGCTCCCGCCTTACGGCGTCTGCCTGTTGGGCTCGATCAACCTGGCCCGTCTGGTCGAGCGCCCGTTCGAGGAGGACGCCGGGCTCGACGAAGGACAATTGGCCCGGCTGGTCCGCACGGCGGTCCGCATGATGGACAATGTCATCGACGTCTCCAACTTTCCGCTGCCCGAACACCGGCAGGAAGCCGTCTCGAAACGGCGGCTGGGCCTGGGCGTCACCGGACTGGCCGATGCGCTGATCATGTGCCGGGCCCGCTACGGCGGTCGCGAAGCCTCGCGGCTGGCCGAGCAGTGGCTGTCCCTGCTGCGCCGCGAGGCCTATCTGGCCTCGACCGAACTGGCCGCGGAAAAGGGCCCGTTCCCGCTTTACCAGGCCGAGGCCTATCTGGCCGGCGAAACCATCCGCAGCCTGGACCCCGACGTCCAGCAGGCCATCCGCGCCCACGGCATCCGCAACGCCCTGCTCACCTCGATCGCCCCGACCGGGACCATTTCGCTGTTCGCCGACAATGTGTCCTCGGGGCTCGAACCCGTTTTCAGCTATGCCTACACCCGCAATGTGCTGATGCCCGACGGCAGCCGCCGCGAAGAGGAGGTCAGCGATTATGCGGTCCGCCTGTACCGCCGCCTGCATGGCGAGGCGGCGGCCCTGCCCGATTATTTCGTCAATGCCCAGAACCTGACGCCGTCCGACCATGTGGTGATGCAGGCGGCGGCGCAGAAATACATCGACAGCTCCATTTCAAAGACCATCAATGTGCCGGAAGGAATCGGCTTCGAGGAATTCAAGGACGTCTATCTGCAGGCCTATACGCTGGGCTGCAAGGGATGCACCACCTATCGCCCCAACGACATCACCGGCGCCGTGCTGGAGATCAAGAAACCCGCCGAAAATTCCGCGCCGCAACCCGAACTGCCGCTGGAACCCCTGCGGGCGCGGCCCGAAGATCCCTATGAAGCCGGCGCCATCGTCCATCTGACGCAACCGCTCAACCGGCCCGAGGAGCTGCCCGGCGCCACCTACAAGATCAAATGGCCGGACAGCGACCATGCCATGTACATCACCCTGAACGACATCATCCAGGACGGCCGCCGCCGTCCCTTCGAAGTCTTCATCAATTCGAAGAACATGAATCACTTCGCCTGGACCGTCGCCTTGACCCGGATGATCTCGGCGGTGTTCCGGCGCGGCGGCGACGTCGCCTTCGTCGTCGAGGAATTGAAGGCGGTGTTCGACCCCAGGGGCGGCCAATGGATGGGCGGCCGCTATGTGCCGTCGCTGCTGGCCGCCATCGGCGACGTCATCGAGCGGCACATGGTCAGCATCGGCTTTTTGCCCGACCCCGCCGGCGAGCGCGATCCGGCGACCGGCCGGCAGGTGGTCAATCTGGGGGCCTCGCCGCTCCGCCAATGTCCCAAATGCGGCCAGCCGACGCTGTTGCGCCAGGAAGGCTGCGATACCTGCACCAATTGCGGACATTCGCAATGTTCGTGAGTCGGCGTCCACCACTTCCACAAAGCGATCAAAGGCGCCCGTCGTCATGGCCCGACCGGTCGGGTCGATCCCTTTTTTCGACGCATGCTCCCTTCAGCATCGGGACGCATCCCGGAAGAGAGATCGACTCCGCCGTTCCTCGTTCAGCAGCAAGCCGCCGCCTGGGCGATCGGCGCGATCCCGAAGGCCTCGGCGAAGCGCGGCGCCGGCATCGGCTTGCCGAACAGATAGCCTTGACCTTCGTTGCACCCCTGACGCAGGAGGCTCTCGCGTTCCGCCTCGCCTTCTATGCCCTCGGCGATCGTTTCCAAATCGAAGTTTCTCGCGATGTCGAGGACGGCCCGAATCACCGAGGCGTCCTTCTTGGACGTCAGCATGCCTTCGACAAAGGAACGATCGATCTTGATCCGGGTGAGCGGGTAGCGTTTGAGCAAACTGAGCGACGCAAAGCCGGTCCCGAAATCGTCGAACGAGATTCCGACCCCACGGTCCCTGAGCTGCCGCAGCTTCTCCAGCACGAGATCGTCGTGATCGAGCACGATGTTTTCGGTGATCTCGAGTTCGAGGGCACTGGCGGGCAATTCGTGCCGTTCCAGGGTTTCGATCACTTCCGCGGCAAGGTCGCCGACACGGAACTGCGCTCCGAACAGATTGACGCCCATGCGGAAGGTTTCCATTCCGTTGCGGCGCCAAAGGGCCGCCTGGGCGCAGGCCTCGTCCAGCACCCATGACCCGACGGTTGCCGCGAGGGGACCGGATTCAAGGGCCGGGAGAAAAGCGGCGGGTGACAACAGCCCGCGTTCGGGATGTCGCCAGCGGATCAAGGCTTCCGCGCCGGTCAGAGTCCCATCGATCAGCCGAATCTGGGGTTGATAGAAGAGCAGAAATTCGCCGTCCTTGACCGCCCGGTGGATTTCCATGCAGTAGAGGCGCCGTGCCGCGGCCTCCATGCGCAAAGACGGTTCAAAGACGCGCGACCTTCCGCGTCCGCTGGTTTTCGCCTTGAACAGGGCGAGGTCCGCGTCGCCGAGCAGTTCCAAGGGATTTTGCGTGTGGAGAGGGGCGAGGGCGACGCCGCAGCTTGCCGCGATGCGGATCTCCTGGCCGTCGATGGCGATCGGCTTGGCGATGCCGGCATTCACCGCGTCGGAGACCGCCGATGCCTGGTTGAGATCGGCGACCTCCGGCAACAGGATCGCGAACTCGTCGCCGCCGATTCGCGCCACGGTGTCTTTGTCTTCGACGCAGCTCTCCAGCCTGTGGGCCACTTCCCGCAGAATGGCGTCGCCAACCGCATGCCCAAGGGTGTCGTTGACGTCCTTGAAGCCGTCGAGATCGATCATCACGACCGCGGCGGCGAGCGGCCGCGCAAGCGCTTCCTCCACGCGTCGAAAGAATCGGCCACGATTGGCAAGACCCGTGAGAATGTCAAAGTTGGCAAGCCGGTAGAGCTCTTTGGCTTCGCGTTGGTATTGCGCGACATCCGGCGGAACCTCGGACGGGACGGACCGTTCGGCGAAAACCTCGATGCGCCGCAGCTCCAGCCTGTCCGACGCCATGTTCGCCAACTCGCGCAGGCGGTCCCGGTCCTCCTGGGAGAAATCTTCATGGGGCCGGCTGTCGATCACGCAGAGAGCACCCAGAGCCAGGCCATCGGGGGAAAGAAGAGGGACGCCCGCATAGAAACGGAGGCCGGTCGGTCCCGTTACCAGCGGATTGTCGTGGAAACGGGGGTCGGCGATGGCGTTCGGAACGACCATCACGCCGTCCTGGGCGATGGCGTGCGCGCAGAAGGAAACGTCGCGGCTCATGTCGACCTCTCCGACGCCGACACTCGCGGCGAAGAAGACGTGGTCGCTGCCGATCATGTTCACTGCGGCGACGGGCATATCGAACATGCGTGCCGCGATCCGAACCACCGAGTCCAAACTGGGTAGCGGCCGTTCACTCCCCAGTCCGTATTCGGACAGGGCTTTCACTCTTTCCGGTTCGGTCGCCAAAATCGGAGGGCATTTCATGGGGTTTCCTCCCGGATGCGCTCTTAGAGAAGCATCATACCAGCGTCATCTTATCACCGCTACTTTTGGTTGTGCCTTGCTTGCCGCCTTCAACCCACCTATCGTCGTCGACGCCCGGCCGTTCGGGTATTCCGGCGCGCGACCGGAAAGGCGATGACGCCACCGTCTCGAAGGCCGCGATCGGAATGCGCGCAGACCGGGCCCGCCGACCGTCCGGCGGCGGTTATTCAGTGCGCTGATATCGATGCTCTGGTCCGGCGCTCGCGGCGCCGCTTCCCGGCGGGCAGCGTGGGGCATGGCCCTCTCCACTATATCCGGACATGGACAAGATATTCCCTATCCGAACAATTGCAACGAGGCCCTACATCGCGCCGGGGCGGATCGGGAAAACTGGTGCCTCCTTCATCAGAATTCAGCTTCCGCCAGGCGGGCGGCATGAAGCGTATCCAGCGCGAACCGTTCCAGGAGAGTAGCCAGGCGAACCGGCGTCTCCTGCATCGGATAGTGGCCGGACTCCGCGAGGATGGTCATGGTCAGTTTTGGATACAGCGGTTCAAATGCTTCCTTGAGCCTCGCCGCCGTGAACGGCCCCGAGTCGTGAGCCCCGACGACGACCAGAACCGGCTTGGCAAAGCCCGCAACCTCGTCGACAAAGCCGGGACCCGCAAACATTCTTACATAAGCGGCGCTCGCCTCCGCATCGGCCGTCTCGCGCCAGCGTCGAAGCTTATATTGCAACCAGCCGTCGGACAGACGATTTCCCCACATGGTCCGCAGGATTTCGCCGCGGGTCCGTTCGCGCGCCATTGTTTGCAAGCCGTCTATCTGGCTTTCGTCAAGCGCCTGCCCCGAGGCGCCGACGGGGGTAATGCCGATGAGGCCGTAGAGGCGTTCCGGGGCCAAAGCCGCCACCTTCTGAACGACCATTCCCGACATGGAATGACCAACCAGAAGAAAGCGTCGCCAGTTCAGGTGATCGGCAAGCGCGAGGACATCGTGCGCGGCTTCGGCAAGCGTATAGGCGGCCGGTGAACCGCGCGAGAGGCCATAGCCGCGCAAATCCATGAACGCCCACCGGCACAGTTGCGGATCGAGGTAAGGCAGCATGGGCTCGTAGCTGCTCGAATCCGATATCCAGTCGTGCAGGACGATGATCTTGGCCCGTCCCCAACCATGACGTCTGTAACCCGGTATGTTTACGGGAGCATTCACAGCATCCATCTCCAAGCAAGACCGCTATCGCCGATTTGAACCACCGCCGCCGTTTCTTACCGGACCATGCCGCCCCATCGTTATGAAAAGTGGCAATTGCCCTCATCAGGTAATTTGACTTCACCGGCGAAGACGGCTCCGCGATAAACGCCGCATGTCGCCGACCTCAGGCCCGGTGGGCGTTATGTCGCGCAGGATCTGCACGAGGCGGGAGGCGTGCCGGCACTGATGAAGCTCCTCCTCGATGGCGGCCACCTCCATGGCGATTGCCTCACGGTGACCGGACGGACGGTCGCGGAGAATTTGGCCGGCATGCTCGTCGAGACCAATGCCGTTCTGCGGCCGCTGAGCGATCCATTGTCCCGGGTCGGCGGGGTCGTCGGATTGCGGGGCACGCTTGCCCCGCAAGGCGGAATCGTCAAGATCGCCGGTCTGAAGCGGCTTCAATTCCGGGGACCGGCCCGCGTCTTCGATCGGGAGGAGGACGCCTCCGCGGCTGTCCAGAAGCGCGACTATGCGGAAGGTTCGGTCATCGTCATTCGCTACGAGGGTCCACGAGGCGGGCCTGGCATGCGCGAGATGCTGGCCACCACCGCGGCGATCTATGGCCAGGGCATGGGCGAGAAGGTCGCCCTGATAACCGATGGCCGTTTTTCGGGCGCCACGCGCGGTTTCTGCATCGGCCATGTTGGACCGGAAGCCGCCGTGGGAGGTCCGATCGCCTTGATCCGTGACGGAGACATCATTGTCATCGACGCGAGCGCCGGGACGCTCGACGTGGAGCTCGATGACGCGGAGCTGACGCGTCGCCGGGTCGCCTGGACGCCCCGCAGCCCCAACATCTCTTCGGGCGCGTTATGGCGTTATGCGGCGGTCGTCGGCGATGCCGTCGAGGGCGCGGTCACCCATCCGGGCTCCAAAGCAGCCCGTTAAGGGTCTGCGCGGAGGCGTCGTATGAAATCTTAGGGTCCGGGACAAAACGCATCTCTTGTTTTGCCCCGGACCCTTAAGCGCCCCGTTAAAAGTGAACCGCTCTGTTTTTGGGTCCGTCAAAGCGATGCGAAGGCGCGGCAATCCAGGGGCCGCCCCCTTGTTGCTAGATTGCTTCGCTCCGCTCACAAGAAAACGCCGTCATTGCGAGGAGCGAA
>JAATGN010000337.1 GCA_015654615.1 Rhodospirillales bacterium
CGAACCGGAGGCGGCCGTCGTGCCCATCCGGCTGAAGAAATAGTCCGAGCCGTAGAAGGTCCCCAGGCTGGTGTATTGAAAGCGCGTCTCGTAAAGATACGGGCTGGAGGCCGGCGCCGCTTCGAACTTCGCCGAAAAGCCGGCCAGTTGCCGCGACAACGCCGCGGTCAGCGCCGGCAGGCTGGCCGGGAATGCCGTCTGCGGGATCAGCGAGGTGGCGTCGACCGCCTGGCCGGTAACCAGATTGATCTGCTCAATGAACGGATAAGTGCACTGTCACCGTAACCCCGCCGCCGCTCACCGTCGTCACCTGGTGGCTCACCTCCTGGCTTTCCGAACGGCTCTTCGAGCTGTTCATCAAGCCGCCGCTCTTGCTGGTGTCCGACTCGGCGTAATGGCTGTCGGTCACCGCCGCCAGCGTGATGTCGTTGCCCGCCGCCACCGCCACGTCGGTTCCGGCCGACAGCGTGCCGCCCGTCACCGCCACATCGTGGCCGGCCACCACGGTCAACCCCTGGCCGGCGCTGATCGTCGCACTGTCGTGGGTGACGTCATGCTGTTCGGCATGCGAATGGCTGTCGCTATAGACCTCGTCATGGACCAGCGTGTTGGTGGTCACCGTCACTTGGGATGCGCGAAAATCCGATGAACGTCCGCGCCATCAAAGTCATGATGCCGACTTGGAGGGTGTGGGGGGAGGTGGTGCGGGAGGAGGGGAAACAGTGATTACAAAAATCGGAAGACGAAGCAAACAACTCTAATAAATATGAACGAAATGGCACCATATAAAAAAGAATTTGCTATGGCTGAAATAAAAAATATGAAAAAAGATAATATTTTTCCACCGGTTGGCGCTGCAAGCATCAAAAGGGAGCATGGAAAAAACGGAGCAACCATATCTATTATTCCGCCATTTCCGACATGGTCCCCCTGGGAAAAGCCCACTGCCCATAAAATCGGCGATGCAAGCCCTAATAAGCAAGCACCTATAGAAATTCTGACAATAGAATATGATGCGCAAATCATCGCCATACAGCCCTTCATTAACCGTTAAATCACTGAGGGTTTTTCAGTGCATCAGTGAGCTTGTTTGGAACAGTAATACCATAGCTTGTCACATTCTTGGGAATAGTAATTCCACCAGCCTTCAGCGTGCCAACCACCAAATCCGCGCAGTTGTTTGAGCATATGCTGTATGATGTTGAGTAATTTGTGTCCGCATATATCCTCATTAGCGTGTCTTGCGTAAGAGACGTATTTATGCGGAGAACGTCCGTATATCGCGTTTGAGCCTGAAGAAGATCAGCTTCTGTAGCGTAGAACAAATGCTGATTACCGTCAGTCACCAATGGGTACCCATCTTTTGAATAATAGTCCCAGCCAAATTTATCACTTCCAATAGCTTCTGCTTCATGACCTTGACCTTTAGCCCCATTCGGATCATTCATCACGAGGATGTCATTAAACAAATACCCGAAGGCCCCCGTCACCGCTCCTTGAGCGGCATTGCCTCCGGTAATCGCCGAAGTCGCCCCGCCGATGGCAGCGGACAGGGCGGTGCCAGCGGTCAGGCCGGCACCGCCGTAGACCGGCGTCGCGGCGGCCGATACTGCCGCCGAGGCCGCACCGGCCCCGCATGAACCGCCGCTCGCCGCCCCCATGGCACAGCCCACCGCCGCATGGCCAGCGACGTTTGTCGCATAATTGAGCGGGTCGTCCAGCGCCTTGTCCAGGGTTATTCCATGGAAATCCGTCATCGAACCGACCTCGGCGAACGCCCCGGCCGCCGCCATCGAGATGGCGATGTTCTTCACCGTATCCAGCGAGCCCAGTTCCTGCAGCGTCTTGCCGAGATCGCCTTGGTTGTTGATCAGGCTGATCGAGGCTTGGCTGGCCAGGGTCGAGATCCCAGCGGCTCCGGCCGCCCCCACCACCATCGCCGCGTCGGTGCCGGCCGTCACCAGCCCCACCGAAGCCGCCTCTTCCGCCACCATGCCGGCCAAGCCCGTCCCCGCCGTCACCGCCGCCACCACGATGGCGATGATCGCCGAGGCCAGGGCCGACAGGCCCTGGCTTTCGTGGTCCCACGACTTGTGCGCTTCCTGCACCGCGTTCCAGGTCACGCTGTTCTGCGTCGCCAGCTGCGCCACCCAGGCGGTGGAAGGGTTCTGCGCCAGCGCCGCCAGACTGTTTTGCAGATCGCCCGTGCTCTTGTAATCGGCCACGATCCCCTTGCCGGCGCTGACCGTCAGGCTGCCGCCGCTGGACAGCCCGGTCATCTGCACCGTGGTGTCGTCGTGCCCCTTGTCGGCCGACGACTGCCAGGCCGCCGAGGATTTCGACCTCGTCGTCGACAGGTAACTGCTGTTGGTCACCGACAGCAGCGACACCGTCCCCCCGGCGCTCAAGGCCAGATCATTGCCCGCCGACACCTGCGCCGCCTGCAGCGTCAGGTCGTTGCCGGCCGACAGCGTCACCGTGCCGCCGCCGCTCACCGTCGTCGCCTGATGGGTCACCTCCTGGCTTTCCGAACGGCTCTTCGAGCTGTTCATGAAACCGCCGCTCTTGCTCGTGTCCGACTCGGCGTAGTGGCTGTCGGTCACCGCCGCCAGCCTGATGTCGTTGCCCGCCGCCACCGCCACGTCGGTTCCGGCCGACAGCGTGCCGCCCGCCACCGCCACATCGTGGCCGGCCACCACGGTCAGGCCCTGGCCGGCGCTGATCGTCGCACCGTCGTGGGTGACGTCATGCTGTTCGGCATGCGAATGGCTGTCGCTATAGACCTCGTCATGGACCAGCGTGTTGGCGACCACCGTCACATCGTGGCCGGCCACCAGCGTGGCGCTGCCGCCCGCCGTCGCATTCGCCCCGGTCACCGCGATATCGGTCCCGGCGCTCACCGTCAGGGCGCCGCCGGCCGCGACCCCGGCCTGACCGACCCGCAGCGTCCGGTCGTCGCCGGCCGCTCCGCTCACCGTGTTGGTTGCGGTGGCGATGGTCACGCTGCCGTTGATCGCGGCAAGGGTCGCATTGCCCCCCGCCTTCAGCAATCCGCTGACGTCGGTGATCGAGTCCTGCGCCGCCACCACCAGATTGTTGGCCGCCGTGACCGCCCCGTTGACATTGGTCACCGAGGAGGCCGACAGGCTGGTATTGCCGCCCGAGGCAATGGTCGCCCCGTTGGCGTTGATCTTCGAGGCGTCAGCCAGATAGAGCGTCGGCACCAGCACCGGCTGGCCGTCGACCTGTTCCGTCACATACCAGACGATGTCGCTGGTCAGGGCGGCGATCTGGCTGGCGCTCAACGCCTGCCCCACCGCCAGATGATCGGCCGAGGCCTCGGCCACCGCGTTGTCGAGCAGCGCCTGCATCTGCTGGCTGTCCGAGGTATAGGACGAACTCAGGTATTTCTGCCCGGTCTGATTGAGCACTGCCTGATCGACCAGTTGGGTGTCCATATAGGCGTCGCCCAGCCGCTTCGGCAGGCTGGAGTCCTGGCTCGACGAACCGGAGGCGGCCGTCGTGCCCATCCGGCTGAAGAAATAGTCCGAGCCGTAGAAGGTCCCCAGGCTGGTGTATTGGAACCGCGTCTCGTAAAGATACGGGCTGGAGGCCGGCGCCGTTTCGAACTTCGCCGAAAAGCCGGCCAGTTGCCGCGACAACGCCGCGGTCAGCGCCGACAGGCTGGCCGGGAATGCCGTCTGCGGGATCAGCGAGGTGGCGTCGACCGCCACGCCGGTAACCAGATCGATCTGCCCGCTGTGCCCGCCCGGCACGCTGGTCTCCACCTGGCCGGTGTGGACCGAGACCACATTGCCGAGGCTGGCGCCGGAGGTGGAGGAGAGCGTCGGCGCCGACACCGCCGCGCCGGGAATCGCCGACGCCGCGCCATATTGCTGTACCGAGACATTGTCGATCTGCCCGGTGAAGGACCCGGTCAGCGCACCGCCGGCGACGATCCGCCCGCCCTGCTGGCTTTCCACCCAGGTCCGCATCAAGGCGGTGCCGCCGCCATTGCCGAATCCCGAGCAGGCGCCGCCGTAGCAGCGGGTCATGGTGCCGGACGAACTGCTGATGTACCAACTGTCGGTCATCTGGCTGCCGACATTGGTCAGCGAACCGCCCGACAGGTCCATGTTGCCGGCGCTGCTGATGGTGCTGTAGAGGTTGGAGATGCCGCCGCCGGCGATGATCTGCAGGCCGCCGCCCGAGGAGATGCTGGCCGCCGTGCCGCTGAAGCTGGTGCCGACCTGCACCACCCAGGAGCGGATCGTCAGCCCGCTGCTGCTGCCGTACCAGGCCCCGGCATCGCCGCCGCTGGGGTTGGGAACCCAGTCCCAGCTCGACCAATATTCGCCCTTGCAGGCTTCGCTGCCGGCCGTGCAGGGGCCCAGGCCGACCCCGTGGCTGTTGACATAGGTCTGGTCGTAAACGGTCTGGCTGACGCCTTCGGTGGTGCCGCTCGCCTGATTGACCACCTGATCGGCGATCAGCAGCATGTCGCCGTTGACGCTTTCCAGGCTGCCGCCCTGGTTGAGGATTTGGGCGGCCGATCCGTAGCCCGAGCCGGCGATGATCAGGCCGCCGCCGCCCACCAGGGCGCCGCCCCAATTGTTGACATTGCCCGAGACCAGGAGGGTCATCAGGCCGCCGGAGACCATCAGGTCGTAATTGTCCAGGGAGGACAGGCCGCTCAGCGTCAGGGCGCCGCCGGCGACCAGCGGCGCCTGATTGTTCAAGGCCCCCAGGGTCCCGTTGACCGCGCCGGCGGCGATGATGCCGGCGCCGCCGGCGTTGGTCAGGCCGGCCGCCTGGATGTCGGCATTGCCGCCGCTGGCCACCGATCCGCTGTTGGACAGGCCGCCGGCGACGGTCAGGGTGAGACCGCCGCCGCCGCTGATGACGGCGGAATTCTCCAGACTGGCCGCCTGCAACGCGGCATTGCCGCCGGCGATCACCGCACCCGCGTTGGCGAGGTCGCCGGCGATGGTCAGGCCAAGGCTGGTCGCGGCGCTGATGGTGCCGTAGTTCGCCAGACCCGCCGCCTGCAGCGCGGCCGCGCCGCCGCTGACCACCGTTCCGTAATTGACGAGGCCGCCGGCCAGGCTCAGCGAAAGCCCGGTGCCGCCGCTCAGCGTTCCCCAATTGGTCAGATCGGCCATGGTCAGGGACAAAACCCCCGCCGAGGCGATGGTGCCGCTGTTGGTCGGATCGGCCGCCCGCAGCGTGAAATCGCCGCCGCTGACCAAGGTGCCGCTGTTGGCAAGGCCGCCGGACAGCGTGATGCCGAGACCGGTGCCGCCGCTGACCACCCCGCCGTTGGTCAGACTGGCCAGCGTGGCGGTCAAGGCGCCGCCGCTGGCCACCGTGCCGCCGTTGGTGGTGTCGCCGGCCGTCAGACCGACCGCGCCGCCACTGACCAGGCCGCCGCCGTTGCCGAGAGCGCCGGCCACCGTGAGACCGAGGCCGGTGGCGGCGCTGACGGTGCCCTGGTTGTTGAAGGAGGACAAAGTGGCGCCGAGCGCCCCGCCGGTGGCGAGGACGGCCCCGGCCAGATTGGTGGCGGCGCCGGCCCGCAGAGTCATGTCGCCGCCGCTGACCAGGGTGCCGCCGTTGCCGAGAGCGCCGCCGGCGGTCAGGCCGAGGGTGGTGCCGGCGCTGAGGGTGCCGCTGTTGTTCAAGCTGCCGAAGGTCGCGCCGAGCCGGCCGTTGACAGCGATGATGCCGCTGTTGACGCTGTCGCCGGCCTGCAGGACGGCATCGCCGGTGGCGCCCAGCATCCCGCTGTTGGTCAGGGCGCCGCTCACGCTCACCGCCAGCGTCGGGCCGGCCGTCATCTCGCCGCCGTTGTCCAGGCTGCCGGCCGTCACCGTCAGGCTGTTGCGTCCGCTCAGGCTGGCCCCGGCCTGGTTGGCCACCGATTGGCCGGCGCTGATCGTCAGATCCTGGGTGTCGACCGTGCCGGCATTGGTCACGTCAAGGCCGGACAGGCCGATCGACTGGGTCGCCGACACCGCGCCGCCCGCCGCGATCGCCAAGCCGTCGCCGGCGGCCAGGCTGGCCGTCTGGCCGGACACCGCGCCGGCCACGCTCAGGCTGGTCGCCGCGGCGAGGTCCAGTCGCCCGGCGGCGACGGCCCGGCCGGAGGACAGGACGCTGGCCGCCCCATGGCTGCGACCGATCAGGTCGCCGCCGGCCTGGGCCTGGCCGGCCAGGGTCAGGTCGTCGGCGGTCAGGGTCAATCCGCCGCCGGCCGCCGTCACGCTGGCCGCGTCGAGGATGACGGTGGGACCGGCCAAATCGACCGCGCCGCCGCCGGACAATTGTCCGGATTGCCGCAGCGTGCCGGACGGCCCGCCCAGCCCGGCGGTCAGGGTCACCGTTCCCGGGGCCACCATCCGGCCGGTATTGGTCAGGTCGCCGCGGCTGAGAACCCGCAGGGCGCCGCCGGCCGACAGGGTGCCGGCATTGGCCAGCCCGCCGGCGGACAGATCGAGGTCGCCGCCGGCCGCCACCGTCGCCCCGGCCGTGGTGGCGGCGAGACCGGCCACCGACAGGCTGAGCGCGGTTCCGGCGTTCAGGCCGCCCTGAAGGGCCAGACTGCCGGCGGAAACGTCGAGCCTCGCCGCCGCCGTCGCCTGGCCGTCGACGGCCAGCCCGCCGCCGATGCTCAAGGCGAGAGCGCCGCCGCTGACGATGGTCCCGCCCGAGGTCAGGCTGCCCGCCGTCAGGCTGGCGGTCCTGGCGGCGCTGATCTGTCCGCCGTTGGACACCGCCGCCGTGGTGGTGACGGCGAGATCGCCGCCGGACGCCATCTGTCCCTGGTTGTCGAGACTGCCGGCGGCGACCGCCAGCGTGCCCAGCGAGGCGATGGCCGCACCGGCGGCGTTGCCGACCGCGCCCGTGGCGCTGACCTTGGTGGCCAAACCGGATTGCAGCGTACC
>JAATGN010000082.1 GCA_015654615.1 Rhodospirillales bacterium
ATCAGCGTGCCGATTTCCTGCGAGCCCAGCATCTTGTCGAAACGTGCGCGCTCGACATTCAGGATCTTGCCGCGCAGCGGCAGGATCGCCTGGTTGGCGCGGTTGCGGCCCTGCTTGGCCGAACCGCCGGCCGAATCGCCCTCGACGATGAACAGTTCGGAGCCGGCCGGATCGCGCTCCTGGCAGTCGGCCAGCTTGCCGGGCAGGGTGGCAATGTCGAGCGCGCCCTTGCGCCGCGTCAAATCGCGGGCCTTGCGCGCCGCTTCGCGGGCGGCGGCGGCTTCCACCACCTTGGAGATGATCTTGCGGGCCTCCAGGGGGTGTTCCTCCAGCCATTGCGCCAGCTTGTCGGCCACCACGGTCTCGACCACGGTCCGGACTTCGGAGGAGACCAGTTTGTCCTTGGTCTGCGAAGAGAATTTGGGATCGGGCACCTTGACCGACAGCACGCAGGTCAGGCCTTCGCGCATGTCGTCGCCCGACAGGGTCACCCTTTCCTTCTTGGCGATGCCCGAATCATTGGCGTAATTGTTGATCGTCCGGGTCATCGCCGCCCGGAAGCCGGCCAGATGGGTGCCGCCGTCGCGCTGCGGGATGTTGTTGGTGAAGCACAGGCAGTTTTCGTGATAGCTGTCGGTCCATTCCATCGCCACTTCGACGGTGATGTCGTCGCGCTCGCCGATGACCGCGATCGGCGGGCTGTGCAAGGCCGCTTTCGACTTGTCGAGATAATGCACGAAGGCCTCGATGCCGCCTTCGTAATGCAGGTCGATCCGGACCTCCTCGGCGTGGCGGCTGTCGATCAGGCGCAGGAAGACGCCGGAATTGAGGAAGGCCAATTCGCGCAGCCGATGTTCCAGGGTGGCGAAATCGTACTCGGTCATGGTGAAGGTCTCGACCGACGGCATGAAGGTGACCTCGGTGCCGGTCAGCGGGCCCTTGTCGGTGTTCGGCGCCTCGCCGACGATGGCCAGCGGGGCCTCGGCCACGCCATGGCGAAAGCGCATCGCATGTTCCTTGCCATTGCGCCAGATCCGCAGGTCCAGCCATTCCGACAGGGCGTTGACCACCGAGACGCCGACCCCGTGCAGGCCGCCCGACACCTTGTAGGAGTTCTGGTCGAATTTGCCGCCGGCATGCAGCTGGGTCATGATGACTTCGGCCGCCGAGATGCCCTCTTCCTTGTGGATGTCGGTGGGGATGCCGCGGCCGTTGTCGCGCACCGTGACCGAGCCTTCGGCGTTCAACTGCACCTCGATGCGGTCGCAATGTCCGGCCAGGGCCTCGTCGATGGCGTTGTCGACCACCTCATAGACCATGTGGTGCAGGCCCGAACCGTCGTCGGTGTCGCCGATATACATGCCGGGGCGCTTCCGAACCGCATCAAGGCCACGGAGAACCTTGATGGAATCGGCATCATAGGTCTCGACATCGGGAGCGGCGGGGAGTTCAACAGGGCTTGTCGTCATCGACAGATGTTCCTCATCAGACACATTACACGCGCGCCACGACGGCGTCGTGGACGCGGAAAAACTGGCCTCGCTCTTCCAATTCGGCGAACAAGGACTCATCGGTCCCGGTCAACCAGCTCTGCGCTCCCAGGGCGCACAGCTCGTCGAACAGGGCCATCCGGCGGGTCCGGTCGAGATGCGCCGTGACCTCGTCCAACAGCAGGATCGGCGGCAGACCGTGTAGATCCGCCTGGATCCGCGCCTGGCCGAGCACGATGGCGACCAGAACCGCCTTTTGTTCACCGGTGGAACAATGTTCCGCCGGTTCGTCTTTGCCTCCGTGGCGCACCAGCAGGTCGCTGCGGTGCGGTCCGACCGAGGCGCCGCCACTTTCTGCGTCGGCCCGGCGGGATGCCGCCAGGGAATTCCGCAGTTTCGATTCGGCCTCCGGCCGCGCCAGCGCGGCCAGGCTGTCCTCGACGCCGCCCGCCACCGCCAGCCGCGCCGCCGGAAAGGGGCCGATGCCCTGGGCGCAGGCTTCGTTCAGGCGGGCCACGGTTTGCCGCCGCGCCCAGGCCATCTCGACGCCGCCTTGCGCCATTCGCTCCTCCAGAACGCCCAGCCAGGCCGGGTCGTAGCGCCCTCCCTTCAACAGCCGCGCCCGTTCGCGCAAGCTGTGCTCATAGGCCGACGCACGGGTCGCGTGGGCCGGGTCGAGACCCAGGACCAGGCGGTCGAGAAACCGTCTTCGTCCGGCGGCACCGTCGCTGAACAGGCGATCCATCGCCGGCGTCAGCCACAATATGCTCGTCACCTCCGACAGCTTGGCCTGGGACCGGGCCGGCTGGCCGTCGATGCGGACCAGGCGCCGCTCCGAGCCGGCCTCGCGGCCGGTCCCGATCTCCACGGCCGAAGCAGCACCGGCCGAAGCAGCACCGGACAGATGCCGATCGGCCGCGGCCGGCCGTTCCAGGCGGGCCGCCACCGCCCAGGGCGCTCCGTCTCCCATCTCGCGCCGCGTCACATCCGCCAGCCGGGCCCGCCGCAGGCCCCGACCCGGCGCCAGAAAAGACAAAGCCTCGAGGATGTTGGTCTTGCCGGCGCCGTTGGCGCCGGTCAACACCACGGGACGCGGGTCGGCCTCCAGGCGGAGAAAGGAATAGCAGCGAAAATCGCTGAGGGTCAGGCGAACGACCGCCAGCCCTGCCGCCCCTTCTGATTGGATCACGGTTCTCCGTCGGTCACACTCGCATTGGCATCAGGACATAGACGGCACTGGAGTCGGTAACTTCGCGGACGACGGTCGGACTCGCGGCATCGGCCATGGCAAAACGGGCGGCATCGCCTTCGATCTGCGCCAGGATGTCCATGAGATAGCGCGAATTGAACCCGATCTCCATGGGAGTGGCCTCGTAGGAGGCTTCCAGCTCTTCGACGGCGCTGCCGTTCTCCGGGCTCGATGCGGACAGGGTCAGCCCGCCTTTCTCGACCGAGAGCTTGATGGCGCGCGATTTCTCGGTGGAAATGGCCGAGACGCGATCGACCGCCTGCGAGAAGCTTTTGCAGTCGACTTCGAGAACCTTGTCGTTGTCGGCCGGAATGACCCGTTCGTAGTCGGGAAAGGTGCCGTCGATCAGTTTCGACGTCATGACGGCATCGTCGAAGGCGAAACGAATCTTGGTTTCCGAGAGCGACACGGTGACGTCCAGGCTGGTCTCGTCCAGCAGCTTCCGGAGTTCGGTCACCGTCTTGCGCGGCACGATGACCCCCGGCATGCCCGGAGCGCCGTCCGGCAGCGGCACCTCGACGCGGGCCAGGCGGTGGCCGTCGGTGGCGACGGCGCGCAGGACCGGCACGCCGGCGCTGGAGGCGGCATGCAGATAAATGCCGTTCAGGTAATAGCGCGTTTCCTCGCTGGAGATGGCGAAGCGGGTCCGATCGATCAACCCTTTCAGGTCGTCGGCGCCCAGCACGAAACTGTAGGGCAGATCGCCGCCGGACATCACCGGATAATCGGTGACGGGCAGGGAGGCCAGGGTGAAGCGGGAGCGTCCGGACCGCAGGACCAGCTGGCTGTCGTCGCCGCTTTGTTCGATTTCGACCTGCGAGCCTTCCGGCAATTTGCGGATGATTTCGTAAAGCGTATGGGCCGGCGCCGTGGTGGCGCCGGGCCGCGCCACGTCGGCGGCGACCGCTTCGACGATATCGAGGTCCATGTCGGTGGCGTTCAGGCTGAGCTGCCCGTTGCGGCCTTCGATTTTGACATTGGAGAGAATGGGGATGGTGTTCCGCCGTTCGACCACACTTTGTACATGATTCAACGACTTCAACAAGGCGGCGCGTTCAATGGTAAGTTTCATGGCGATCCGTTGCTCATCTGCGGCCAATCCGCGATTCCCATAAGGCGCGTCGCCGCACCCCCCTTTCGTAAGGGGCGACAGTATAGCACAAGCCTTTGGTTCCAGAAGCGATTTCACCCCACCCCCGCCAGGGGCGAAGGCGCCTTCGAAACAGCCCACGAATGCCGGGCAGAGTTTCAACGATTCAATGGCGCGCGCTGCCTGGCCATAGATATTTTAAACCACCAAGGCACCAAGACACCAAGGGGACGGAATGCGCGCAGGCTTTCTCCCGTCCTGTCATCGGTTGCCCGTCGGATGACCGGGGAAATGCCTGCGGCGCCGGTTCGAAACCATCCACCGCATCGTCCTCAGGGAACACCTTGGTGCCTTGGTGGTTCAGCAAAATCGCAATAACACCGAAACGCCGGAGGGACCCCCACAAGCCTAAGAGCCCGTCAAAAGTTAACCGCTCTGTTTCCAAGTCCGTCATTGCGAGCCGAAGGCGCGGCAATCCAGTGGTCGGCCCCGGTTGCTGGATTGCGTCGCTCCGCTCGCAATGACGCGGTTATTGTTTTACGGGCACTAACTTTCCAGCATTCTTCTCAAGAGTTCGATGTCCTCGGCGAAACTAGAGTCCGCGGTGCGCAGTTCCTCGATCTTCTTCACGGCATGCATCACGGTGGTGTGGTCGCGGCCGCCGAATTTGCGGCCGATCTCGGGCAGCGAGCGCTGGGTGAGCTGCTTGGCCAGATACATCGCCACCTGGCGCGGCCGCGCGACGATGCGGGCGCGTCGGCTCGAGGTCATCTCGGCCATCTTCATGTTGAAGTGCTCGGCGACGCGGCGCTGGATCTCGTCGATCGTCACGCGGCGCTCATTGGCGCGCAGCAA
>JAATGN010000442.1 GCA_015654615.1 Rhodospirillales bacterium
CCCCGCTTTCGAGCTTGTGAAATAATCCCAGTGGCACCGGCGTCCCTGCCGGTGTGCCGGCGAAGCCGGCAGCGCAAGAGCGGCCGAGGGGATCGATCTTGACGGGAACGTTTTCCGCCGCAGGGCGGCGGACACCGGCAGCGACGCCGGTGCCACTTTCCCTTGCTTCACAAGCTTTTTCGCCGGGACGATGGTACAGGGATCGATCCCGTTTGGTCGCAAACCGCTCTAGCCTGTCGTCAGTCAGGCTGTTTCCGTCCATTCTGCTGAAAAAAGCCTTGCGAAGAGGGCTTGCGCTTCGGGATGACGACGGATTTTGAATAACACGGATGAACACGGACAGCCACGGATACACACGGATTGGATATCCGCCTAGCATGGGCCCCATTCTTTTCACGGAAAGGAAAGCAAAATACGTGGAAAATGCCACCGTCTTAAAGATATTTATAAATAAATTTCCAAATTTATTTCTTAAATCATTGTCTATTCATTGATCAACAATGACGATTTTATCATAGTCGTCTTTATCCGTGTTCATCCGTGTTCCTCAAATATCTTGCCCATTCTCCAGGCCATCGGGCAGATCCCGAGAACGAAGCCATGGGAGCTTCGTGTGACTTCGATAGCCCGCGAAAAGAGAGGAGGAAAACATCCCATTCAACAACGGCGCAAAAATTCACGGGGCAATTTCGTCTTCATGGACAACTGACGACAGGCTCTTTCCAGCTTTGACGCGGTCGGGATCTGGCGATGAACGATCGAATCGGGCGATTGAGCCGCCGCGGCGGGACTTTTTCACGCACAGGCGAATCGAGACGGCCTCAGTACGAAACGGCCGCGTTCTCGTGCTGGCCAATTCCGACGCAGACCCGGTCGACGAAACGATCGATGCCGTCGTTCATCTTGACCGTCCGCTCGGCCAGTTCGCCGGCGGCGAGCAGAACCTGACCGGCCGCCTCGGTGGCCGTGCCGGCCGTGCCGGCGACATCCGAAATGGTATGGGCGACACTTCGCACGCCCGACGACACATTGCGAATCGACCGGCTGATGTCGACCATCGCCATGCTTTGCTGCTCGGTCGTCGCGGCGATGGCGGTCGAGGAACTGTCGATGTCGTGGACCAGCTCCGCAATCTTGCGGATCGCCGATACGGCGGTTTCCGTGGCCGTCCGAATCGTATCGATCTGCCCGACGATTTCGCCGGTCGCCCGGGCGGTTTGATTGGCCAGCGTCTTCACCTCGCCGGCCACCACGGCGAATCCCTTGCCGGCCTCCCCGGCGCGCGCCGCCTCGATGGTGGCGTTCAAGGCCAGCAGATTGGTCTGGTTGGCAATGGCGGTGATCAGGCTGACCACGTCGCCGATATGCTGGGCGGCGTCCAGCAGGCTTTGAATATCCTGATCGGTCGAGGCGACCTCGCGCACCGTCTCCTTGGCCTGCACGGCGGACCGCGTGACGCGGTCGGCGATCTCGCGGATTCCCGCCGAGACCTGTTCGGCGGCGGAGGCCACCGTCTCGACGTCGGAAGAGGCCTCTTCGGAAATCCGCGCCACCTCGGCCGACTTCTTGCTGTTGGTCGCGGCGATTTCGCTCATTTGGCGCGACGTCGCCTCCAGTTCGGTGGCGGTGGCCGCCATCGCCTGGCTGGCCGTCTTGATGGTGTCGCCGATGCCTGAGGCTTCTCCGACGAAGGCTTTGGTCCGTTCCGCCATCGAGGCCAGCGCCGCGTTGATCAACGCGGCGTGCGCCGAAAACTCGCCGGACAGGCCGGACAACAGGATCTGCCGGAAATAGCGCCCCTCGGCGGCGCACGCCATGGCCGCGTCGGCCTCCTTGGTGAAGGCTTCGGTCAGATCGAGCAGCCGGTTGACATTGGTCAGCATCTGCCCGACGACCCCGTGTCCGCGGATGTTCAGCACCCGGCGATCGAGATTGCCGCGCGCCGCCGCGGCCAGCACATCGCATGCCTTGCGCAGGCTCTCGTCGGCTCGCCTCATCCAGCGCAGGCTCAAACCGCCGGCCACGATCAGAACGGCGGCCAGGATGACGCTCGGAAGATGATCCGCAACGACGCCATCGATCGCCACCATCACCGCGACGACGAGAGTCGCCACGGTGGACACCATCGCCTTAGAGACTGAAGACAAACTCATCGTAGGGTTTTCCCAAACTGCCGAGGAGATCCATCAACATGCGCCCGGAAGCTTCCATGCCCTCCTTGCGGTCGGCATGACGCCCCTCTTCGGTCAACAATTTCGCGTAAAGACCAGCCGCCTTTTCCACTGCTTCGGGCTTCGGAGCGCGCCGATTCGAGTGGTAACTGATGATCTTTCCGCTGGAATCGAAGGTCGGCGTCACATGGGCGAACACCCAATATTCATCGCCGTCCTTGGCGCGATTCAGGACGTAGGCGAAGATTTCCTTTCCGGACTCGATCGTGTTCCACAGAAGCTTGAAAACGCATCGCGGCATGCGCGGATGGCGGATGATGCTGTGCGGCTGCCCCAGCAGTTCCCCTTCCGTAAATCCGGAGACCTGCTGAAAGACTTCATTCGCGTAAATGATCCGGCCCTTCAGATCCGTTTTGCTGACGATGATCTCGTCAGGACGGAACGTTCGCACCACACCGGTCAGACCGCCGTCAGCTCTTGCCATCGAAACCCCGCCTCGGATAGGCCCACTTACACTGGGATTCAACACGATACCCACAAACCTTCAGTGTCTATATGGACCAGCCGCAATAACCTAGCAAGGGTAAATCGGCGGGCTATAGGAATACGGTCAAGTCAATGGAATGACAGTATTGTTAAAATCTTCACATTACCTCGCGCATGAGCGCTTGCGAGGCCGCTTGCGAGAATAACAGAACGAAAATGTCCGCGCCCCGAAAGACCAACCGCGCCCCGGAGCGGAAGGCTCGTCTGCGTCCGGATTCCGCCGGGACCGCCTCACGTCCGTCCGACACGGACGATCTCGCCCGACAGCGCCTCGAGCGGCATGACCTTGTTCGCGGCGCCCAGGGCGATCGCTTCCTTGGGCATTCCGAAGACGACGCAGCTTTCCTCGTCCTGCGCCACCGTCAGGGCGCCCATCTGCTGCATTTCCAGCAAGCCCCTGGCGCCGTCGTCGCCCATGCCGGTCATGATGATGCCCAAGGCGTTGGCGCCGGCGGAATGGGCGGCGGATCGGAACAGAACGTCGACCGAAGGACGATGCCGCGAGACCAGGGGCCCGTCCTTGACGGTGACGTAATATCTGGCCCCGCTCCTTTGCAGCAGGACGTGCCGATTTCCCGGCGCGATGAACACCTGGCCGCGCAACACCGTGTCGCCGTCCTCGGCCTCCTTGATGGAAACGCCGCACAGCGTATCGAGCCGGCGGGCGAAGGCCGCGGTGAATTTCTCCGGCATATGCTGGACGATGACGATGCCCGGCGCATCGACCGGCAAGGCTTCGAGGACGACGCGCAGGGATTCCGTTCCCCCCGTCGAGGCTCCGATGCACACCACCTTTTCCGTGGTTCGCGCCATGGCCGAATGGGCCGAAGGGGGCGGCAGCATCACGTCGGCGCTCAGCTTCTTGGCGATGCCGGCGCCGCCGCCCGGCTGGGCGGCCGCGGCCGGGAGCCGCTTGAGCCGGGCCCGCGCCGCTCCCTTGACCGCGTCGCGGATGCGAATCGTCGATTCGATGAGATGCTGGCGGGTGTCGGTCCGCGGTTTGAGAATGACGTCGACCGCCCCCGCCTCCAGGGCCTGCAGCAGCGTTTCCGAACCGTCCTCGGTCAGGGAGGAACACATGACCACCGGCATCGGCCGCTGGCTCATCAGCTTGCGCAGAAAGGTAATGCCGTCCATCCGCGGCATCTCGACGTCGAGGGTGATGACATCGGGAATCTCCTTCATGATCCGGGCGGCGGCGACATAGGGATCGGAGGCCGTTCCCAGGATCTCGATGTCGGGGTCGCCACCGAGGATCTCGGTGAGGGTCTGACGGACCGTGGCGGAATCATCGATGATCAGAACGCGGATTTTCGCCATCACTCCCCCTCACTGCCGCTGGAAGATCGCCGTGGCGACCGGCCGCAGCGACGAACTGAAGCCGGCAATGCTTTCGGTATGGCCGACGAAGAAATAGCCGCCCGGCCGCAGATGGCGGGCCAGTCTTTGAACCACCGCCTCCTGGGTCGGCTTGTCGAAATAGATCAGGATATTGCGGCAGAAGATGATGTCCATGTCATCCGTCACCGGATAGCGCTCGTCCATCAGATTGAGCCGGGCGAATTGCACCCTGGCCCGAATGTCCGGGCCGATGCGGACGCTCCGCTGCGTCCGGTCGCGCGATCGCAGGATATGGCGGCGGCACATTTCGGCCGGCACCGGGGCGATCGCCTCCTGCGGATAGATGGCCGCCAATGCCGTGGCGAGAACCTCCGTGCTGATGTCGGTCGCCAGCACCGAAAAGCGAAACCCGCGAATCGCCTGACCGAAGTCCTCCAGGGCCATCGCC
>JAATGN010000264.1 GCA_015654615.1 Rhodospirillales bacterium
AGATAGCCGCCGGTGGTGTGCAGCACGCCCTTGGGCTTGCCGGTCGAGCCCGAGGTATAAAGGATGAACAGCGGGTCCTCGGCGTTCTGCTCGGCCGCCTGATGGACCGGCGAAGCCTGGGCGACCAGGTCGTGATACCAATGGTCGCGCCCCGAGGCCATATGGACGTCGCCGCCGGTCCGCTTGACCACGATCACGTTCTTGACGCTCCAGCTGGTCTCCAGCGCGGCGTCGGCATTGACCTTGAGCGGCACCTTGCGGCCGCCGCGCAAGCCTTCGTCGGCGGTGATCAGAAGGTTCGAATCGCAATCCTGGATGCGGCCGGCCAGACTGTCCGGCGAGAAGCCGCCGAAGACGATGGAATGGATGGCGCCGATGCGGGCGCAGGCCAGCATGGCCACCGCCGCTTCCGGGATCATCGGCAGATAGATGGTGACGCGGTCGCCCTTCTTGATGCCCAGACCTTCCAAGGCATTGGCCAGGCGGCAGACCCGCTCGTGCAGATCCCGATAGGTGATATGCTCCGATTCGTCGGGCGAATCGCCCTCCCAGATGATCGCCGTCTGATCGCCGCGCGTGGCCAGATGCCGGTCCAGGCAGTTGGCGGCGACATTGAGCGTGCCGTCTTCGAACCATTTGATATGCACGTCGCCGGTGAAAGAAACGTCCTTCACCTTGGTGAAGGGGCGGATCCAATCGATCTTTTTGCCATGCTCGGCCCAGAATCCTTCCGGGTCGGCCACCGACCGCTCGTACCATTTCTGGTAGGTGGCGTTATCGATCAGGGTCGTTTTGGCGAAATCGGCGGGCACCGGAAATAGGGCGTTTTCGGTCGTCGTCACGGAAGCCTCCCTTCGGGTCTGCAAGGGGCGCGTTCCCGAGGATCGCTGGCATGCTCCGCGGTCGGCCCATTCATCTCGTTTGTGAGGAGAGTATGGGCAATCGGAAGATGATTAACAACCCCACCAACATTCGGGTGATTGGGAATTCATAATGATTTCGCACTGTTACCGATATCATGCGGGAAGGTCTAAAATTCGTCGAGGCAGACCAGCCCGTCGGTCAGCCGCAAGGGCACGGGCGTCAGGGATTTGCCGGCGCAGGGTCCGCCCAGACAAAAGCCGTCGTCGATGCGAAAGCGGGCGCCATGGGTGGCGCATTGAATGAATCGGCGGTCGAGATCGAGGAATTGCCCGCTTCGCCAATCGAGCGGACTCCCGTTATGCGGGCAATTGTTGAGATAGCCGAAGACGTCGCCGCCCCGGCGGACGACGAACATCGCCCGGCGGCCGGACGGATCGTCGATGACGAAAACGGCGCTGCCCGGATCCTCGAGATCCTCCAGGCGGCAAAGCGCCCGTCTCACCCGGAGACGCCGCCCAGGGCCGTGATCAACCCCCAGGCCCGGTCGTCCACCGGCATCACCGACAGGCGGGATTGACGGACCAGGGCCAGATGGTTGAGCCGGGGATCGGCCTTGATCCGGTCGAGCGAAATCGGCGTCGGCAGCGGTCGCACCGCCTTCAAGTCGACCATGCCGAAGCGGCCGGACGGATCGCTGGGGTCCGGATAATAGGTCCGCACCACCTCGACGATGCCGACGATGCGTTTCTCATTGACCGAATGATAGAAAAAGACCGGATCGCCCAGGGCCATCGCCTTCATATTGTTGGCCGCCTGGTAATTGCGCACGCCGTCCCAATGGGTGGTGCCGCTTTTCACCTGATCGTCCCAGGACCAATGCCCGGGTTCCGACTTCACCAGCCAATACGCCATGAACAATCCTCCGTTGATCCCCCCGAAAATGGTCACGCCGATAAGGAAAAGGAAGAGGGGGAAAAGAAGATTCACCACGAAGGCGCGAAGGGCACGAAGAGGTCGAAAAAAATCTCTTCACTTCGTGATCTTCGTGTCTTCATGGTGAATTATTTCAACCTACGGGAAGACCTTCTTATAGACCGAGATCTCGACCTTTTCGAACAGGCCGGCCTTGGCGTAGGGATCCTGGGCCAGGAAGGCGTCCAGGGCGGCCCGGTCGGGAAGGTCGAGGACCAGCACGCTGCCGGTCATGCCCTGGCCGTCGTCGGTCAGCGTCGGACCGCCGATCAGCACCTTGTCGATATTGGCCTTGAGAAATTCCGCATGGGCCGGACGATTGGCCAGGCGGACGTCCTGGTGCTGGGGCTTGTCGATACAGCGAACGAAAAAATGCATGAATCCTCTCCCTGGACTTTAGTAAGGATGGTCAGGCGGCGGAATCGCCCCCGTCGGTGAAGCCCAGCTCGTGGCGAAACGGCCGGGCCAGCAAGTCGCGGATCGTCTCTTCGATGCCGCGCGAATGATGCAGCAGGCCGGCGACGGCGTCGCAGATCGGCAGCTCGACGCCCAGTTTGGCGGCCAGGCCGGTCACCGCGGCGGCGGTCGCCACGCCTTCGGTGACCGAACGGCGGGCCGCCAGGATTTCGGAAAGGCTTTTGCCCTCGCCAAGGGCGAAGCCCAGCGAATAATTGCGCGACTGCTGCGACGAGGCGGTCAGGATCAGATCGCCGAGGCCGGACAGGCCCATGCAGGTTTCGGCCCGCCCCCCCTTGGCCACGGCGAGACGCATCAGTTCCGCCACGCCGCGGGTGATCAGGGCGGCCCGCGCATTGTCGCCCAAGCCGCGGCCTTCGACGACGCCGCAGGCGATCGCCAGCACATTTTTCACCGCGCCGCCGATCTCGGCGCCGATCACGTCGTCGGTCAGATAGGGACGGAAACTGGGGGTGCCGATCCACTCGACCAATCGCTGGCCGAGCCCGGCGTCGCCGCAGGCCAGGGTGATGGCGGTGGGCAGGCCGCGCGCCACCTCGGCGGCGAAGGTCGGTCCGGACAGCACCGCCAGCCGCGCCGCCGGCAACTCCTCGGCCACCACTTCGCTCATCGCCGCGAAGCTGTCGGTCTCGACGCCCTTGGCGCAGATCACCGCCGGCACGCCGGCCGGCCAATGCGGCCGCAACCGGCGGCACAGGCCGCGCAGGAACTGGGCCGGCACCACCAGCAACACCGCATCGGCATCGCTGGCCGCCGCCAGGTCGGTGGTGGCGGTCACTCCGGTCAGGACGATGTCGGGCAGGAACAAAGGATTGCGACCGTTGCCGCGAATGCCCTCGACCACCTCGGCCTCATGGGCCCACAGCACGCCGTGGTGTCCGGCCCGGCTCAAACTGGCGGCCAGGGCGGTTCCCCAGGCGCCGGCGCCGACGATCCCGATTTTTGCCATGGACGATCTCTGCTCCCTCGTCGCCGCGATGGTCCCGGCGTCGGCCGTTTATGCCTCTCGATCGGCGTTCCGACAAGGGCGGAAACCGGCCGCATGGGCAATAACCCGGGCGCCTCCCGTTTTTTCGGCATCGGGATTGGTCGGGGACGACCCGATCGAATGATCGAAAGATGCCGGCTCGGAGGTGGACGAAACATCCCGGATCGAAATAAAATAGCGCTTTGTGTCATTTCATCCAGGACGGAAGCATGCCATCAGGAATCGGTCGCCGACGCGAGGCCAAGGCCGCCCGCAGGAAGAAACTGCTGGCGGAAAGGAACAAGCAGACACCATCGTCCCTGGCCCAGCAGATACGGCGGCTGGCGACCGCGCCTCTTCATTCCTGCCTGATTCAGGAGGGGTTGTTCGAGCGGGGCAACGGTATGGCGATCGTCACCCGAAAGTCGGCGGACGGCGGACTGGCGCTGGCCGCTTTCCTGCTCGACGTCTATTGCCTCGGGGTCAAGGATGCGATGTTCCGCCAAGCCGGGACGGCGGAGATCGAGGCTTTTATCGAAACTTGCGAGGAAACGGCCGGCTTCGAGGCGGTCGACCCTTCCCATGCGCGAAAATTGCTGCGCGATCTCGTCGCCTATGCGCGATCCCTCGGATTCGAGCCCGCCAAGGACTATGCGGCGCTGGAACTTCTGTTCGGCGACAGCCCGGCCGACGCTTGCGATGTCAGCTTCAGCTTCGGCCGCGACGGGAAACCATTCTACATTCCGGGCCCGGGCGAAACGCCGGCGCAGATCCGACGACGGCTCAATCATCTGCGTCGGCGATTGGGCGACGATGCCTTCGACTTCCTGCTGGCCGAGGACTTTGAAGACGAGGACGAGGACGAAGACTTCGCGGTGTTGCCGGCATCGGAATGGGAGCCGGACTATGATCCCGCCGAAACCCCCGATCCGGCGGAATGGCTTGCCCTCGACGAACAGGAGCGCCTGGACCGCGTGCGGGCTTTTCATCGGCGCGCCGGCATCCGTTTGCCGAACGACACGATCCATGCCGTTTTCCATGCCATCGTCGAGAATCAAATCGCCGCCGGCGATGAACTGCCCGTGCGCCGTGCGGTGGAACGCCTGATGGCCGACGGCCTGGACCGGCACGAGGCTCTGCACGCCGTGGGCTCGGTCCTCGCCGGACATCTGCACGCCACCCTGCAGGACGAGGGAGCCGACTCGTTTTCCGAGGAGACTTATGCCGCCGACCTCGATCGGCTTACGGTGGAAAGCTGGCATCAGGAATGGGAATCGGACGGCGAGTCGTAACGGCCAAGCCATGCGGCGGGATATCGGACGAGTCATCATTGACGAATGTCTTCGGGCAAGGCCCGAAGTCCTGGACGAAATCGAACGGCGGTTCGGCCGCCGGCCGGTCGAGTGCGTCGTTCTCCATGAGGAACTTCCCGGCCTTCCCGACAGGATCATCCTCGAGAGGCTGATGGATGACCGCGCGCTTCTGGTGACCCGGGATCGCGCCCTGCACAATCTTGCCATCGGGCGGAATTTCGCGTCATTGCTGCAAACGGACGAAACGGGCTGGACCGAAGAGCCGATCGCCGGGATCAGGCCATCGGCGCATTACCCGGCCAAG
>JAATGN010000144.1 GCA_015654615.1 Rhodospirillales bacterium
CGCCAGGTGATCGCCGACCGTCCCTGCAAAAGCGTCTCGACCGAGACGACCTTCTCGCGCGACCTGTCGGCTTTCGAACCGCTGGCCGAAGCCTTGCGGGATTTGGCCGGGGCGCTCGAATCGCGCCTGAAACGCGCCGCCCTGGCCGGCGAGACCGTCGTCCTGAAGCTCAAGACCGGGGACTTCCACAGCCTCAGCCGGCAAAGCCGCCTGCTCGCTCCGACGCAACGGGCCGATGTGCTTCTGGAACAGGCCCTGCGGCTGCTGGCCCGCGAAACCGACGGCCGCGCCTTCCGGCTGATCGGCATCGGCGTCGATCATCTGGTTCCGGCCGAGCGGGCCGACCCGCCGGATCTGTTCCACGCCCGGCGTTACGGTTGAGCGCTCTGCTCAGGCCGGCTTGAACGCCTCGTCGAGCAGAAAAAGGTCGGTCAACAGCGTGCGCAGATGAAGGCTGGCGTTCAGATTGTCGATCAGCTGCGAGCCGATGGACGGGCAGCCGAGGACGAGACGGACCACCGCCAGCGCCTTGGCGGCGTCATCGCCCAGCAGTTGCAGGAACGCCGCCGAACTCTGCGCCCGATCGGCCGGCACGCCGCTTGCCGCCGCCGCGGCCAGCCCATCCACGGCCCCTTCCAGGCGGTGCAGAAAAGCGCGGATATTCTCCCCGCCGACGATGGTTTCCTCCATCACCCCCTGGGCGGCATAGGCCAGCATGAATTCATAGGCCTCCTCCACCGTCTCGATACGGTCCGCCAGGCAGGGGACGGACACCGCCTGATCGCTCATCGGCGTCTAGACCCGCGCATCGCGGATGGCCCGCAGGACCAGATTGGACATCAAAGGCACCTTATATCCGTTGTAGGTCAGGGGCTGCGCGCCCTCCGCGGCCATGTCGCCGGCCGCTTTGGCGGTCTCCCCGGTAAGGGGCTTGCCGCGAATCGCCTCTTCCACGGCCGGCAGGCGCCTGGGAACGGCGCTGACGGCGCCGCAGACGATGCGGGCCTGTTCGATGCTTCCGTCCTTCAACCGTAGCATCGCCGCCACATTGACCAGCGGGAAATCCCAGACGGCGCGGTCGGACACCTTCTCGAAGTAGAAATGGGCGCCGGCCGAACGGCCGGGCAGGCGGATCGACACCAGCAGTTCCTCCGGCTTGAGGCCGTTGAGGCTGGTGACGTCGACCGCCGGCCCGACGAAGAACTCCTCGGCACGGAGGGTTCGGCTGCCCTTGGCGCTTTCGATCACCATCCGGGCGTCGAGGGCGACCAGGGCCGGCGCCACGTCGGACGGATTGACCGCCATGCAGAAGCGGGCGTCGAACAGCGCATGCTCGCGATTGACGCTTTCGGCGGCGCGGGCGAAACAGCGCCCGCCGCCCGCCCGCAGGCAGGGCTGGCCCGACCGGTAATACCAGCAGCGGGCATGCTGCGCCACATTGCCGCCGATGGTGGCGGTGTTGCGGATCTGCGGGCTGGCCACCTTGGCGGCGGCATCGGCCAGCAGGCGGAAGCGGGCGCGGACCAACGGATGGCGCTCGATGGCGCTGAGCGTCGTCATCGCCCCGATCTCCAGTCCGTCGGAACTTTCCCGGATGCCGCTCAGTCCGTCGATGAGGCCGAGATCGATGACCGCCTGCGGCCGTTTCACCCGATCCTTGAACCAGCTCAGGCTGTCGTTGCCGCCGGCCAGTTTCCAGGCCCCCTCTCCGAAGCGCTCGAAGAGGGCGAAGGCATCCCGGCGGTGGACCGGCTGGTACAGTTCGAAGGCCGGCATGATGTCCCGAATGATCATGGCATCGCTCTTTTCAGACCGTATGGACCTGCAGCGGCCGGTGGGGCGGCTGCCGGTCGGCCAGCGCATCGACGATCATGTCGAGAGTGATCGGGACGCGGTTGAAGAGCCGGCCGCCCAGCGCGTCGGAAATGGCGCAGAGAATGGCCGACGCGGTGGCGCCGGTCGGCGGTTCGCCGACCCCCTTCATGCCGAACGGGTTGTCGGGTTCCGGCCGGTCGACGGTGGCCGTCCCGATGTTCGGCGGCACGTCCAGCCAGGACGGCTGCTTGGTCTGGTAAAGACCGACATTGGCCGGCAGTCCGTTCCTGGGGTCGTAGACGCGGTGCTCGAAGCGGGCGAATCCCAGTCCCATGATGGCGCCGCCCTTGATCTGCGTGTCGATTCCCTGCGGGTGCATGACGATCCCGGCATCCGACACCACCAGCAGATCGCGAATGGCCACCGCGCCGGTCTCGACGTCCAGCGCCACCTCGACGAAGGCGGCGCACAGGCCCGGGACCAGGCCGGTCTTGGGCAGGGTGTCCTTGGCCACGCCGATCAGGCCGGTCCCGGCCAGGGAGGCGGCCGCCCGCCGGGTGATCGGGTGGATGTCGTCCGGCAGTTCGCGGCCGCTGTAGGCGCCGCCCAGGGCGATGGCCCGCTGGGCCGCCTTGGCGAAGGTCATCGATTTGGCCGGGTCGGCCTTGCTGACCACCCGTTCGTTCGCCAGTTCGTAATCGTCCGCGCCGCCGCCCAGGTCCATCGCGGCGATTTCCAGCAGCTTGCGCTTGGCGTCCTGCGCCGCGACGTAATTCGTCCGGGATTCGGTGAAGATGGTCGAACTGCCGGCCTGAACCGAGTTCCACGGCAGGCCGCGACGCGAATCGCCATGTTCGATCACCAGATTGTCCCAGCTCGACCCCAGGACCTCGGCGGCGACCCGGCTGGTCGAGGCATAGGAATAGGTGCCGAGGTTGCCCACCCCGGTGTGGACGTGCAGCTTGCCGTCCGGGGTGATCCGCAGCAGCCCGTCATATCCGCTGAAGCCGGCCGAGTGAAAGCCCTGGCCGACGCCGACGCCGACGATCCTGCCGTCCTGCCGCCGGCCGCTCCGCTTGATCCGCTCGTCCCAGCCGAAGGTCCTGGCTCCCTGGTCGAGGGCGTCCTTGAGATAGGCGCTGGTCATCGTCTCGCCCTTGGGCCCGAACGCCGCCCCGTTCTCCGGGGCGTTCACCCGGCGGATGGCGACGCGGTCGAGGCCCAACTGCCGGGCCGCCTTGTCGAGGATCGGCTCGATGGCCGCCGCGGCCTGGTTCTGGCCGGGACCGCGCATCGCCGAGCAGGGCGGCGTATTGGTGAAGACCGGAATGCCGCGCCAGCGCAACGCCAGGGGATGATAGGCGACGGCCATCATTTCGCCGGCGGCGCGATAGTCGTTGGAGCCGACCACCCCGCCGTTGTCCTGGACCACGAAGATGTCGGCCGCCGCGATGCGTCCGTCGGCATTGAAGCCCATCTTGATGCGTCCCTGGAAGCCGTGGCGGGCGAAGCCGAGAAAATATTCGTCGCTGCGGCTGAGCCGCAGCATCACCGGCCGGCCGGTCTTCCTGGCCATATGGGCGGGCAGCGCCATCGACGGATAGGCCACGCCCTTGGAACCGAAGCCGCCGCCGCAATATTCCCCGACGAACACCAGGTCGGCCGGATCGATGCCGATCAGCTCGGCCAGTTGGGGCACCAGGAAAGTATGGCTTTGCGCCGAGCCGTGGACGATGCATTTGCCGTTCTGCCAATAGGCCAGGGCGGAGTGGCTTTCCAGCGCATGATGGGGCACGCTGGCGGTGACGAAGCTTTCGTCCACCACCAGCCTGGCGTCGCGGAAGCCGGCCTCCAGGTCGCCGTACTGCCAGGACTCGAGCGGCTCGCCCTCGGGCAGCCGACCCTCGCCGGCGGCGGCGAAATCGCTCTCGGTCCACTTGATGGTCCGCAACTGGCCGGCGATTCCGCCGACATTGCCGTCGCTGCGGGCATTCGGTCCCTGCGGCGCCAGGCTGGCCAGCGGATCGAAGGTGAAGGGCAGCGGATCGAGATCGACCTCGATCTTCTCGATGGCCTCGGCCGCGGTCAATTCATCGACGGCGGCCACGGCGAGAATGGGCGCCCCCACGAAGGTCGGCTCGTCGGTCAGCAAGGGATTGCTGCCGGCCGGCCGGACCGGCAGTTCGGCGGCGGTGAGGACCGCGACCACCCCGGGCATCTTCAGCGCCGCCTCGGCGCGGATCGCCTTGACCCTGGCATGGGGCAGCGGACTGAGCAGCAGCTTGCAGTGGAGCGTGCCCTCGATTTGGAAATCGTCGACGAATTTGGCCCGGCCGGTGACCTTGGCCCGCACGTCCGGCGGCGTGAAGTTCTTGCCCAGCAATCGATAAGCCATGTCAGGCCTCCGCCGCGGCGCGCATCACGCCCTTGAGATAATTGTTATAGGCGCCGCAGCGACAGAGATTGCCCGACATCGCCGCCCGGACCTCTTCGATCGACGGTTTGGGATTGACCTTGAGCAGGGCCACCGCCGACAGAATCTGCCCGGGCGTACAGAATCCGCATTGCGGCGCGAGTTCCTCGATGAAGGCTTTCTGCACCTTGTGCAATTCGCCGTGCGGCCCCTCCAGCCCCTCGATGGTGGTGATCCGCCGCTGGCGGACCCGGTGGGTCAGCGTGCTGCAGGCATAGACCGCCACGTCGTCGATCAGCACCGTGCAGGCGCCGCATTCGCCATGGTCGCAACCGATCTTGGCGCCGGTCAGCCCGAGCTTGCCGCGCAAGGTATGCAGCAGCGTTTCCTGGGGCAGGACGTCGACGCGCCGCTTCACGCCGTTGACCGTCAGGGTGACCAGTCTTTCCGAGCCGCCGCTCGGCCGGGTAGCGGCGGCGGAAACGACGGAACCGCGGAACAGGTAGCCGGTCGCCGACGCCGCCATGCCGCAGGCGATCACCCCTTTGATGAAGGCGCGCCGCGATACCGCCGATCGGCGAACGGGCGCTTCCGCGAGCGTTTCGTCCGCGTGCTTTTCGCAACAAGCGGACGGGGAGTCCCATCCTCCATGATCGTCTGCCATGAACTTTCTCTCAAAGCCCGTGAGGAATGCGAACACGCGAGGGGCACGGATTCATCTTGCGCCACAAAGGGACCGCCAATTAGACAGAATACCTTCAAAATCTTTGAAGGCATTCTTCATTGTATCGCAGCCGTCCCGGGGCGTCGCTCAAGCGACTCGGCCTCGATCGGGCGTTTTCTCCCGGTTGTCGGGACGCCGGTCGATCCCCATCTTGCCTTTCATGCAGGACGACGATGAAAACGATGCCATCCTTTGCGTGGGCGGCTGCAATTTCGTGGTGGGCCGCGAGACCCGGCCGGGCAAGGACGGCCGGCCGCTCGTCGAGAGGGTGGAACGGTGTCTCCGTTGCGGCTATGTCGCGGCGCGTGAGGTTCTGTCCGGTCCCCAGCCGAATGGCTGACGCGGGAGGGCGGACGTCTGAGCCCCGTGACATCGCCCGCCGTGACATCAATGGAACCGCGCAGCGCATCCATTCCCGATCCGTATGGCTTGAATGATGGCAATTGACGCCAACGATATGTTGGCGGAATATGCCTACATGAAAGCGACAGAGATCGCACGCTTCGCCTATGCGTTCGGCGCCAATGATTTTGTCGAAGGCGTCGTCTGGGAGGTTCCCGAACCGGTCCCGCCGTCTGAGCATAGCTATGAATATCGGCTGGTCTACATCGTCGATGGGGCGAGAATCATCGGGTTCGACAATGAACGCGGCAAGGGTGATCACCGGCATGACGAAGCGAGCGAAACCGCTTACGCGTTCCGTGGCATCGATCCGTTGCTGGAGGATTTTGCAAGCGCCGTCGAAGCGTGGAGGTTGGCCAATGGCAAAGCTTGAAATAGAAATCGGAACGACTTTGCGTGAAGCGCTGGCCGAATTTGGTAAGGCCTGGAAGGCGCATGCGGCCGACAAGCGTGGTTCCGCCGCACAAAAGGTTTCGTTTGTCGATTGGCGGGCCTTCTCCGCCGTCATGACGCCGAAACGCTATGATTTGATCCGCCATCTTCGCCGCGAGCCGGCGGTGAGTGTGCGGGCTCTTGCTCGCGCGCTTGGGCGGGATGTGAAGCGTGTCCATGAGGATGTGGTGGTCCTGGCCGAGTTGGGGCTGATCGACCGAGACGAGAACACGGGCGGGTTGTCGACGCGGCTGGATAAGGTCACGTCGACGATCAATTTTGCGGCATAAAGGGAACCTTCGTGGCCCCGGCGTCCGCCGCCCGGGCTCAGGCGCCGCTCGGGCTCAAGGGCCTGGTGCGGTTATTCCGTCCCAGGCCCTAAGCTCGACTTTATCGAAAAACGGCTTTTGTCTAGTCGCCGTGCAGCGGGTCTATCGGGCGTAAGCCATGGCGTTTGCGATCCGGTCCCAGGCGTAGCGGGGAATTTTAAATGTCTCGGCCTGTGAGCGGGACATGA
>JAATGN010000014.1 GCA_015654615.1 Rhodospirillales bacterium
AGCTGCTCGGACGGCTCGCCGCTGGTGCGGTTGACCATGCGCCCGCGCTTCACCGCCGGCCGCTCGAGGATGGCCTCGGCCCAGCGCTGGACATTCCTGTAGTCTTGCACCGAGAGGAATTCCGCCGCCCCATACTGCCAGCCTCTGGCCAGCCCGCCATACCAGGGGAACACGGCGATGTCGGCGATGGTGTAGGCCGGGCCGGCGAGATAGGCGCTCTCGGCGAGGCGGCGGTCGAGCACGTCGAGCTGGCGCTTCGTCTCCATGGCGAACCGGTCGATGGCGTATTCGATCTTGGTCGGCGCGTAGGCATAGAAATGGCCGAACCCGCCGCCGAGATAGGGGGCGCTGCCCATCTGCCAGAACAGCCACGACAGGCATTCGGCGCGCGCGCCCGCCTCCTTCGGCAGGAACGCGCCGAACTTCTCGGCGAGGTAGAGCAGGATCGAGCCGGTCTCGAACACGCGGATCGGCGTCGAGCCGCTACGGTCCAGCAGCGCCGGGATCTTTGAGTTGGGGTTGACCTTGACGAAGCCGCTGCCGAACTGGTCGCCGTCGCCGATCTTGATCAGCCAGGCGTCGTACTCCGCGCCGCTATGGCCGAGCGCCAGCAGTTCCTCCAGCAAAATGGTGACTTTCTGACCATTGGGCGTCGCCAGGGAATAGAGCTGCAGCGGATGGCGGCCGATCGGCAGCGCCTTCTCATGCGTCGCACCGGCGATCGGCCGGTTGAGACTGGTAACGGCGCTGCCGCTTTTCGCCGTGTCCCAGGTCCAGACCTTCGGCGGCACGTAATCGGATGAATCGGTCAATCTCTCACCTCCTGGCGTCCAGTGGCACGTTTCGCATGCCACCCGGCTCGAGCGGCGCTTGAGCCTGCCGAAGCCGGAGGCGAAGGCATCGCATGGACTCTACTGGAATATGTCATTTCAGATGGCATGTTCCAGTAGAGGGACCACACATCTCGCCTCGAGACGCAGTCGCGAGGCGCTGCCGACGGAGGCCCTCAGCTTGCGGCGGTGATGCCTCTCCCGTCCTCCCGCGTCGTTCTTTCTTCCAAAAAGAGGCAGCGCACCCCTTCGCCGGACAGGGCCGGTTTGAAGCATCGGTTGTCCGAAACGCAAAGAGACTTTGCGGTGTCCCCCGACTTCCAGCGATTGACGAGGCCGGGTTCGCAAATCAACGGCCGGCATAGCGCGATGTAATCGGTGATCCCGCCGGCCACCAGATCCTCGGCCGCGTCCACGGTGCGCAGTCCGCCAACCAGCATGAGCGGCACTTTGGTTTGCCGCTTAAAACGCCGCGCCGCCTCTTGGTAGTATCCCCTGTTTTCCCTGGAGGCCCCAAGACGGGACACCGGATACCGGCTGGCCTTGTCGAGCGTGCTGCCGCTCATTTCGATCGCATCGATGCCCGCCTGCTCCAACAGCGCCGACAATTCGAGCATGTCCTCGACCGAGAACCCTCCCTCGATGAAGTCCTCGGAATTCACCTTGATCAGCACCGGATAGTCGCTGCCGACCGCCTGCCGCACGGCACGCACGACCTCCAGCGCGGCGCGTCCGCGGTTTGCCAGGGGCCCGCCATAATCGTCCGTTCTACGGTTCGAGCATGGTGAGAGGAACTGGCTCAGAAGATAGCCGTGGGCGGCGTGAATCTGGACGGCGTCGAAGCCGGCGCGCTTGGCCCGGTCCGCCCCTCGGGCGAACGCCTCGACCACCCGGGAGATATCGTCGCGGGTCATCTCGCGGCAGAAGGGGGCATCGTCTTTGTAAAGCGCCGACGGCCCGGCGGGCTGCACTCCCGCGTCCCCCGGCTTGGCGTGCGCGCCGGCATGAGCCAGTTGCAAGGCGATTTTCCCGCCGCGACGATGGACCGCCGCGGCCATCCGGGTCAGCCCCGGCAGAGCGGACTCGTCGGCAATGCCCAACTGCCACGCACCGGCCTGTCCCTCCGGGCTGACATAGCAGTGCCCGCTGATGATGAGGCCGACGCCGCCCGCCGCAAGCTCGGCCATCGTGTCGGTCAGCCGGTCGGTCGATTTCCCGTCGGTGGTGGCCATTCCCTCGTAGGTGGCGGAACGGACGAATCGGTTGGCCAGCTGCATGCCCCTGATGACGGTCGGTTCAAAAAGGATCGACATAAAATTCCCTCCATGGACTTCAGGAAGATGCCTCCGAGCGTGGCGGCGACCGCCATGCCGGCATTGCTTCCTGGATCGAATTCGCGCCGCTTGCGGGTGCCGCTTGCCACCAGACCTCCGGAATCAGAACGTCGTACGACTCGACGCGCAGCCTGTCGCGAAAAAGCTCTTTGCTGTCTTCCGGGAACCGTCGGATGACGGCATGAAGTCTGACCTTCCGAAGGCTGGCGGACAAGTCCCGCCAGTGCAGCGTTCCTTTTGCCGAGAGCAGGCCGACGACCTCGCCGTCCATTGTCCGCAGTTCCGCCGGTCGTTTCGGCGGGAAGGCGAGCATGAGCGCGTCTCCCGGACGCAATGCCGCGATACGGCGGTGAACCATGCTGTCGGGTGCCCGGCGTCCCGCGTAATCGAGGAAAAGGTGTTCGAGCGAAAGAACGCACGCTCTCTGCTCGGCCAAAGGCTGAACGGATTTTCCGTCGCCGGGCGCGACGCGCTTGACGGTACGGTCCGCGAGATGGGCCAGGAGCGGATGGCGCGCGTCCTGCCGCTCGATGATCGTCAGCGTTTGTCGGGCCCGCGTCATGCCGACGTAGAAGAGCCTCCGCAGTTCCTCCTGTTCGGCGATGTTCTTTCCTTTGGCCCAATGGCCGTCGAGGAGGAACACATGGGGAAACTCCAGGCCCTTGGCGCCATGCAGGGTCGAAAGATAGAGACCCTGGCCCGGCGGTCGGTCGCGGCGCATCTGCGTCAGGCTTTCGTAAAGAAGCTCGCGGACCACGCCGGTTGCGCAGGGGCCTTCGCCCAGGGTGAACCGCCATTCGGCGAGAAGAAAATCCACCAGCGACCACCAGGGTGATGGCCGTGCCAAGGCTTCCCTTGCGATCATCTCCGTTGCTGCGGAATGAGAGAGGTCGCCGTCGGATTTGACCAGGTCGAGCAGAACCCGGACCTCCCGCAGGCGAACGAGGGAGAAGCCCGGCGCTTCACTGCCGATCGTCACCGGCAAACCCTGGCGGGCGCAGAACATTTGCAGGAGCCGCAGATCCTCGTGGGTCGGCGCCAGCAGGGCGACTTTGGACGGCTCGATGTCCGGATCCAAGGTCGTCATGCGGCGGAATTCGTCGAGGACGGCGATGACCTGATGCGCCGCATCCGCCACCTTGAGGATCTGCACGCGGCCCTGGGCCACGGGGTCGAGACCCTGCCAGGCGCCGCCCGCCGCTTCATTCGCCCGGGCGTGATCGATGGAGATGGGGTGGTCGTGCTTCATGCGCGTGCCGTTGTGGGCGATCAGGGCATTGGCGGCGGCGATGATGGCCCGGCTCGAGCGGAAGTTCTCGACCAGATAGTGCCGTTGGGCGCCGTAATCGGCTTCGAACCGGCCGATGAAACCGACATCGGCGCCGAGGAAACCATACAGCGCCTGGTCATCGTCGCCGACCGCCATCAAGGCGATCCGAGCGTCGGCGTCGCTCTCGGTGCGACCGGCAACGGCCGAGACCAGATCATATTGATCGGCATTGATGTCCTGATATTCGTCGATCAACAGATAGCGGTAATGCGAGAGCAAGTGATCGCGGACCTCGTCCGCGTCCAGCCCGGGAACGATTCGCTGTCCGGTAAGCATCGCCACCGCGTCGGGGATGACCGAGGCAAGGGCCTTGTCGAATTCCTCGCCGCGCGCCACGCCCTCGAAGGACGCTCCCATCAGACGCATGGCCAGCGCGTGGTATGTATAGACATCCACCTGCGCCGCTTCGTCGCCGATGAGGTCGCGCAGGCGTTGGCGGATCGATAGCGCGGCCGACCGATTGAAGCAGAGGATCAACAGGGCTCGTGGCGCCACTCGCTGCACCCGCAGAAGATATGCCGCGCGGTGGACGATGACGCGCGTCTTTCCGGATCCGGGGCCTGCAAGGACCAGGACATTCCGGTCGGCCGGTGCGGTGACGATGGCCTGCTGGCCGGCGTTGCGGAGGTCGGTGACGATACGGGCGAACATTTCCGTGCGGAGCGGGCGGCCGAAATCGGTTTCGCGACCGCGCAGATGCCTGGCGGCGAAGGCCGCCTCCGTCAGGCTGAAATAGTCGGAGGCAAAGGTCTGGGCGGCGTGGATGTCGGCCAGGCCGAGGCAGGCGTATCGCTCCATCACATGGATTTGCAGGGTCCGCGCCTCGTAGTGCCGCGCCAGGGGTTCATAATTGGTCTGCGTGTACTGTCTTCGGCCGGCCGCCTGGGGCAGATCGATGGTCATCGCCTGACGGAAGATCGCCAGGCCCTGCTGTAGAGTGATCACCTTCCAGTCGTGCAGGGTGATGAGCACGGATTGCACCGAAGCCATGGGGTCGGACAGTTCCGCGGCAAGAGCGATGTCGTCCTTTACCACCCGTGTCAGTTCTTCCAGGGTGAACTTCACCACCGCCTGCGCCAGCCGCCCGTCCCCGCCGCGCGTCTTGTCCGTCAAGGCGGCGAGGAGGCGGCTGCCCAGCGCATGTCGGCGCCGCATGGCGTCGACGACCTCGCGCCAATCACCGAGCAACGAGAGCCAGAAATGGCCTTGGCCGATCGGCAGCAGCTTGACCCGGCTGAGCCAGCCCAAAGTGGAACGTTCGCCCTGATCGAGTGTCTTGAGGATGCGGCGCACCACTTCGGGGGTTCCCGACTCGTGGCCGAGGCTCCGCAGCTTCTGGCTGGCCAGCCGCAAGCCGATCTGAATGCGCTCGCCCTCCGGCGCGGCTTCGCGCAGCAGATCGACCAGGTCGGCTTCCATCGCCTGCAATTGCTCAAGGGTCTTCATCAGGCCGATCGGCTTGACGAGCGCCGTGAGGGCCGATCCGCCATCGACCAGCCCATGGGTCGCCATCTCTCCCAGGATCGTCAGAACGCGGTGGGAGGCGTCTTCGGCCGCTTTATCGTCTTCCCGTACCGACGGCAGGTAGGCCAGATGATCGGTCGACAGGCTTTGTTCCATGTCGGGATCGGCCACGGCGGCGATGAGCGTCCGGTAGATTTCCCGCCAACGGCGCAGCGCCTTGTCGGCGAGCCCCAGCTTGGCCGTCCTGGCTTCGAACGCCGTCATCGAATCGAGGAGCGGCCGTCCGGGCGCCACGCGGGTATCGTTGAGGTTGCGTTCCACCAGGTCGGCCTTCTCCAGCCAGGCCACCGCGCTTTTGACCTTGGTGTCGGCCATGGCATCCCGCGCTTCGAAGCTGGTCTCCACGCCGTCTTCGCCCAGCAGTTCGCCGGCGGTGAGGACGACCTCGGTCCGGCCAATTCGCTTGGCGGCGGCGCGAATTCCCCGCAGGATCTGCACGATGTCCCTGTGGGTCAGCTCCGATCGGGCCGTCAGCTTGAATTGTTCGTCGACATCCCTGGTCGCGTACAGCAAGGCGCAATGGGCAGGCTGCCGGTCCCGTCCGGCGCGCCCGGCCTCCTGCAGATAATTCTCCAGCGAGCCGGGGATATCGGCATGCACGACCAGCCGGACACAATCCTTGTCGATCCCCATGCCGAAGGCGTTGGTGGCGCAGACCACCTGGAGGCGGCCGGCGGCAAATCCCTCCTGGACGGCTATCTTGTCGGCGGGTTTGCGATCGCCGTGGAAATAGTCGGCCGACCAGCCGTGGCGAATCAGCACCTCGGCCATCTCCTGGGTGCGACGGCGGGTGCGACAATAGACGATGGCGCAGGAAGCGGGATCGTCGGGTTGGAGGTGGGCGGCCAGCAGTCCGAGAATGGCCTCGACTTTCTCTCGCTCCACGACGGAATGGACCGAGAAGCCGAGATTGGGACGTTCGACGCCGCCCTGGAATAACGTGAGCTCCTGATTCAATTCGGCCCGGAAGACGTCCCGGATCTCGGTGATGACTTCCGTCTTGGCCGTCGCCGTGTAGCAGGCCACCGGGGCCGGCGCTTCCTCTTTGATGAATCGCGCCGCGTAGAGATAGTCGGGCCGGAAATCATGCCCCCATTTCGAAAGGCAATGCGCCTCATCGAACACCCAGCAGCCGATTTCGCGTTGGGCGAGGGCGGCGCGGGTGGATCTGTTGCGCAATTGTTCCGGCGACAGATACAGCAATCCCACCCCGCCCAGGCGGATGCGTTCGAGTGCGGCCATTCGCTCGGGCTGCGTCAGCAACCCGTACAGCGCCGCGCCGGCGGTCGAGCCGGTTTTGCGCTCGAGGTTTTCCACCTGGTCTTTCATCAAGGCCTGAAGGGGCGAGACGACGATCGTCAGCGTGCCCCGCCGGGCGAAGCGGGCCAGGGCGGGAAGCTGGAAACAGAGCGATTTTCCGCCGCCGGTGGGCAGGATGGCGAGCAGGGATTCGTCGCGCATCCCGGCCTCGACGATCCGCTGTTGGAGACTGGCGCCATCGGGCGCCGCGGGTTCCGGCCGGAACGCGTCATAATCGAAATGCCGCTTGAGCAGCGGCAAGGCATCGTGAATATGGCGGCAATAGACGCAATGCGGGTCGCCGCAGGCTTTGTCGCGCAACGCCTTCAGCAATTCGACCACGCGGGGAACCCGGCGCCGCACCCAAGGCGGCAGAACGGAATCGTCCCCGGCAACGTGCAGCCAGACGAGCGCATAGGCCAGCGGCAGCAAGCGGCCAGCTTCGCCGAACGACGACGCCGTCAGCCGTCGCAAGGCCGAGCCGCAGGCCAATTCGCCGCCCAATCCCAACCATGCCGACAGGGCCTCGGCCGGCCGCGTCAAGACCCTGCCGCTCAAGCCGGCGAAGACGCCGGCCATGGCTGGCCCCGCACCATGCCCCAGGTCGCTTCCGGCAAAGCAATAGCCGTAGAGCGCCAGCAAGTCCGGCGACTGGGCCTGAAACGCCTCGATCTGTTCTTCGAACAGGCGCCGCGCCAGGGCGGCATCGGCGACGGGATCGTTCACCGTGTCGCGGACCAGCTTGTAGTCTTTGACCAGGCGGTGATACGGATTGGCGGGAAAGGCCAGCGGCGACAGCAGCAAGGTGTCGATCGCCGGAAGCTTCGATATCGCCAGACCGGGAAACAGCCGGTCGAGAACCGGCAAATCATGCTCGAGCAGGTTGTGCCCGGCCACCGCCGTGGCGTCGCGGGCAAAATCGTCGAGTTCCGGGGTCAGGGCGCCGCTTTTCGGCTTGTCGGCATGCCACCGGAACTGCCGATCGTCCAGGACGGCGCCAACCTGGAACAGGCGCCCATCCCGAGACGTCTCAATATCGAGAAATAAGATGCCGGAGGTGGATTTCATACCTGCCGATGCACTCTGTTTGCTGCTCGCCGGTATCTTGAGTTGCAATGCCGGAAAAGTCTTAAGATTTTTCGCGCCGCTCGCCCGCGACCGGCATCCCTCAACCGGGGAGGAGGCCGACGCGGCGATAACTTTCGACGATCGCATCGAAGAGGGCGATATCGGCGCGGCTCCGCGCCATCAGTTGCGCGCCGCCGATGGCGGCGAAGATGGCGCGGGCCCGCTCCTTCGCGGTGTCGGCATCGGCGCGGCCATCGGCGGAAGACAGGACCTTCGCCAGCCAGGCCACATGGACGTCGGCAAAGGCCTTCACCTCCGCCTTGACCGCCGCCGGCAGGTCGTCGTATTCGGCGGCCATGAAGCCGCACATGCACATGCGGTTGTCGTTGGCCAGCGCCTTGCGGAAAACCTCGGGATATTTCCGCAAGGCGCTGGCGGGATCGGGAAATTCGCCCCGCAGAGCCTCCAGCTCGGCTGCGGAATCTTCCCAATAGCGCCTGGCGAGCGCCGCGCCGAGATCGGCCTTGGTCGGGAAGTGATAATGGATGCTGGCGCTCTTGATGCCGACCTCCGCCGCCAGATCGCGGAAGTTCAGGCCGCTGTAGCCGTGGGCCTGCGCCCTCGTTCGGGCCGCCGCCAGGATTGCCTCGCGTGTTTCCGACATCGTCGCACCGCTCCGTTTCAACCAAGTGATAGATAGACGTTGACGGGGCCGATGGAAAGCCATATTCGTTACCTACCAAGTGACAGGTAGATAGGTGAAGGATGAGAATATACGACCGCGACGGAGCGCCCAACACCGCCCGTATCCGTATCGTTCTGGCCGAGAAGGGGCTCGAGGATCGGGTCGAGTTCGTGAGCGTCGACCTGATCGGCGCCGAGCAGAAGCAAAGCGCCTTCCTGGCCATGAATCCGATCGGGAAGATTCCCGTTCTTGAACTGGAGGACGGGCTGCTGATTTCCGAATCGACGGCGATCACCGAATATCTCGACAATCTTGACGGCAGCCCCATCCTGACGGGCAGAACAGCCCGCGAGAAAGCCGTCATCCATATGATGCAGCGCCGCGTCGAGATGCTGTTCCTCGAACCCCTCGACGACTATTTCCATTACGGCACGCCCGGGCTCGGGAAACGGCTGGCCCCTTACCGGATGCCGGACTGGCCGGGTCGTCACGAATGGGGAAAGCGCCGCGGCGCCGCGGCCCTTCGCGGGCTGCCCTATTTCGACGCGTTGCTTCGGCGCCAGCCGTTCGTCGCCGGCCAGGCCTTTTCGATGCCGGACATCACGCTCTATATCAGTCTGCTTTTCGCCGACGTCGCCGCTCTGCCGATGGCGCCGGAGCTGACCGCGCTCCCGGCCTGGCGCGACAAGGTCGCCGCCCGGCCGGCGGTCAGGAACCGCAGCGGCCAGACCATTCTCCCCGGAGACCTGGCGCGTCTGACGGCATGAACGGGCGCCCGCTGCCGCCGTTCGATGAAAATCCCTTTTGGAGGTTCGGGACATGACTTATGCGGATGCGACGGAGCTGGCCGCGCTGATCCGGTCCAGGCGGCTTTCTCCCGTCGAGATCGTCAAGACGCACCTCGATCGGATCGCCGCGGCCGATCCAAGGCTGAACGCCATCGTCACGCTCGCCGCCGAGCAGGCTGTCGCGGCGGCAAGGACCGCCGAAGCGGAGGTGATGAGCGGAGCCAGGCTCGGCCCTTTGCATGGAGTTCCGTTCACCGTCAAGGATGCGCTCGACACCGCCGGCGTGCCGACGCAACGTGGTTCCCCCATCTTCAAGGGCCGCATTCCGCGGACGGATGCGACCAGCGTCGCGCGTTTCAAAAGGGCCGGCGCGATCCTGATCGCCAAGACCAACCTGCCCGAGTTCTCCTACGCACCGGAGACCGACAATCTGTTGACGGGACGGACCAGCAATCCGTGGAATCTCGACCGCACGCCCGGTGGATCGAGCGGCGGGGAGGCGGCGGCGATCGCGGCGGGCCTGTCGCCCATCGGGATCGGCAGCGATGTCGCCTTTTCGCTGCGCGGCCCGGCGGCCCACACCGGCATCGCCGCGCTCAAGGCCACGCATGGGCGCATCCCCGCGACGGGGCACTGGCCGCGGGTGCCGCGGCGCTTCTGGCATGTCGGCCCGATGGCCCGAAGCGTCCGCGATATTGCCCTGGCCTACGCGATCCTGGCGGGACCGGACGGCATCGACGGCTATGCGACGAGTCCGGTCGGCTTCGATGCCGGCGTGGGAACGCAGCCGGATCGTCCGCTCCGGGTCGGGTGGCTGGTGGCGCCGGGTTTCGGTCCGGTGGCGCCCGATGTCGCCGCGACGGTGGAGGCGGCGGCGCGGGCCCTGCAAGGCCTGGGCTGCATCGTCGAGCCGGTTCGTCTTCCGGCGCTCGAGGAGAACGACGGCCTGGATCTGTATTCCAAGCTTCACATCCTGGAGACCAAACCCTGCTTCAAACGGCAGGCCGCCGGCCACGAATCGGAGGTTTACAAAATCGTCGCGAAGCTTCTTGCAACGCCGGATTCCACGCCGGGCGACTATGTGGCGGCCGAACAGGCCACGGAGCGGCTCAAGGACGCCTTCGCCGATTATTTCCAGCGATATGATGCGCTGCTCTGTCCCGTGACGCCGATTCCGGCGCCGCCGCATGGTCTTTCCGAATATGTCGTCAACGGCGAAACGGTGCCCTTCAGGCAGATCATGCGCGCGACCGTGCCCTTTCAATTTGACGGGGCTTCCCGCGATGTCGCTGCGCTTCGGCACCAGCGGCGAAGGACTGCCGATCGGGGTCCAGCTGGTCTCCAGGTGGTTCGCCGAATCGACCGTGCTGCATCTGGCCTCGTTGCTCGAATCGGCAAGCGATGTCCGCCATCGCCACCCGGAGCTTTAGCCGGTGGTCAGGGCGCCCCGTCCTTCGTTCCGATCCGGTCGAGTACGGCCATGGCGTCCTGCGGCAATTCGAATTCGGCGGCGCCGAGGTTTTCCCGCAGATGGTCAAGCGACGCGGTGCCGGGGATCAACAGGATGTTGGCGGCGCGGCGCAGCAGCCAGGCGAGCGCCACCTGCATCGGCGTCACGCCGCAGCGTGCGGCGACGTCGCTGAGCTCGGTCGCCTGCAGCGGCGTGAAGCCGCCGAGCGGAAAGAACGGCACGTAAGGGATCCCGGCGGCGGCCAGTTCGTCGATCAGATCGTCGTCGTGCCGGTGGGCGAGATTGTACTGATTCTGCACGCAGACGATATCCGCGATGCCGCGTCCCTGGGCGATCTGCCGGGCCGTCACGTTGCTGAGGCCGATGTGGCGGACCAGCCCTTGCCGCTGGAGTTCGGCAAGCGCCGTCAGCGGCGCCTCGATCGAGCCCTCGGCGGGGCCGTGGATGTCGAACATCAGGCGCAGATTGACGATGTCGAGCACGTCCACGCCCAAATTGCGCAGGTTGTCGTGCACCGCCCGCGTCAAATCCTCGGTCGCGAACGCCGGATTCCACGAACCGTCTTCGCCCCGCCGCGCGCCGATCTTGGTGACGATGACCAGATCGCCCGGATAGGGGTGGAGCGCCTCGCGGATAAGCTGGTTGGTGATGTGCGGCCCGTAGAAGTCGCTGGTGTCGATATGGTTCACCCCGGCCGCCGCCGCCGCGCGCAGCACGGCAAGCGCGCCGGCGCGATCCTTCGGCGGCCCGAACACGCCCGGTCCGGCGAGCTGCATCGCCCCGTAACCGAGGCGCTTCACGGTGCGCCCGCCGAGCGTGAAGGTCCCGGCCCTGCTGATATCGGTCATGCCATGTCTCCTCTGATTCGATCGTTATAGAGAGCTTCGGCCGGCGCGATAACGGGTTTCATCGGCACGGGCCGTTCGGCGCGGCGAACAATGACAGCGAGTCCAGAGCGCGATGCCTTAAATCGGCAGCAAGAACCAGCTTTTCTTGATGTCCCTCGCCGGGCACGCGCCTACGCGAGCTTGGCCGCGGGAACAATGGCCGCGGCCTCTATGGCCGCCCTAAGGGCCTGTTGAGAGATAATCGC
>JAATGN010000408.1 GCA_015654615.1 Rhodospirillales bacterium
CCCGCTCCACGCCGAAACGGTGCGCCTGATCTACCGGCTCGCGCTCCACGGCGACGGCTCCAAGGGCCAGATGGGCGTGAAGAACATCGTCAGCCACCTGAACCGCAACCGTATCTTCACGCGCGACGGAGGCCGTTGGGGCATCGGCCAAGTCCACCGCATCCTGACCCGCCGCACCTATATGGGCGAGCATGAGTTCAACAAGCGGGCCAAGTCCAAAGAGCTGAAACCTGTCAGCGAGATCGTCGTCGTGCCTGTCCCGCCCCTCATCGACCGCGAGACATTCGACGCGGTGCAGGCGCTACTCAAGGCCCGACATCCCACCGTGACGCCATCCGCCGTCATCAGCGGCCCAACCCTTCTTACCGGCCTGATCCACTGCGCCAAGTGCGGCGGCGCCATGACCATCCGAACCGGCAAGGGCGGGCGCTATCGTTACTACGCCTGTTCCATGAAAGCCCGGCAGGGACCGACCGCTTGCGAGGGCATGGCCGTACCGATGGATAAGCTGGACGATCTTGTCGCCAGCCATCTGGAGGAACGCCTCCTCCAGCCCGACCGGCTGGAAACGATCCTCGCCATGGTGCTCGACCGGCGGCAGGAGCGATCCGACCGCCAGCGCGAGCACATCGCCGAGCTGAACAGGCGCGCAGCGGAATCGGAAGCCCGGCTCAAGCGCCTCTACGACGCCATCGAGGCGGGCGTCGCCAACCTGGACGACCCGGCGCTCAAGGATCGCATCGACGGCCTCAAGGCCATCCGCGATCAGGCGAAGGCTGATGCCGAGCGCGCCCAGGCCATGCTTGAGAACTCCGGCAGCAAGGCCGTTACCCCGCAGATGGTGCGCACCTTCGCCGAAACCGCGCGGCGGCATATCCGCCTTGAAGGGGGTGGTTATCGCCGGGACCATCTTCGCGCGCTCGCCCAGCGCGTTGAGGTCGCAGATGGCGAGGTCCGCATCATGGGATCGAAGTCCCGGCTGCTACAGGTGCTGACCGGAAAAAATGGCGTAAATTCAGTGCCCACTCAGGGACTGAAGTGGCGGATGGGGTGGTATTCGAACCCACGGAGAGCTTGCACCCTCGCCGGTTTTCAAGACCGGTTCCTTAAACCACTCGGACACCCATCCAACGCATTGGAATAAAACTGATCTTGGCTTCTGTCGGTCGGGGCGGCGCGACCGTCGCGCCTTCAGCCCGAGGCTATATACATCAAGCCGGAACGCAACGGAAGCATGGCAAAACCCACGGGTCCGATATCCCGTTTCGACTTTTTCGTCACTTCGTTTTGGGAACGGACATGGCGGCGTTGCGGGCGTCCGCGTCGCAAGGGCTATCGAAACGACCCTTCATTTCGACCCACTGGTTTCCCTTGCATTGAAAGTTCCGGCCGTTGAAGCATTGCGACGCTCCGCTCGAATAGACGAGCTTGGTGCCGCTGACCTTGTCGGTCCAGATGCACAGCTTGGCCAGCGCCTCCGGCGTGATGGTGATCGTGGCCTCGCCCTTGCCGAGCAGGCCCGACAATTGCGACAACTGGGCGGCGGCGGGACCGCCGCCGGGTACGGCGGCGCCGAGGCCGATCGCCCCGGCAAGCGCCGCGCCGGCCCGTATCATAGCGTCCCTTCCGCGTAGAGCGCCGCGATGGCGCCGCGGTGGACGCGCAACCGATCGACCAGCGTCGCCGGCAGGGGGGCCTGCTCGTCCTTCATCGACCAGGATCCATCCGGGTGGAAGACGGCGCCCAGCTGTTGCGCTTCCGCCGTCAAACGATGGGCGGTGGAAAGGAAATCGGGAGCATCGTTCATAGGGAACCTTCCAAATTATCGCTCGTGTCGCCCGCCGTACCCGTCGAACGCCCGGCCTCGGACAACCTCAGTCGTAACGGATGGCGACGATTTCAATGCGCTCTTTGCCGCCCGGCGTGCGGATATCGACCATATCGCCCTCGAAGGCTTTCATCAGGGCCCGGGCGATCGGCGAGATCCAGCTGACCAGGCCGCTTTCCAGATCGGCTTCGTCGATTCCGACGATGGTGACGGTGTTTTCCGTTCCATCGGCATAGGCATAGGTCACGGTGGCGCCGAAAAAGACCTGATCGCGGCGCGTCTGGCGGTTGGGGTCGACCACCGCGGCGCTTTCGATCCGCTTGGTCAAAAAACGAATGCGCCGGTCGATTTCCCGCAGGCGCTTCTTGCCGTAGAGATAGTCGCCGTTTTCCGAGCGATCGCCGTTGCCGGCCGCCCAATGCACCACCTCGACCACCTTGGGCCGCTCGACCCTCAGCAGAATCCGCAACTCGTCCTGCAGGGCGGACAGTCCTTGCGGGCGGATATAATTCTTCGCGCCGGCGGGAATGCCCGGCAACGCATCGTCGTCGTCGTCCGCATCCGAATGTTCGACGTCGCTCATCGTCCTCGGTTGTTCCTCGGATATTTCAGTTTCCGCCCTTGCGGGCTTGCAGCAAACTCGCCGGAGCTATATCACACCCCGATGGGTTATGTCCTTTCGAAGGTCGCGGGCACACTGTTGACGCCGGGAATGCTGTTGGCGATCGGCTTGGCCATCGGGACCGGTTTGTTGTGGACGAGGCGGCACTGGCGCCGTGGACGGGCTGTGCTGACGGCGATTCTGGCGGTCTTGCTCGTCCTGCTGGCCACGCCCTTGCAGCCATCGCTGACCGGGGCCTTGGAGGATCGCTTTCCGGCGGATCCGGTTCTGCCGGCGCGGATCGACGGCATCGTCGTTCTGGGAGGGGCGATCGACCCCTTCATCAGCCGGGACCGGCGGCGCGTCAGCCTGAACGACGCCGCCGAACGCCTGACCGCCGCCGTTTCCTTGGCCAAGGCCCACCCGGAGGCCCGCGTGCTCTATACCGGCGGCAGCGCCGACCCCTGGCATCCGGAGGCGACGGAAGCCCCTTACGCGGCCGCTCTCCTGACCGACCTCGGCGTGGCGCCGGATCGCCTGCTGCTCGAGGACAAATCGCGCAACACTTATGAAAATGCCCTTTTCAGCCGGCCCCTGGCCGCTCCCCTCGCCGGGCAGACGTGGCTGCTGGTCACCTCGGCCTATCACATGCCGCGCGCCGTCGGGGTCTTTCGCCGGATGAACTGGCCGGTGATCGCCTATCCCGTCGACTATCAGAGCGCCGGCGAGATGGCTTGGGCCAATATGGATCTGCCGGTGCAGCGCTTTCGACTGCTCGTCCAGGCCGTGCATGAATGGGTCGGCTTGGCCTATTATCGGCTGCGCGGCTGGACCGACCGGCTGTTCCCCGGGCCGGACGGGGACGGACTCGACGGGGACCGGACGAAATGACGACCGTTACGGAATTGGAACGATTTCGATGAGAACCATCGCCGGACGATCGAAAGGAACGAGACGGGCGCCGTTCTGGCGCCGCGTCGGGGCCGGAGGCCTGCTGGCGCTGTGGCTGGGATGCGTCCCGGCGATGGCGGCGGCGCCACAGGACTTCGCCGCGTGGCTGGCGGGCCTGCGCCAGGACGCCGCGGCGCAGGGAATCGGCCAGACGACGCTCGACCAGGCCCTGACCGACATCCAACCGATCGATCGGGTGCTGGAACTGGATCGCCGGCAGCCGGAGTTTTCCCTGACTTTCGACGAATATCTCGATCATGTGCTGACGCCGGCCCGCCTGACGGACGGCCGGACGCTGCTCCACCAGCAGAAGGCTTTGCTGTCCGACATCGCCGGGCATTTCGGCGTGCCCGCCGCAGTGCTGGTCGCCATGGCCGGAATCGAAAGCAACTATGGGCGGTCGACCGGCGGCTTTTCCGTGGTGGCGGCGCTGGCGACGCTCGCCTATGACGGCCGGCGCAGCCAATATTTCAGAACGGAACTGATCGACGCCCTGAAGATCGTCGATCGGGGGATGCCCGCCAGGACGATGCAGGGATCCTGGGCCGGAGCCATGGGGCAATGCCAGTTCATGCCCTCGACCTATCTCAAATATGCGCGCAAATGGAAAGGCGAGGGGAGTCCCGACATCTGGCGCGACCAGGCCGACGTTTTCGCCTCGACGGCCAATTACCTGTCGCAGATCGGCTGGAAGACCGGCCAGACCTGGGGACGAGCGGTCAAATTGCCGCCGCACGGCATCGCCGCTCCGCTGCTCGGTCTCGACGGCAAACGAAGCCTCAAGGAATGGGGAAAGCTGGGACTGCGCCTGCCGGACGGCAAACCGTTGCCGTCCCGGAGCGATATCCAGGCTTCCCTGATCAGGGCCGAAACCGGCAAGGGCGACGATGTCGGCAAGGGCCCGCCCTATCTGGTCTATGACAATTTCCGGGTGCTGATGAAGTGGAACCGTTCGGTCTTCTTCGCTTTGGCTGCCGGAACCCTTGCCGATCGGCTCGGGAGCAAGTAGTCTACCACATCTGCCGTATCTCTCTTTGGGGACCACTAAATGATGCGAGGGGGATTCCCTCCGGCCCGCGTTCTTCTCCTGGTTGCGGGCTGCGCCTTGATGAGTGCCTGTACCGAGACGAAGCTCGCCAGCTATGCCGTCAAGGAGGCCGGCGGCCAGGAGGGCGGCGGCTACAAGATCGGCAAGCCCTACCAGATCCAGGGCGTGTGGTACTATCCGGCGGAAGATTACAAATATGAGGAAACCGGCGTCGCCTCGTGGTATGGCCCGGATTTCCACGGAAAATACACGGCCAACGGCGAAGTGTTCGACCAGAACGAGGTCACTGCGGCGCATCGGACTCTGCCGATGCCATGTTTCGTTCGCGTAACGAATCTGGAAAATGGACGTTCCCTGGTCGTGCGGGTCAATGACCGCGGTCCCTTTTCGCACAGCCGCATCATCGACCTGTCGCGTCGCGCCGCCCAATTGCTGGGAATCGAAAACCAGGGAACGGCCAAGGTGAAGGTCGAGATCATGGCGGATGAGAGCCGTGTCCTGGCGACGCGCCTCAAATCGAAGAGCGAGGGACCGCAGGTGGCCGCGGCGCCCCGCGAAGCGGTGGTGGCCGAGACCCTGCCGGCCCCCGGCAGCGCCGAAAAGCCCAAGCCGATCGCCAAGGCCGCGCCGCCGCCGCCCCGGCCGACCGTCATCGCGCCGGACGCCCAGCAATTGGAAAACCAGCCGGTTCACGTGGTTGCCGTGAAGCCGACCCAGATGTTCATCCAGGCCGGCGCCTTCCAGCGCTACGACAATGCCAATCGCTTGAGCGCCTCCCTGTCGTCGATCGGCCAAACCAGCATCACCCAGGTGGTGACCAAATCTGGTACGCTGTTCCGCGTCCGCATGGGACCGTTGGCCAATCTGGACAGCGCCGATGCCCTGCTGGAGAAAGTCATCGCCTCGGGATTTCCCGATGCCAAGCTCGTGGTGGATTGATCCGCCGCCCGCGCGTTCGCCTCGAAATGCCGCGGATGCCCAACTCTTAAGGACCCTTAAGGACCATGCGTTCATATTCTAGCTTTGGCATCGCCGCCGGCGCGGCCTTTGCCCTTTTCCTCGCTCTCGGGACGACGGCCGGGGCCGAAACCATCGATACCCAGGCCCGGCAGGCGATCATCGTCGACGCCAACACCGGCACCGTCCTGTTGGAAAAGAATGCCGACGATTTGATGACGCCCTCTTCGATGAGCAAGCTGATGACCGTCTATATGGTCTTCGAGCGCCTCAAGGAGGGCAGTCTGAAGATGACCGACGAACTGCCGGTCTCGGAGACCGCCTGGAAGAAGAACTACAAGAGCGACGGCTCTTTGATGTTCCTGCCGGTGCATTCGATGGCCAAGGTTTCCGATCTGCTGCGCGGCGTGATCATCCAGTCCGGCAACGATGCCTGTTCCGTGCTGGCCGAGGGCCTGGCCGGCACCGAGGAAGCCTTCGCCGAGCGGGAAACCCGCAAATCCCGTGAAATCGGCCTGACCAGATCGACCTTCAAGAACGCCAGCGGCTGGCCCACCCCCGGCCATCAGATGACGGCGCGCGATCTGTCGATCCTGGCGCGGCGCCTGATCCTCGATTTTCCCGATTATTATCCGATCTTTGCCGAGAAGAGCTTCTTCTTCAACAATATCAAGCAGGACAACCGCAATCCGCTGATCTGGCAGAATGTCGCCGGAGCGGACGGCTTGAAGACCGGCCATACCGAGGATGGCGGATATGGCGAAGTGGGATCGGCGATCCGCGACGGCCGGCGGGTCATCGTCGTCCTGAACGGCATGACCAGCATCAAGATGCGCGCCGAGGAATCGGAGCGGCTGATCGAATGGTCCTTCCGCGAATTCGACGACTACAAGCTGTTCAAGGCCGGCGAAACCGTCACCGACGCCGAAGTCTGGCTGGGCGTGGAGAAGACCGTTCCCTTGAGCATCGCCAAGGATGTGCTGATCACCCTGCCGCGCACCGCGCGCCATGACATGAAGGTGACCGTCAGCTTCAACGGCCCCCTGCCGGCCCCGATCAAAAAAGGGACCGAGGTCGGTGTCGTGACGGTGACGGCGCCCGGCATCCAGCCCGTGCAATTTCCCCTGCAGGCCGCCGCCGATGTCGAACGGCTGGGATTCTTCGGGCGCCTCGGCGCCGCCTTGAAGCGGACATTGTGGGGGGGCTGACGGCGAAAATGGGGCAAGGGCGCTTCATCACCTTCGAAGGCGGCGAGGGAGGCGGCAAATCGACCCATATGCGGTTGCTTGCCGAAAGCTTGCGCGGGCGCGGCTTGCCGGTGGTGACCACCCGCGAACCGGGGGGCGCCGTCGGCGCCGAGCAGATCCGCCATCTGCTGGTCGAAGGCGAGCCGGGGCGCTGGGACAGCATGACCGAGGCCCTGCTGCATTTCGCCGCGCGCCGCGACCATCTGGTGCGCACCGTCTGGCCGGCCCTGGCCGAAGGCCAATGGGTGCTCAGCGACCGTTTCGCCGATTCGACCCTGGCCTACCAGGGGTACGGCCACGGCTTGCCGGTCCATGCCATCGAGCAGCTCTATGACATGACGGTCGGCAATTTCGCGCCCGATCTGACGCTGATCCTCGATCTGCCGGTCGAGGAGGGCTTGCGCCGGGCCGCCCATCGCGGCGGCGGCGAAGACCGCTACGAACGCATGGGCCGGGCCTTCCATGAGAGACTGCGCCAGGGATTCCTCGAGATCGCGCGGCACAATCCGGGACGCTGCGTCGTGCTGTCCGCTTCGGCCCCGGCGCCCGAGGTCCGGGCCCAGGTGCTGGCCGCCGTCGAGGAACGACTGCTGGCTTCGGCGGGTTAACGAGACGACGCTTTCGGGATGCCAACGGGCTTTGAGCAACACGGGACGGACACGGACAGCCGCGGATGACACGGACGAGCGCCGCAGGCATACTCTTCCTGCCTTCCAACCGAATGCGGCCGGACGAATGGAAGAATGCCCGCGGCGCTTCTTATCCGTGTTCGTCCATGGCTGTCCGCGTCCGTCCGTGTTGCTCGATATCTTGTCCGTACCGCAGGCAACTGGGCATGCGATGAGATTTTCGCACGGCGAGAGGGACGGAAGTCGAAAGGAGAGGCTGTTCATGGAATCGCGATCGAGACTTTCCCGCGCCTTGTTCTGTGGTTTGGCCGGTCTTCTGTTGTCCTTCGTCACCGCGCAGGCGGCCGAGGTCAAGGTGATGATCTCGGGCGGGCTGGCCGCCGCCTATCGCGTCCTCACCCCGGAATTCGAACAAAGCACCGGCAATCGGCTGAGCACCGCCTGGGGACCGTCGATGGGCACCACGCATGACGCGATTCCCGTTCGGCTCGAGAGGGGCGAACCGGCCGATGTGCTGATCATGGTCGGCTCGGCTCTCGGCGAGATGGTCCGGCAGGGCAAGGTGATCGCCGACAGCCGGGTCGATCTGGTCCGTTCGCCCATCGGCATGGTGGTCAAGGCCGGGGCGCCGAAACCGGACATCGGATCCGTCGAGGCCCTCAAGCGGACGCTTCTGGCCGCCAGGTCGGTGGCCTATTCGGACAGCGCCAGCGGCGTCTATGTCGGCGGCGAATTGTTCAAGCGCTTAGGGATCGCCGAGCAGATGCAGGGCAAAAGCCGGATGATTCCGGCCGATCCGGTCGCCGGCGTCGTCGCCCGCGGCGAGGCCGAACTCGGCTTCCAGCAGATCAGCGAACTGCTGCCGATCCCCGGCGCCGACCTGGTCGGGCCGCTGCCGGACGAGGTCCAGAAAATCACCGTCTTTTCGGCCGGCGTCGTCGCCGGATCGAAGGAACCCGAAGCCGCCAGGGCGCTGATCGCTTTCCTCGCCTCGCCGGTCGCAGCCCCGACCTTGCGGAAAAGCGGCCTGGAACCGATCACCAAGTGAGCCGAGAGAACAGATGAACCGCCAAGGCGCCAAGACGCCAAAGAGAAAAGAATCAGTGGCGCCGGCCTCCGTGCCGGTGTCCGCCGCTGCGCTGCGGAGTCTTTTCCACCGGCAGGGACGCCGGTGCCACTTTTTCTTGGAGACGGTCATTGGCTGACGACAGCGCCCCGACGCCCAGGACCACCGCCGATCTGCTCGGCCATGCCGACGCCGAGCAGGCCTTTCTCGACGCCTGGACCTCGGGCCGGCTGGCCCATGCCTGGCTGATCTGCGGGCCGCGCGGCATCGGCAAGGCGACGCTGGCCTATCGCATCGCGCGGTTCGTCCTGGCGGGCGGCGGCGACGGCGGCGGACTGTTCGGCGATGCCCCGCGAACCTTGGCGATCGCGCCGGAGCATCCGGTGTTTCACCGGGTCGTTTCGGGCGGGCATGCCGATCTCAAGGTGGTGGAACGCGGCTGGGCCGACGACAAGAAAAACCGCCTGAAAACCGAGATCCCGGTCGACGATGTCCGCGGCATCGGCGGATTTCTGTCCCTGACCCCGGCCGAGGGCGGCTGGCGGGTGGTGATCATCGATGCGGTGGACGAATTGAACCGCTCGGGCGCCAATGCGATCCTCAAGATTCTCGAGGAGCCGCCGAGGAACGCCCTGCTGCTGCTGGTTTCGCACAGTCCGGGACGGCTGCTGCCGACCATCCGCTCGCGCTGCCGGCGCCTGATGATGCGGCCGCTGGCCGAGGATGTGGTGGTGACCTTGCTGGGGCGGCGTTGTCCGGACCTCGACGGGGCCGACGCGCCGGCCATCGCCCGGCTGTCCGAGGGCAGCATCGGCAAAGCCTTGGCCTTGGCCTCCGAGGGCGGGCTGTCGCTCTATCGCGACATGGTGGGGCTGATCGGCGGCTTGCCCCGTCTCGACATCGGCGGACTGCACGCCTTCGGCGACAAGGTGGTGAAAACGGACGAAAGCTTCCATACCCTGTCGGATCTGTTTTCCGGATGGCTGGCGGCGGCGGCCAGCCGTAGAGACGGGACGGCCGAGGTGGTCCCCGGCGAAAGGGACCTGCAACGGCGCCTGGTCAAGGCCGCCGGCCTTGATCGTTGGGTCGAGGTGTGGGAAAAGACCAGCCATCTGTTCGGCCGCGCCGATGCGGTCAACCTCGATCGCAAACTCGTGGTGGTCAACGCCTTTCTCGCCCTGGAGCGTCTGTGCCGGCCCTGACCGGTGCATGGATCGCTTTCGGGGTTCAAATCCTGGAGCTGAACGCGATGACGGGCAAGACCGCCTATTATCTGACGACGCCGATCTATTACGTCAACGACAGCCCGCACATCGGGCATGCCTATACCACCCTGGCCTGCGACGTGCTGGCGCGCTTCAAGCGTCTGGACGGCTTCGACGTCAAATTCCTGACCGGCACCGACGAGCATGGGCAGAAGGTGGAAAAATCGGCCCAGGCGGCCGGCGTCGAGCCCCAGGCCTTCACCGACAGGGTATCGCGGAATTTCCGCGACCTGGCCGCCTTCATGGGCTATTCCAACGACGATTTCATCCGCACCACCGAGCCGCGCCATATCGAGGCCTGCCAGGCCTTGTGGCGGGCTCTGATCGACAAGGGCGAAATCTATCTGGGCGGCTACCAGGGCTGGTATTCGGTGCGCGACGAGGCCTTCTGGGGCGAAGACGAGTTGAAACCGGGCCCCGACGGCACCAGATTGGCGCCGACCGGCGCCCCGGTGGAATGGGTCGAGGAACCCAGCTATTTCTTCCGCCTGTCGGCCTGGCAGGACCGCCTGCTGGCCTTCTACGAGGCCAATCCCGATTTCATCGCCCCGGTCTCGCGCCGGAACGAGGTCCTGAGCTTCGTCAAGGGCGGCCTGCAGGATCTGTCGGTGTCGCGCACCAGTTTCACCTGGGGGGTGCCGGTGCCCGGCGATTCGGCCCATATCATGTATGTCTGGCTGGACGCCCTGACCAATTACATCACCGCCGTCGGCTATCCCGACACCACCGGGGATTACGCCCGTTACTGGCCGGCCGATCTGCATATGGTCGGCAAGGACATCCTGCGGTTCCATGCGGTCTATTGGCCGGCCTTCCTGATGGCCGCCGATCTGGCGCCGCCCAAGCGGGTGTTCGCCCACGGCTGGTGGACCAACGAAGGCCAGAAGATTTCGAAGTCGCTCGGCAATGTGATCGATCCGATCAAGCTGGTGGAAACCTACGGATTGGACCAGGTGCGCTATTTTCTGCTGCGCGAAGTGCCCTTCGGGGCGGACGGCGACTTTTCGCACCGCGCCATGGTCAATCGGATGAACGGCGAATTGGCCAATGACCTGGGCAATCTGGCCCAGCGCTCGCTGTCGATGATCAACAAGAATTGCCAGGCCAGGCTGCCGCAGCCCGGCGCCTTCTCCGAAGACGATCAGGCCTTGCTGGACAGCGCCGCGGCGCTGCTGCCGCGGCTGCGCGACTGCCTCGACCGGCAGATGTTCCACGAAGGCCTGGAAGCGGTCTGGCAGGTGGTGCGCGCCGCCAACGGTTATGTCGACCGCCAGGCCCCCTGGGGCTTGAAGAAGACCGATCCGGCCCGGATGGGCACGGTCCTTTACGTTTTGGCCGAAGTGGTGCGCCAGATGGCCTTGCTGCTGCAGCCGGTGATGCCGGGTTCGATGGCGCGCATGCTCGACCAGTTGGCGGTGCCGGCCGACCGGCGCGATTTCGCCGGCTTCGCCGAACCGGGCGCCGCCGGAACGCCTCTGCCGAAGCCGGAAGGTGTCTTTCCGCGTTTCGTCGAAGCGGAGGAGGGGGGCGCCGCGTGATGCTGGTCGACAGCCACTGCCATCTCGACTTTCCCGATTTCGAGGCCGACCGCGACGCCCTGCTGGGCCGCGCGACCGATGCCGGCGTCGGCTTGATGGTCAGCATCGGCACCCGGATCTCGCAGTTCGACAAGGTCCTGGCGGTGGCCGAACGTTACGACAACGTCTATTGCACCGTCGGCATCCATCCGCACGAGGCCGCGGCCGAGCCCAAGACCGACGCGGCGCAGCTGATCGCCCTGGCTGCCCACCCCAAGGTCATCGGTTTCGGCGAGACCGGCCTCGATTATTTCTACGACCATAGCCCGCGCGAACAACAGCAGGCCGCCTTCCGCAGCCATATCCGGGCGGCGCGCCAGACCGGCCTGCCGGTCGTCGTGCACACCCGCGACGCCGATGCCGACACGGCGGCCATCCTGGCCGAGGAAGCCGCCATCGGCCCCTTTCCGGGCTTGATCCATTGTTTCAGCGGAAGCCGGCAACTTGCGGAAAAGGCGATCGATCTCGGACTTTATATTTCGCTGTCGGGGATTCTCACCTTCAACAAGGCCGAGGATCTGCGCGAGACCGTCCGCGGTTTGCCGCTGGAGCGCCTGCTGGTCGAGACCGATGCGCCCTTTCTGGCGCCGGTGCCGAAGCGCGGCAAAAGAAACGAGCCTTCGTTCGTCGTCCATACGGCGGCCAAACTGGCGGCGCTCAAGGGCCTCGAGGCCGATGCCCTGGCGACGGCGACCACCGAGAATTTTTTTCGCCTATTCACCAAGGTGCCGCGATGAAGATTACCGTCTTAGGATCAGGTGCGGCCGCCGGCGTGCCGATGATCAGCGCCGGCTGGGGAAATTGCGATCCGGCCGAGCCGCGCAATCGGCGGCGCCGGCCCTCGATCCTGGTGGAGGAGGGCGATCAGACCATCCTGGTCGACACCAGCCCGGATCTGCGCGAGCAATTGCTGGGCGCCAACGTCCGCCGTCTCGACGCCGTTCTCTATACCCACGCCCACGCCGATCATCTGCATGGCATCGACGATCTGCGGGAAGTCAACCGGGCGATGGGCGCGTCGATCGACGTCTATGGCACGGCCGAGATGCTCGACGACATCCGGGCCCGTTTCGGTTATGTGTTCGAGCCCCTGGATCCCAAGGTCATGCCGATCTTCAAGCCCTGGCTGATTCCCCACCTCCTGGCCGGGCCGTTCCGGCTGGGATCGCTCGAGGTCGTCCCCTTCGATCAGGACCACGGCTATTGCCGGACCACCGGCTATCGCTTCGGGCGGGCCGCCTATTCGACCGATGTGGTCGCTCTTCCCGAAGACTCGTTGGCGTTGTTGGAGAATCTCGATCTGTGGATCGTCGGTTGCCTGACCGATAGCCCCCATCAAACCCACGCCCATCTGGACAAGGTGCTGGCCTGGGTCGAGCGGCTGCGGCCGAAGATGACCTTGATCAGCCATATGGGCACCCGGCTCGACTACGGCCGCCTCAGCAAGACCCTGCCGGCCGGCGTCGCCCCGGCCTACGACGGCCTGGTGGTGGAAATATGACGGCCCAAATTTGTCCCCGATGACAAAGGGGTAGGGCGAGCGTGTGAAGGCGGCGCCTTCAGCGGGAAGACGGGCGGCCGGCGGTGACGGCTCCGTTCCTCCGGGGATGAACTCACGCCGCCTGGACGCCCTCCAGGAAGGTCTGCACGGCCTGTTTCATCGTATCGGCATGGCGGGCCAGTTCGGTCGCCGCGCTCAGCACGTCGTCGGCGGCCTGTCCGGTGCTCCTGGCGGCTTCGGAGACGCCTCCGATGTTCTGGGTGACCTGTTGGGTGCCGATCGAGGCTTCGTTGACGTTGCGGGCGATTTCCTGGGTCGCCGCGCCTTGCTCCTCGACCGCCGAGGCGATGGCGGCGGAGATCTGGTTGATTTCCGAAATGGTCGTGCCGATGGCCTGGATGGCCTGCACCGCGTCCTTCGTCGCCGCCTGCACGGCGGTGACCTGCTGGGCGATCTCCTCGGTGGCCTTGCCGGTCTGATTGGCCAGGCTTTTGACCTCGCCCGCCACCACGGCGAAACCCTTGCCGGCTTCGCCGGCCCTGGCCGCCTCGATGGTGGCGTTCAGGGCCAGCAGATTGGTCTGGCTGGCGATGTCGTTGATCAGGGCGACCACCTCGCCGATCCTCTGGGCGCTTTGCGCCAGTCCCTGCACCATCTTGTCGGTGCGCTGGCTCTGCGCCGTCGCCGCCGTGGTGACCTCGGCCGACTCCGCCACCTGGCGGCCGATCTCGCCGATCGACGAGGACAACTCTTCGGAGGCCGAAGCGACCGTCTGCACGTTGGCCGAGGCCTGTTCGGCGGCGACGGCGACGGTGGTGGCCTGCCGGGTGGTCTGTTCCGCCGTGGCCGACATGGAGGAGGCGGTGGCCTGCAGTTCCGTCGCCGAGGAACTCACCGCTTGCAGGACCTCGCGGACGGTGGCGTCGAAATCCTTGGTCAGTTCCTCGAGACGGACGGCGCGCTGCTCGCGGATCCGGCGTTCCTTTTCCTGTTCGGCGGCCAATTGATCGGCCCGCATCATATTGTCTTTGAACACCTGCACCGCCTTGGCCATGATGCCCACCTCGTCCTTGCGGTCGGTCCCGGCGATCACCACGCTGTAATCGCGATCGGACAGCCGCCGCATGATGTTGCTGACGTCGACGATGGGACGCGAAACGGCCGAATTGGTGACGAAGACGGCCAGGCCGAGGATCACGACCAGGCCGATGCCGACGGAGGCGTAGGTGATCGCGATGGTGTTGTCCGTCGTCGCCGTCGCCTCGTTCGAGCCCGCTTCCATTTCGTTGTCGGTGGTGGTGATCAATTTGCCGATGTCGACGAACATCGCATTCGCCAGGGGACGGAAACGGGCCGAGGTGATTTTCATCGCCGTGGCATCGTAGTTGATCAGGGCCGCGGCCCTGATGTCGCGGACGGCGGCAAACAGGGTTTCATATTGGTCGATCAGCTTGGAAATTTCCGCGGCGTGGGCCGGCAGGAGATCCCTGGCGGTCGTCGACATGGTTTTCCATTGGTCATGCGTCGCGTCGAGTTCGGTAACGACGCCTTTCATCGTTTCGACATCCTCCTCGGCGATCAGATCGTAGATCAGCATGCCGGTCGTGCGGAGCCGCGAGGCGGAACGGGAAAGGTTGATGGTGCCCTGGGCCGACTTGTCGAGGAGACGCCTGTAAGTAATGTCGATGGTATGCATCTTGGCGGTGGCGAAGACCGTCGCGGCCAAGGAAACCATCCCTAATAAAGATAGCAAAATCAATACTTTGTTGACAATGCGAAGATCTCTGAACGATAGCATGGCCAAAGCCTTTCGATAAGGTGATGCGGCGTGGCATAACCTTTGGTTTATATCTATTTATATATACACGGATATAAATAATATACCCTAAGGTGTAGAGGCAAGTGCAAAATTGGAAAAAGTCAAAAAACTGCGGAGCTCCTCGCAAAAGGACCTTGTTTATCAAATGAAATCTTGAGTAATCCCGTCGGAATCCAAGGGATCGCGGCATGGCCCAAAGTCGCCATGGATTCAAAACCGGGAAATCGGGCTAAAATATGGTCAGGAAATATCCGAATCGGCCATCGGATGGTCGCTCAGCCAGTCCTCGAACTCGGTGAGGGGCAGGGGCTTGGCGTAGCGGTATCCCTGCGCCACACGACAGCCGGCTTCCAGCAGATGGCGCTCTTCGCCTTCGGTTTCGACGCCCTCGGCGATGATCTCCATGCCGAGGGCCCGGGCGATGCCGACGATGGCGGCGACGATGGCCGCGTTGTCGGCCTCGGCGTCGACGTGATGGACGAAGGACTGGTCGATCTTGATGGTGTGGATCGGCAGCCGTTTCAGATAGCTGAGGCTGGAATAGCCGGTGCCGAAATCGTCGACCGACACCGGCGTGTTGTTCCATCGCAATTTCAGCAATTGCTTGATCGCCAGGTCGGGGTCGGCCATCACGGTGCTTTCCGTCAGTTCGATTTCCAGCAGGGCGGGGTCGAGCCGATAGTCTTCGAGCAGCCGCGACAGATGGTCGCACAGGCCCTGATCGACGAATTGGCGGGCCGAAACGTTCACCGACAATTTGACCATGGTTCGGCCCTTGTCGCGCCAGCCGGCCAATTGGCGGCAGGCCTGCTCCAGGACCCAGGCCCCGATGCTGAGGATCAGGCCGCTTTCCTCGGCCGACGGAATGAACTGACGCGGCAGGACCAGGCCGCGTTCCGGGCTGTTCCAGCGAATCAGCGCCTCGGCCCCGGAACAGGCGCCGGAGTGCAGGTCGACCTTCGGTTGGTAATAAAGCTCGAATTCTTCCTGTTCGAGGGCGCGCCGCAGGGCGATTTCCAGCGACAGCCGCTCCGCCGCGGCGCCATCCATGCCGGCGTTGAAAAAACGGAAGGTGCCGCGGCCGCTTTTCTTGGCCCGATACATGGCGGCGTCGGCGTCCTTCATCAAGGTGGTGACGTCGGAGCCGTCCTCGGGAAACATGGCGATGCCGACGCTGGCCCCGACCGTCAGCTGGTGGCCCTTGATGACCACCGGATCCGCCATGCGGGTGACGATTTTCTCAGCGACTTCCGCCACTTCGACCGATGAGCTGAAGTTCGACAGGACGGCTACGAATTCATCGCCGCCGAGGCGCGCCACGGTATCGCTGCGCCGCAGACAATTCTGCAGGCGCTCGGCGATTTCCATCAGCAGCACGTCGCCGACATCGTGGCCCAGACTGTCGTTGACGATCTTGAAGCGGTCGAGGTCGATGAACATCACCGCCACTTCCTCGCCGGTCCGCCGGCCGATCTCGATGGCATGGCCGAGGCGATCCTGCAGGAGCAGGCGATTGGGCAGGCCGGTCAGCGCGTCGTGGTAGGCCTGATGGCGGAGCAGGGCGTCCTTGTGGTGCAGATCGGTGATATCGATGAAGGTCGAAACGAAATGGGTGATCGTCCCGCTGTCGTCGCGGACGGTCGAGATGGTTTGCGAGGCAAGGAAGGCTTCGCCGTCCTTCCGGCGATTCCAGATCTGTCCCTGCCATTTGCCTTCCAAAAGAAGATTGTCCCATAAGGCTTTGTAAAAGCTTTCATCGTGACGATCGGACTTCATCAGTCTGGGAGTCATCCCGATCACTTCGTCGGGGCCAAATCCGGTGATGTCGCTGAAGGCCGGATTGACTGTGATGATCCGGGTGCTGGCGTCGGTGACCAGAATCGCCTCGACGGTGTTGTCGAAGACGCTGGCCGACAACAGGGTCTGCGCCTCCTGGCGGCGGCGTTCGCTGATGTCCTCGACGGTCAGCCAGACCGAGGTTTCGCCGTCGCTTTCGGTGACCAGCGTGCCGACCACGCGGACGGCGATGCGTCGCCCGCCTTTATGACAAAATTCCTTGTCATAGGGGTCATGGCGGCGTTTCCGCCGCAACGCGGCCATCTGCCGCTCGTCCTCCTGGCGATAGCGTTCCGGGGTGAGATCCCGACAGGTGAGATCGGCCAATTCCTCCATCGGATAACCGAGCATTTCCAGGAAGGCCCAGTTGGCTTCGAGAAACCGCCCGTCCCTGGTGGTCCGCACCAGGCCGAGCGGCAGGAATTCGAACATCGACCGCAGCCGGGCCTCGCGGCAGCGCGCCGCCGTCTCGTTTTCCAGCAGGGAGACATCGGCTTTTTCCAGATTGGCGGTCCATCGGGTTGCCTGGTCGGCCGGTTCGTTCGCCTCGGTGCCCGGCCGTGTCGCGCGGCCGACCAGGACCCATGTTCCCCAAACCGAAAGAAGAAGGAAACAGCCGCCGAGGACGCCGAGCGCGATCGCTTCCCGCCGCCATTCGGCCAGCGTGTCCCGGTCGGCGAGGCCGACGCTCACGATGAGCGGATAGGGGGTGAGCTTGCGCAGAAAGATCAGCCGCGCGATGCCGTCGATGCTCGAGATGGCGTGATAGAGACCCGTTTCGCTGTTGGAGGCGACCAGGGTCCGGAATTCGGCGGAACGGTCGGCCCGGCCGATGGCCGGGGAGCTTGCCGGATCGACAGCCGGGGTCCGGCCGAGCAGGGTCTGATCGTCATTGTAAAGGGCGGCGAAACCGTGCGCGCCGAGCCCGAGATCGCCGACGCCCGCCAGCAGCCGGTCGATCGGCATGGCCACCAGGACCACGCCGGCAAAGGATCCGTCCGCATGGTTCCGCCGGCGGGCGAAGATGACGATCCAGCCGCCGCCGCTGACCCGCCCGACGATCGGCGGCGAGATCACCAGGCCGGCCTGGGGATCGTCTCTCAGGCGCTGGAAATAGGCGCGGTCGCGGACGTTGACCTGATCGACGGCCACGCCGCTGACGGCGAATTCGATCATGGCGGCGGCATCGTGGGTGCGGACGCCGAAGGCGCCGGGCAGGCGCGTGTCGATGCGCGCGATGAAGGATTCCATGGCGTCGCGGTCGATCTGGCCGCGCGCCTCCTGGCGGGCCATTTCGTCTTCGACGGACAGCAGGGCGAAGTCTATTTTGCCGATGAAACCGCGCAGATTTTCCTCGACGACGCGCGACAGGGTCAGAACCGCGGACCGGGCCTGATCCTGCGATTTCGTCCAATTCCGCTGCAGCTCGATGACGACCAACAGACCGAAGAGAGCGTTTGCCAACACCACACCGGCGATCAAACTCCGCATGATCGATTGCTTTTCGTCTGGTGGCCGGCCTGTCTTTTCTCTGCGAACCATAAAGTACTCCGCCAGCGGGCCGAATCGTTTCGCCCCCGCGTGGCAAAAAAACTGTCCCCCTGACAAAGGATTATGCCCGAATTGAAGAGTTGATCAACCAGCAGGGCGATCCACTGGGTTGATTTTCCTATGATTGCCCCGTGCCGAACGCGGTAACGACGTGCGCAAGCCTTGTGAAGACATGGTTTTGGTCGTCGTGGCGAGAGCGTGATTCGTCCGGCGCCGGTGGCCTGGGCATCACAACTTCGGCTTCCTTGCTGCTGATCGCGGCAGCGGCCCGGCGGCGATCTGCAAGGCCGCGTGGCGATCGCTGAATTTCTGACGGTTTGCTCGATCTGATCGGCGTGGCGATCGATCAGGATAATAGGTAACATTTTTTCTCGTAATTTTTTGGTGGAATCGCTCCAATCGTTACGTGATCTCTTTGATATCATTATATCTAGCATGACACTTTATTCGTCATAATATACATTATGCGACAATTAGAGATGCAAAATCGAGGCACTCTGCCACCGTCTCAGGCGAACTCCGCGTGATCAAATTGGAAATGTACGGATACGGCGGGC
>JAATGN010000066.1 GCA_015654615.1 Rhodospirillales bacterium
CCGTTGCCGAAACCCCCGACCTCCGCTCCACAAAATGATCGCCACCGAGGGACCCGTAGGCCCCTACGGGCAACCTTGCCTTGATTCAAGAAAATACGAAAACGCGCCGCTTTTGGCGGCCTCGTGAATAAGAGCGGCTAGTGGAATGCTTCGTTTAAAACGAAGCATTCCACTAGCGTGCATGCGATGCCTTCGCCTCCGGCTTCGGCAGGCTCAAGCGCCGCTCGGGCTTAAGTGGTCCCTTTCATTTAAGATGAAACGGACCACTAGCTTTCAGGTCCCTTGTGCTCTACCAAGCCAAGCGGTCATCCTCAGTTATAACGACGGGCTTCGGCTGCCCCAACCTCCTCAGCAGATTTGCGAAAAAGCACGGTTTGTGCTACCTCGTGCCGACCCCCGAGGGTCGATGCAACGGAGGCTTTTGGGTTTCGGCAACTCTCATTACAGCGGTACGGCAGCTTGTCTCTTTTGAGATTTTTCGCCTGAAGAGACCTACACAGTTCCTGACACAGGCGAAAATGATCTTAAAAAATTAAAGGAAGTCAATAAGATGGCGAGTTATCAGTACATCTATGTGATGAAGAACCTCACCAAGAGCTATCCGGGCGGCCGGGAGATCTTGAAAGGCCTCTATCTGTCCTTCCTGCCGGGCGCCAAGATCGGCGTGCTGGGGCCGAACGGCGCCGGCAAGTCGACCCTGCTCAAGATCATGGCCGGGATCGACAAGGAGTATGGCGGCGAAGCCTGGGCGGCCGACGGCGTGAAGGTGGGCTATCTGTCGCAGGAGCCGCAGCTCGATCCGAACAAGGACGTCATCGGCAATGTGATGGAAGGCGTCGGCGAGACCAAGGCGCTGCTCGACCGTTACGACGCCATCGCCGCGCGTTTCGCCGAGGAACTGTCCGACGACGAGATGACGGCGCTGATCGCCGAGCAGGGCGAACTGCAGGAGGCCATCGACCATCTCAACGCCTGGGATCTGCAGCGCAACGTCGAGATCGCCATGGACGCGCTCAGATGTCCGCCCGCCGACGCCGATGTCTCCAAGCTTTCGGGCGGCGAGAGGCGCCGCGTCGCCCTGTGCCGGCTGCTGCTGAGCCATCCCGACATGCTGCTGCTGGACGAGCCGACCAACCATCTGGACGCCGAATCGGTGGGCTGGCTGGAGAAATTCCTCGAGGACTATACCGGGACCGTGGTGATCGTCACCCATGACCGCTATTTCCTTGACAATGTGACCGGCTGGATTCTGGAACTGGAGCGCGGTCACGGGATTCCCTTCGAAGGGAACTACACCGGATGGCTGGAGCAGAAGGGGCAACGCCTGGCCCAGGAGGAAAAGGAAGAGAGCGCCCGGCAGCGCGAAATCAAGGAAGAGCTGGAATGGGTCCGGGCCAGTCCGCGGGCCCGCCAGGCGAAGAACAAGGCGCGCATCACCGCCTTTGAAAATCTGGTCGCCGAAGCGGCCGAAAAACAGGCCGGTTCCGCGCAGATCGTCATTCCGCCCGGGCCGCGGCTGGGCACCCTGGTTTTCGAGGCCGAGCATCTCACCAAGGGATTCGGCGACCGCCTGCTGATCGACGATTTCAGCTTCCGCCTGCCGCCCGGCGGCATCGTCGGCATCATCGGACCCAACGGCGCCGGCAAGACCACGCTGTTTCGCATGGTCACCGGGCAGGACACCGCCGATTCCGGGACTTTCAAGGTCGGGGAGACCGTGAAGCTCGGCTATGTCGACCAGTCGCGCGACACCCTGGCGCCCGACAAGACGGTGTGGGAGGAGATTTCCGGCGGGAACGAGGAAATCGAATTGGGCAAACGCAAGATGGCCAGCCGCGCCTATGTCGCCCAATTCAATTTCAGGGGCGCCGACCAGTAGAAGAAAGTCGGCCAATTGTCGGGAGGGGAGCGCAACCGCGTGCATCTGGCCAAGATGCTGAAGCAGGGCGCCAACGTCATTCTTCTCGACGAACCGACCAACGACCTCGACGTCGATACCTTGCGGGCCCTGGAAGAGTCATTGGTCGAATTCCCCGGCTGCGCCGTCGTCATCTCGCATGACCGCTGGTTTCTCGACCGGATCGCCACGCATATCATCGCTTTCGAAGGCGACAGCCAGGTCGTCTATTTCGAAGGCAACTATGCCGATTACGAGGCCGATAAGAAGCGCCGCCTGGGCGCAACGGCCGATCAGCCGCATCGCATCAAATACAAACCCCTGGTGCGGAACTAAGGACGGGCTGGGGCATTATTGTGACAGGCCCCGGATTCGCACAGGCGGCGGCGGTTGAGCCCTGCCGAAATTTTGGCCCGAAATTTTGGCCGCTTTCCGCACCGGGACCTCGATGATGCGTGTTCTGATGGAGTCGGATCGGAACACGCTCGAGGTCTTCGTTTTGTTTGTATGTTCATTAAACATAATGATAACGGAAGGTGAAAAATTTAAATATCAATTAAATTACTAGATTATATTTTGCCGATTCGCGGGTTGTGTCTGAGGTGCGGCGGGCCAATATGACAATCAAACGCAAATATGGCGGGTTGAAAGTTGTGATTCGCCTCCGAACATAGGCCTCGACCGATGACGAGTGGGCGCCAAGATCTTGATAGCATCCGGCAAATGGTCGAAAGCGTTCTTCGCAAGAGCGAAGAGCGTTTTCGCCAGGTGGTCGAATCGGCGCCCAATGCCATGGTGATGAGCAACAGCGGCGGCATCATCGAAATGGTCAATGCCCAGGCCGAGCGGGTTTTCGGTTATGATCGCGCCGAAATACTCGGCCATCCGGTCGAAATGTTGATTCCCGAACGTTTCCGTCACCATCATCCCGGCATGCGGGCTTCCTTCTATGCGTCCGCCCGCTCGCGGCCGATGGGCGCCGGGCGCGACCTTTACGGGATTCGCAAGGATGGGAGCGAATTTCCGATGGAAATCGGCCTCAATCCCATCGAAACGGACGAGGGAACGAAGGTTCTCGCCGCGATCGTCGACATATCCGATCGCAAACAAAAAGAAGAAAGAATCCATGCCGCATTGAAAGAAAAAGAGATTCTTCTCGGCGAAGTTCATCACAGAGTAAAGAATAATCTTCAGATCATTTCGAGTCTGCTTGAGCTTCAATCGGCCAAGGTAACGGACCCCATCGCCTTCGAATCCTTGAAGGACAGCCAGCGCCGCATTCGTTCCATGGCGCTGATCCATCAGATTCTTTATCAATCGAAGGACGTCGGTCATGTCAATTTCGAGAGCTTTCTCGACGGCCTGGTGCCGACGCTGATGTCGGCCTATGTGACCGACGCGGAAAGGGTTTCCCTGTCCGTTGGGGCGGTCGACGTCCGCCTGCCGATCAGCGCGGCGATCCCCTGCGGCCTGATCGTCAACGAATTGATGTCCAATGCCTTGAAGCATGCCTTTCCGGGCGAGCGCCGCGGCGAGATCAACGTCAACTTCCTTCATCAGGCCGACAATCGCGTGGCGCTGTCGGTCAGCGACGACGGCATCGGCATTCCCGAGACGCTGGATATCGCTCAAACCGAGACCCTGGGGCTTCAACTGGTCTCCCTGCTGACCGATCAGCTCGGCGGGATTCTGACGATTCATCGGGCCGATCCGACATGCTTCCTCCTGGAGTTCCCGATCGAGCGATAACGGAGTCCGATCATAATGAAGACCAAGGTTCTGGTGGTCGAAGACGAACGGATCGTCGCCCTGCATCTGCGCCAGCAATTGACCCGGCTGGGCTACGACGTCGTCGCGGTGGCCTCCGACGGAGGCCAGGCGCTGCGGCAGGTGCGGGAGTGTCATCCGGATGTCGTGCTGATGGACATCCATCTCGAAGGGGATACCGACGGTATCGAGACGGCATCGGAGATCCGGGCGCTTTTCCAGACCCCGGTGGTCTTTCTGACGGCCCATTCCGACGAGACGACCTTGCAGCGGGCGCGGGCGACCAAGCCTTTCGGTTATCTGCTCAAGCCGTTTTCGGAGCGGGAACTGCATGCGACCATCCAGATGGTTCTCGAACGCCGCGCCGTCGAAGTGGCGCTCTGCGAGAGCGAGGAACGGCTGCGGCTGGCCATGGACGCGGCGGAAATGGGGTCGTGGGAGCTCGACCCGACCACCCGCCATTTGTTGCCGGCCGGCCAGGCAGGGCGGATTTTCGGCTTTTCCGGGGAGATTTTCTGCGGCAGCTGGGAGGATTTCCTTGCCCAGGTCGTCCCGGAGGACCGCCCCCTGGTCAGCAAAATGTTCGATTGCGTCATCGCGGGAACCCGCCTGTGCCAGGCCGAATTTCGAAGCCTTCCGGACGAGACCGGCCCGCGCTGGCTCAAGGTGCAAGGCCGCGCCTTCACCTTCGACGACGATCGCTGCCGGCGCATCATCGGGGTGGTCCAGGACATCACCGACCGGCGGGTCGGCGAGGAGCGCCTGCGCCAGGCGGCGACGGTCTTCGAGGCGACCCAGGACGGCATCGTCATCTTCGACGCCGACCTGACCATCCTGACCGTCAATCAAAGCTTCTGCGACATGACGGGATTTGACGAGGGCGAACTCGTCGGACACGAACTCGCCTTGCTGGCCGAAAGAATGGATCTCTTCGAGGCTCGCCGCGGCATCGTGATGTCGACGCTGCGCCACGATGGACGCTGGCAGGGCGAAGTGCGCGGCGTGCGGAAGAACGGAGATCGCTTCCCCTTGCAGATCAAGGCCGCCGCGGTCAAGGACGACACCGGGAATTTCACGCATTACGTCGCCGTTTGCTCGGACGTTTCCGCCGTGCGCAAGGCCGAAAGCGATCTGAAATATCTGGCCCATTACGATCCCTTGACCAGCTTGCCCAACCGGCTGCTGGCCATGGACCGGCTGGAGCATGCGATGGAGCGTTGCGAGCGCGAGCACGATTGGGTGGGGCTGCTGTTCGTCGATCTCGATCACTTCAAGAACATCAACGACACCCTGGGGCATACGGTCGGCGACGCCTTGCTGAGCAGCGTTGCGCAACGCATGCGCAGTGCGGTGCGGGCCGAGGATACGGTGGCCCGCCTGGGCGGCGACGAATTCATGGTGATCATCGAGAAGGTCGGCCGGGTCGAGGACATCGCCGATATCGCCCGCAAGCTCGTCACCCTGATTTCCTTGCCGATTCCGGGGGCGGCAGGCGAACTCAGCATTTCGGCCAGCGTCGGGATCAGCCTGTTTCCCGAAGACGGCACGACGCGGGAAACCCTGATCAGGGCCGCCGACACCGCGATGTATGCCGCCAAGGACATGGGGCGCAACCGTTACGCCTTCTACACCAATGAGATGACGTCCAGCGCCGTCCGCTATATGAAGTCGAAGCAGGATCTCAGGCAGGGAATCGCGCAGAGCGAACTGGTGCTGTTCTACCAGCCGCAGATTTCCCTCCAGGACGGAAGCGTGACCGGCGTCGAGGCCCTGCTCCGCTGGCGCCATCGGGAAAACGGCCTGGTCGGCGCCGATCAGATCATTCCGGTCGCCGAAAAAAGCGGATTGATCTCCGAGATCGGCGAATGGGTTTTTCACGAGGCCTGCCGTCAGGCCAGGCTCTGGCAGGACGTGGGCATGGCGCCGTTGCGGATCGCGGTCAATGTCTCGCCGCAGCAAATGCGCCAGGGGCGCCTGATCGCCACCATCGAGGAAGCCCTTCGGCAAAGCGGCATCATGCCGGGCCAACTGGAGGTCGAAATCACCGAAAGCATGCTGCAGGACGAAGCCGAATGCATCAGTTCGCTGCATGCCTTGAAAGAGATGGGGCTGACCCTGGCCATCGACGATTTCGGAACCGGTTATTCCTGCCTGAGCTCGCTGAAGCATCTGCCGCTGCAGCGGCTGAAGATCGACCGGTCTTTCATCCAGGACATTCCCCGCGATCGCAACAATGTCGCGATCACCGAGGCGATCATCGCCATGGCGCACAAGCTCGACCTGGACGTCATCGCCGAAGGCGTCGAAACGGCGCTGCAGGAGGATTTTCTCCGGACTCTCGGCTGCGGCGAAGTGCAGGGGTTTCTGCATGCCAAGCCGATGCCGGCCGAAGAGATCCAGGGTCTTCTCGGCCGCTATCCGGAAGCCCAGCGCCGCAATTAGGGATTCGCCGGACGGCGACCACGGAAATACGGATGTCATTGCGAGTTGCGCACCGACCGAGGTCGCCCCTCCTGGGTGAAAATGCCGTCACTGCGAGCGCAACGAAGCAGTCCAGGACAGCCTGGCCCTCTGGATTGCCGCGTCGCTTCGCTCCTCGCAATGACGGCGTTTTCTTGTTAGTTCGCCACCGGCCTTCGGCCGACCCCCCCCTGGATGAAAATGGCAGATTTCTGCGGATTATTGGTGGAGGTAAATCCTTTTTTCTGTCTAGAGCGGTTTGCGTTCATATTGGATCGCTCACCTTATCTCGTCATTCCCTTTGATCAGCCGGAATCCAGAGGGCGCACCATGAGCGTTTCCGAGACTCCCGGATCCCCGCTTTCGAGCTTGTGAAATAATCCCAGTGGCACCGGCGTCCCCGCCGGTGTGCCGGCGAAGCCGGCAGCGCAAGAGCCGCCGAGGGATCGATCTTGACGGGAACGTTCCCGCCGCACAAGCGGCGGACACCGGCAGGGACGCCGGTGCCACTGCGGTCAAAATGGACAGGATCGGTTTTTCGGTGATTCAGACCGAAAAGGAACTGCCGCAGCCGCAGGTCGAGGTGGCGTTGGGATTCTTGACGGAAAAGGCGCTGCCGACCAGATCTTCGACGAAGTCGATGGTGGAGCCGGCCAGCAGATCGAGCGAGACCGTGTCGACGACCAGGGCGACGCCGTAGAATTCGAAGGCGTGGTCGTCTTCCGTCTTTTGATCGTCCAGGGAAAAACCGTAGGAGAACCCCGAACAGCCGCCGCCGCTGACGGAAAGACGCAACATGAGCTGCGGGTTGCCTTCCATCTCGCGGAGTTTTTTCACGCGGCGCGCCGCGTTCTCGGTGAGCGAGACCTGGCGTTCGAGGACGGCGGCTTCCATACCTGTGCTCCCGGCAAATGACGAGCGCATCGGTTTCGTCAAACCGGCGCCCTGCACCATATCTGGGAGAACGGACGGCGATTGTCAATTTTTTCGGCGCGTCACGACCGCGGTGGTGATCGGAGAGGCATATGAGGGACTTGCAAATGGTTGAACCTCACGGCGCCAGCGGTTAGTGTCCCGTTGCCATGTCAATCAGCCGCACTCTCGCGCCCTATGCCTGCCACCCGGATCTGAGTCGGGGGCGGCGCCATGCCGAACCCTTGAGCGAAACCCGTTCGCCCTTCCAGCGCGACCGCGACCGCATCATCCATTCCGAGGCGTTTCGCAAGCTCAAATACAAGACGCAGGTGTTCGTCTATCACGAAGGCGACAATTACCGCACGCGCCTGACGCACAGTCTCGAGGTGTCGCAGATCGCCCGCTCGATCGCCCGGGTGCTGGGCCTGGACGAGGATCTGGCCGAGGCTTTGGCGCTGGCCCACGATCTCGGGCATACGCCGTTCGGCCACGCCGGCGAGGACGCCCTGCAGGAAATGACCGCGGCGGTCGGCGGTTTTGACCACAACGCCCAGTCGCTGCGGATCGTCACCAAGCTGGAGCGCCGATATTACCAGTTCGAGGGGCTCAATCTTTCCTGGGAAACCCTGGAAGGCCTGGTCAAGCACAATGGACCGCTGACCGGTTTCGCCGGCGCGCGCCCGTTGCCGCTGGCGATCGCCAGCTACGCCGCCAAGGAAGACCTGGAACTGGACAGCTATGCCAGCGCCGAAGCGCAGGTCGCCTCGCTGTCGGACGATATCGCCTACAACAACCATGATATCGACGACGGATTGCGGGCCGGTCTGTTCAGCATCGACGATTTGGCCGGCGTGCCGCTGGTCGGACCGGTGTTCGCCGAGGTGAAGGCGGAATTTCCCGATATCGATCCGTCCCTGCATATCCATGAATCGGTCCGCCGGTTGATCGGTCTGATGGTGTCCGACCTGATCGAGGAGACCAGGCGGCGCATCGCCCTCTTCGCGCCGGCCGATTGCACCGCAGTGCGTCGCCTGGGCCAGCCGCTCGTCGCTTTTTCACCGGCCATGCGGCAAAATGACGCGGCGCTCAAGGCCTTCCTGTTTCAGCACATGTATCGCCATTACGACGTCAACCGGATGGCCAGCAAGGCGCGCCGCGTGGTGAAGGATCTTTACACCCTGCTGGTCGAGGAACCCGAATGCCTGCCCCCCGATTGGCAGGCCATCTGCGACGGCAAGGGCAATCGGGGAACGGCGCGGGCCGTGGCCGACTATATTGCCGGGATGACCGATCGCAATGCCCTCGACGAGCACCGCAGTTTGTTCGATTTGCAAGAGAAACCATGAATCTGTTCAAGACCTTTCGTGACGATATCGTTGCCGCGCTGGCCTGGTTGGCCGATCAGGGCAAGCTGCCCTCCGGCCTCGATTATTCCAAGGTGACCGCCGAGCCGCCGCGCGAAGCGGCGCACGGCGACGTTTCCACCAATGCCGGCATGGTGCTGGCCAAGGCGGCCGGCCTGAAGCCGCGCGACATCGCGGACATGCTGGCCGTCGAATTGCGCAGCCTGCCGATGGTCACGGCGGCCGAGGTGGCCGGACCGGGTTTCCTCAATCTGCGTCTGAGCGACGGTTTCTGGTATGCCCAGCTGGCCGATCTCCTGCGCTCCGGCACCGCCTACGGCGATTCCGACCTCGGCCGCGGCGTCAAGGTCAATATCGAATATGTCTCGGCCAATCCCACCGGTCCGATGCATATCGGACACGCCCGCGGCGCGGTGTTCGGCGATGCCCTGGCCGGGCTTCTCGAAAAGGCCGGTTACGACGTGACGCGCGAATATTACGTCAACGACGCCGGCGCCCAGGTCGACGTGCTGGCCCGCTCCGTTCATCTGCGCTACCGCGAAGCCCTGGGCGAGGCCGTCGGGGCGATACCGGAAGGGCTTTACCCCGGCGACTATCTGAGTCCGGTCGGCCAGGCGATCGCCGCCAAGGATGGCGCCAAATGGCGCGATGCGGCGGAAGATCTGTGGCTGCCGGAATTCCGCCGCATCGCCATCGAGGCGATGATGGCGTTGATCCGCGGCGATCTGGAGGCCCTGGGCGTCCGCCACGCGGTGTTCACCTCCGAACGCGGATTGGTCGAGGGCGGCAAGGTCGATGCCGCCCTGCGGTTCCTGGCCGATCGCGACCTGATCTATCAGGGCGTGCTGGAGCCGCCGAAGGGCAAGACGCTCGACGATTGGGAGCCCCGGCCGCAGACCCTGTTCCGCGCCACCCGTTTCGGCGACGACGTCGATCGGCCCTTGAAGAAATCGGACGGCAGCGGGACCTATTTCGCCTCGGATATCGCTTACCATCTCGACAAATACCGCCGCGGTTTCGCGCAGATGATCGATGTCTGGGGGGCCGATCACGGCGGTTACGTCAAACGCATGCAGGCCGCCGTCAAGGCGGTGACCGAAGGCCGGGGCGAGCTCGACGTCAAGCTCTGCCAGATGGTCAATCTCCTGAAGGACGGCGCGCCCTTCAAGATGAGCAAGCGGGCCGGCACCTTCGTCACCTTGCGCGACGTGGTCGACGAGGTGGGCAAGGGGGTCGTGCGTTTCATCATGCTGACCCGCAAGAACGACGCCCAGCTGGACTTCGACCTGGTCAAGGTCCTGGAGCAGTCGCGCGACAATCCGGTCTTCTATGTGCAATACGCCCATGCCCGGGCCCATTCGGTGCTGCGTCACGGCGCCCAGATGTTCCCCGCCGCCGACCTGTCGCCCGACGCCCTGGCGGCGGCGCCGGCAGGGCGTCTGTCCGATCCGGCCGAGCTTGCCCTGATCCGCCTGATGGGCGGCTGGCCGCGGCTGGTGGAAAATGCCGCCGAGGCGCATGAGCCGCATCGGATCGCGTTTTATCTCTATGACGTCGCCGCCGCTTTCCATGGATTGTGGAATAAGGGAAAAGATGACGCTACCCTGCGTTTTCTGCTGGCCGAGGATCGGGAATTGTCCATCGCGCGTCTGGCCCTGGTCCGTGCCGTATCGCTCGTGATCGCATCGGGACTGGCGGTTTTCGGCGTCGAGCCGGTTGAGGAGATGAGGTAGATGGCCCTGCGCGACGATCGTGACTCCTACGACCGGGAGATTCTGGACATCATTCCGGAGCGTTACGACTCCGACCCGGACAGCCACTATGCCCGCAAGGGGGCGCATACCCGGCTGATTCTCACGGTTGCGCTGGGCCTGCTGGCGGTCGCGGCGCTCGGCGTGGCGGCGCGGCACATCTTTTTCGGCGAGGCGCCGAAGCCGCAGAGCGCCGGCGTGCCGGTCATCAAGGCCGACGACCGTCCGATCAAGACCAAGCCGGAGGATCGCGGCGGCATGGACGTTCCGAACCAGGACAAGCTGGTTTACGAACGCATGGGGGCGCAAAGCGATGCGGCGCCGCAGACCGAACGTTTGCTGCCGCCGCCCGAACAGCCGCAGGAACCGCCGCCGTCCCCCCGCAAGCCTTCGATCAAGCCGGCCTTTCCGACACCGCCGGCCAAGGACCCGGCCGCCAAGGACGCCGGCGCCGGCAAGCCCGCCGCCGGAGATCCGCCGCCCGCCGAGCCGGCGTCGCCGCCGGCCGTGGCGCTGCCGGCGGCGCCCGCGCAGCCGGCGGCCTTGTCGCCGGCCAAACCGACCTCCCATCCGCCGGCCGCGGTCAAGACGGCCGCCGCCACCGCCCATCCCGCCGCTCCGGCTGCCGTTGCCGCCGCCAAGGCGACCGCAACGCCGGCGCCGCCCGCAGCGGCGGCGGGGGGGATCTGGCTGGTGCAATTGGGGGCCCTGAAGACGGAAGGCGAAGCCAGGAGCGAGTGGAATCGGGTCAAGACCGCCAACAAGGAGGTGTTGGGCGATTTCGGCAGCGATATCGTGCGCGTCGATCTGGGCGAGAAAGGCATCTTCTGGCGGCTGCGGGCCGGACCGATGAACGAAGGACAGGCCCGCAGCATCTGCGCCAACCTCGCCAAGCGTTCGCAAGGGTGCATCATTGCCAAAAAATAGCATCCCCTCCGCCGTCATCTATGGTTGCGCCGGGGTGACCTTGAGCGAGGAGGAAAAGCACTTCTTCGCCGACGTCGATCCCTTCGGCTTCATCCTGTTCGGCCGCAATGTCGATACGCCGCTGCAGGTCGCGGCCCTGGTCGACGACCTGCGCAATTGCGTCGGCCGCCGCGCCCCGGTGCTGATCGATCGGGAAGGCGGACGGGTCCAGCGGCTGAAGGCGCCGCATTGGCACCGCCGGCCGCCGATGGAGGTGTTCGGCCGGATGGCGGCGGGTGACCTGCCGCTGGCGCGCCGGGCGGCCTGGCTGAATGCGCGGATCATGGCCGACGAATTGTTCGAATTGGGAATCGACGTCGATTGCGCCCCTTTGCTGGATCTGCGGATCAAGGGGGCCGACGAGATCATCGGGGACCGCGCCTTCGGCAGCGATCCGGCGCTGGTCGCCGACCTCGGCCGGGCGGTGATGGAGGGGCTGCTGGATGGCACGGTGATGCCGGTCGTCAAGCATGTCCCGGGACACGGCCGGGCGCCGGTCGACAGCCACCTCGATCTTCCGGTGGTGGAAACCGACCTGAAGACCCTGGAACGCTGGGACTTCGCGCCGTTTCGCAGCCTGCGCGACGCCCCCTGGGCGATGACCGCCCATGTGATCTACAAGGCCATCGACGCGCACCGTCCGGCCACCATTTCGAAAACCGTCATCGATACGGTGATCCGCGGCGCCATCGGTTGCGAAGGCGTCCTGCTGTCCGACGATCTGTCGATGAAGGCCCTGAAGGGCAGCTTTGCCGAGCGGGCCCAGGACAGTCTCGACGCCGGCTGCGACATCGTCTTGCATTGCAACGGCGAAATGGCCGAGATGCAGGCGATCGCCTTGGCCTTGCGCCCCCTCGGCGACGACGCCCAGATCCGGCTGGCCCGGGCCGATTCGATGCTGCGCAACCGTCCGCTGCCGGCCGCCGCCGAGGCCACGCTGGCGGCCTGGCTGGCCGAGGGGCGCCCATGATGGTGCCCCCGCAGCTGGCCGAGGCGGTCCAGCATTTTTCGGTCTGGGTGATCCCGCTGGTGCTGTCGATCACGCTGCACGAGGCGGCCCACGGCCTGGCGGCCTGGCGGCTGGGCGACGACACGGCCTGGCGCCTGGGCCGGGTGTCGGCCAATCCGATCCGGCATATCGACGTGTTCGGGACGCTGATCCTGCCCGTGATCCTGCTGCTGTCCGGCGGCGGCGTGCTGTTCGGCTGGGCCAAGCCGGTGCCGGTGAATTTCGGCCGCCTGCGGCCGCTGCGCCTCGGCATGATCCTGGTGGCCCTGGCCGGTCCGGGCACCAATCTCCTGCTGGCGCTGGTCTCCATGCTGCTGCTGCACGCCAGTCCCTATCTGCCGTCGATGTTCCGGGTCTGGGGCGAGGCCAATCTCACCAATTCGGTGATGATCAACCTGGTGCTCGCCGTCTTCAACATGCTGCCGCTGCCGCCGCTCGACGGCGGCCGGGTCCTGGTCGCCCTTCTGCCGCGCCGCTGGGGCATGAAGCTGGAGGGCATGGAGCGCTACACCATGATCCTGCTGCTGGTCGGGCTGTTCCTGCTGCCGATGATCGGCATCAACGTCTTCTTCTGGCTGGTCGAGATCCCGGTCGAATTCATGGCGCAGATGCTTTACCAGATCGTGGGATGAGGCCTGAGATGCTGTCATTACCGTCATTGCGAGCCGAAGGCGAAGCAATCCAGCCTTCCACCTGGGTTTCTGGATTGCTTCGCTCCGCTCGCAATGACGGTTGTAAAGTTCGGTGAACTCCTTGGTCGTGTCGGCATACCATGGCTGCTGAAGGGGTGTTCGACGTTTTCGACGATCCGGCTCCGCGCAACCCCGGCGAGGCGCTGGTGGTCGACCTCGACGGCTACGAGGGGCCGATCGACGTGCTGCTGAGCCTGGCCCGCGATCAGAAGGTCGATCTGGCCCGCATTTCGATCCTGCAGCTGGCCGACCAATATCTCGATTTCGTCGCCAGGCATCTGCGCGAGCATCTGGAGCTCGCCGCCGATTATCTGGTGATGGCGGCCTGGCTGGCCTATCTCAAATCCCGGCTGCTGTTGCCGGTGCCGCCCGCCCCGGACGAACCGTCCGGCGAGGAGATGGCGGCGGCCCTGGCCTTCCAGCTGCTGCGGCTGGAGGCCATGCGCCGGGCCGGCAAGGATTTGCAGGCGCTGCCGCGGCTGGGACGCGATCTGTTCCGGCGCGGCGCCCCGGAAGGCATCGCCCATGTGGCGCGGCCGGTGTGGGATGTCGGTCTTTACGATCTGCTGAGGGCCTATGCCGACATCAAGCGGCGCGGCACGGTCACCACCTTGCAGATCGAGGCCGCCGACCTTTATTCCGTCGACGACGCCATCCAGCGGCTGCAGACCATGCTCGGGCGGTTGCCGCGCTGGTCGACCCTGTCGAGCTTCCTGCCGCCCGGCTTGCGCGGCCTGCTGGGCCGTTCGGCCCTTTCGGCGCATTTCGTCGCCAGTCTGGAGCTGTGCCGGCAGGGCAAGATGGAAATCCGCCAGGACGAGGGCCCCTTCGGACCGATCTGGGTGCGGCCGCGCCAAACGGCCAGGGACGATGGGGACGACGCATTCCATGGCTGACTTTCAGCATCTTCGGCTGATCGAGGCCCTGTTGTTCGCCTCGGCCGAACCGGTCGACGAACGCAGCCTGGCCGAACGGCTGCCGGACGGCACGGATCTCGGCGAAGTGCTGGAACTGCTGCGGCAGACCTACCAGGAACGCGGCGTCCAGCTGGTCCGGCGCGACAACCGCTGGGCCTTCCGGACGGCGCCCGATCTGGCGGCGGCCTTGACCGTCGAATCGTCCGTCGAGCGCAAGCTGTCGCGCGCCGCCGTCGAGACCCTGGCGATCATCGCCTATCATCAGCCGGTGACCCGGGCCGAGATCGAGGA
>JAATGN010000271.1 GCA_015654615.1 Rhodospirillales bacterium
CACGGATGGCGCGGATTCGCGCCGCAGGCATCAACGCGCCTCATCCAGCGCAACAGCGGATGCGAAGACGCAAGAATGCCTGCGGCGCATAGTCTCATCCGCACCATCCGTGGCCGTCCGTGTCATCCGTGTTGCTATGATATGCCGCTCGGCGAGATCGCAGTTCTCGCGCGCAAAAAAATAAAATCGAGCGACGTTCCGCGCCTGCCGAGACAAAAGCGCTTGACTCGATGTCGGCCCCGGGCGCTAGAGTAACTAGATAGTTACTCAAGATCGGGACGGAGGCGGATGCGCTTTCAGTCCCGACGGAAAAGGGAGCGGGCGATGAGCGTGAAGCGTCTAGGCATCGTGATGAACGGCGTGACCGGCCGGATGGGGATGAACCAGCATCTGATTCGCAGCATTGCGGCGATTCGGGCCGATGGTGGCGTCCGCTTGAAGTCGGGCGACGTCGTCATGCCCGATCCGATTCTGGTCGGACGCAACGAAGACAAACTGGCGAGCCTGGCCAAGGCGCATGGCATCACCCGCTGGACCACCGATCTCGACGCCGCCCTGCTCGATCCGAAAGACGAAGTCTTCTTCGACGCCGCGACCACCCAGCTGCGGGCCGAACTGGTGAAAAAGGCCATCGCCGCCGGCAAGCACATCTATTGCGAAAAGCCGACCGCCGACAATCTCGCCACCGCCGTGGACATGGCCAGCACCGCCAAGAAGCGCGGCATCAAGCATGGCGTGGTTCAGGACAAACTGTTCCTGCCGGGCCTGCGCAAATTGAAGATGGTGATCGACAGCGGCTTCCTCGGGCGCATCCTGTCGGTGCGCGGCGAGTTCGGTTATTGGGTGTTCGAGGGCGACTGGCAGCCCGCCCAGCGTCCGGCCTGGAATTACAAGCTGGCCGAGGGCGGCGGCATCATCCTCGACATGCTGTGCCACTGGCGCTATGTGCTGGACAACACCTTCGGCAATGTGCGCGCGGTCTCCTGCCTGGGCGCCACCCACATCCCGGAGCGCGTCGACGACGACGGCCGGCCCTATGCGGCCGATGCCGACGACGCCGCCTATGCCACCTTCCAGTTGGACGGCGGCATCGTCGCGCAGATCAATTCGTCCTGGTGCACGCGGGTGCGTCGCGACGATCTGGTGACCTTCCATGTCGACGGCACCCATGGATCGGCGGTCGCCGGCCTGCACAAATGCTGGACCCAGGCCCGGGTGAACACGCCGAAGCCGGTGTGGAATCCGGACATGCCGCAGACCATCGATTTCTTCGGCAATTGGGACGAGGTGCCGGACAACACGGTCCATCCCAACGGTTTCCGCGTCCAGTGGGAATTGTTCCTCCGCCACCTCGCCGGCGAGGTGGCGGAATTCCCGTGGAATCTGGAGGCCGGGGCGCGCGGCGTCCAGCTTGCCGAAGCGGGACTGCAATCCTGGCGCGAACGCCGCTGGATCGATCTTCCCGACCTGCAATTCTGAGCGAGAAAAGGTTCCGTGGCACCGGCCTCCGCGCCGGTGTCCGCCGCAAAGCGGCGGAGTCTTTTTCACCGGCAGGGACGCCGGTGCCACTTTTCTTTTCATCCCGTGCGGAACTCGCAATGGCGTGGGGAGAAGAGGCGAGCATAGAGGGAGTGTGAGCCATGCGCGATCTATCCGCCGATGCAAAACTGATGTCGTTGAACACCGCGACCCTGGGGCCGAAGCGCTCGCTGGAAGACGCGGTGGAGGGCTGCCTGCGCCATGGAATCGGGGGGATTTCCCCCTGGCGGGACAAAATCGCCGAAGCCGGTCTGCCGCAGGCCGTCAAAATGATCAGACGGGCCGGCCTGACGGTCACCGGGGTCTGTCGCGGCGGGATGTTTCCGGCCGCCGACGCCGATGGGCGCCGTCTGGCCCTGGAAGACAACCGCAAGGCCATCGATGAAGCCGCCGCCCTGGAATCCCGCTGTCTGGTCCTGGTGGTCGGCGGTCTGGCGCCCGGTTCGAAGGATCTGGGGGATGCCCGTCGCCAGGTCGAAGACGGCATCGCCGCTTCCCTCGATTATGCCCGGTCGGTCGGCGTGTCTTTGGCCATCGAACCGCTGCATCCGATGTATGCGGCCGATCGGGCCTGCGTGAATACGCTGGGCCAGGCTCTCGATATCTGCGACCGGCTGGGAACGGGAATCGGCGTGGCCGTCGATGTCTATCACGTCTGGTGGGACCCCGAGCTCGCCCCGCAGATCGCCCGGGCCGGCCGCGACGGGCGGCTTTTCGCCTATCATCTTTGCGACTGGATGGTGCCGACCACCGATCTCCTGCTCGACCGCGGCATGATGGGAGACGGCGCCATCGACCTTCCGGCCATCCGCCGGGACATGGAGGCGGCGGGTTACGACGGCTTCTGCGAGGTGGAGATTTTCTCGGCCGGCCGCTGGTGGCCGAAATCCATCGACGAGATCCTCGGCACCATGGTGGCGCGCGGCAAGAGCTGCATCTGAAAGAAGATCCGACAACAAGAAGGCGAACGTCCATGCAAATCGACCAGTCCCTCGTTCCCCTCGATCTCCTGCCGGCCATTCGCCGGATGTGGGAGGTCTCGGCCGCCAAGATCGACTCGATCGATCGCACGATGGATCGCAGCAAAGGCGCCCCGGTGCATACGGTGGCCGGCCGTTATCAGCCGCGCGGCTGGACGGACTGGACCCAGGGCTTCGAGTTCGGCAGCGCCGTCCTGCAATTCGACGCCACCGGCGACCAGCGCTTCCTCGATCTGGCGATCGGGCGGATCCGCACCGACATGCCGACGCACATCACCCATTTCGGCGTCCACGATCACGGCTTCAACCAGGTCAGCACCTATGGAAATCTGCGGCGATTGACCGAAGAGGGCCGAATCCCCAAGGATCCGTGGCAACAGGACTACATCGATCTGGCCCTTCGCTGTTCCGGCGCCGTGCAGGCCCATCGCTGGACCGATCTCGGCAATGGCGAAGGCTTCATCCACTCGTTCAACGGGCCGCATTCGCTGTTCGTCGATACCATGCGCACCCTGCGCGCCCTGGCTTTGGCCCATCAGCTCGGCCATGTGATGAAGGGCGAGGGCGACGAGGTCGTTTCGCTGCTCGGCCGGTTGCTCGCCCATGCCCGCACGACGGCGCGTTACGTGGTGTTCTACGGCGAGGGCCGCGACATCTACGATCTGCCCGGGCGCACCGCCCACGAGGCGATTTTCAATGTGACGAACGGCGCCTTTCGCTGTGTGGGAACGCAGCAGGGCTATTCCGGTTTCTCCACCTGGATGCGGGGCCTCGCCTGGGCGATTTGCGGCTTCGCCGAGATGCTGGAGTTCACCCAGGGGCGCGAGGCCCGGGAATTCGAGGCCTTCGGCGGCAAGGCGGCGGCCATCGCCATGATGGAACGCGCCGCCGAGGCGACCTGCGAATTCTATATCGCCCATACCGGCCTCGACGGCATTCCCTATTGGGATACCGGAGCGCCGGGCCTGCGCGATCTCGGCGATCTCTACGCGCGTCCGGCCGACCCGGCCAACGACAGCGAACCGGTCGACAGCTCCGCCGCCACCATCGCCGCGCAGGGGCTGTTGCGTTTCGGCGCCTGGCGCGAGGCCCGGGGGGGCGACGGCAAGCGGTATCGCCAGGCCGGCCTGACGGTCCTGAAGACGCTGCTGGAGGCGCCTTATCTCAGCGTCGATCCGCACCATCAGGGATTGGTCCTGCACAGCCAGTATCACCGCCCGAACGGCTGGGACTATGTGCCGCCGGGACGGAAGATTCCCTTCGGCGAGGCGACCATGTGGGGCGACTACCACATGCGGGAACTGGCGCTTTACGTGCAGAGGCTGGCCGAGAACGGGCCCTATGTGACCTTTTTCGGACCTTGAGGAGACGTCGATGAATCCACAAACCGGACGGCGTGTCGCCCTGGTCACCGGCGGGCGCCGCGGCATCGGTCTGGCCGTGGCCGAGGGGTTGGCGGCCGACGGCTTCGACGTGGCGGTCACCGGCACCCGCGACGACGACGTGGCCAAGGCGGCGGTGGCGCGGCTGCTTTGCTTCGGCGTGGCGGCGGTCTATGTCGCCGGCGACATCCTCGATCTGGCCGATCACGCCCGGGTCCTCGACCGTGTCGAGGCGGTGCTCGGCCCGATCGACCTGCTGGTCTCCAACGCCGGCATCGCCCCGCCGCAACGCCTCGACATGCTCGAAACCACCCCGGAGAATTTCGACGTGGTGATGGGGGTCAATCTGCGCGGCGCCTTCTTCCTGGCGCAGGCGGTGGCGCGGCGGATGGCCGTCGAAGGCCGGCGGCACACCGACCGCGCCTTGATCTTCATCACCTCCTGTTCGGCCGAAATGGTCTCGGTCAACCGGATCGAATACTGCATATCGAAAGCCGGCCTGGCGATGGCGGTCCAGGGATTCGCCACGCGTCTCGCCGCCGAGGGGATCGGCGTCTTCGAAGTGCGCCCCGGCATCATCCGGACCGACATGACGGCCGGAGTTTCCTCGAAATACGACGGCTTGATCGAGCAGGGACTGGTGCCGGCCAGGCGGTGGGGCGAGGGGGCCGACATCGCCGCCGCGGTGCGCACCCTGGCGCGCGGCGACATGGCCTTCGCGACCGGGACGGTGGTCAATGTCGACGGCGGACTGACGGTGAGCCGCCTGTAACGAATTGCCGCCGAGAATTGCGGGAACCTCGCGCATTGCGAAATATGCGAGGCTCCCGCCCGGAATTCCTCCCCCCGGCGTGTTTATGAACGATGGCTCGCCGGGACTCCGATTTGCTTGTGCCGCGGGCTTTCCGCGTCGACCGGCGCATGGAGGGAGAGGCCTTTGGTCTCGCGGGAAAAGCGCAGAAGCACGATCGCGATGACCGAGGCGATGATCGTGAAGATGCCGATGCCGATTTTCATCTCGATATTGAACTGGTGAAGGCTGGACAAGACGACGAAGGGGGCGATGCCTCCGCCGACGACGCCGACGTTGTAAAGGAAGCCGACCCCGGAGGCCCGGACCTCGCTCGGGAGATTTTCGGCCAGGATGGTTCCCCAGATGCCGGAGGAGCCGACCAGCATGAAGCCCGTGAAGAAGGCCGCCATCTCCGCCTGCATGAAATCGTCGACGACCGCCACCACGATACAGACGCCGACGGTGCCCAACGCGAGCATCAGGGTCAGGCCATTCCGCCGCCCCAGGCGTTCGGCGAGCACGCCTGAGCAAAAGAAGCCGGCGATCTGTCCGACGGCCGAGGTCATGGTCAGCCAGGTGATGGTCGAGGTGTCGAAATTCAGCGATTTCAGATATGTCGGAAACAGCCCCTGGAACGGCCAGGAGCCGAAACACAGGATCATCATCAGGACGGTCAGGAAGGCGACGCGGCCGGGATAGAGCCGGAACAGGTCGGCGACCGGGTTGTGCACCCGTCCGGTCGCGGCGCGGCGCGCCTTGGCTTCTTTCCAGAGCGGTGATTCAGGCACCCAAAGGATGATGAAGACGGCGAGCAGGATGGCCGGAACGATTCCGACGAAGAACATGCCGCGCCAGCCGAAATGGGGATAGACCAGCCCGTAGATCAGCGCCGCGCCGATGGAGCCGACGCCCCAGCCGGTATCGAGAATGCCGATGCCGAACGCCCGATGCTTCTCGGGCCAGGATTCGGCGACCATCGTCACCCCGAGCGAGAAGCCCGGCGCCATGCCGAAACCGAGCAGCAGTCGGAAGACCGCGACGGAAGCGAAGTTCCAGGACAATCCGGTCAGGGCCGCGCAAGCCGTGAACCAGGTCAGAACGATGAGCAGCGGGATCTTGCGGCCGATCCGGTCGCTGAGACCGCCGAACAACAGGCCGCCCAGCCAGCGCACGCCGTAAGTGGCGAAAAGAAGCAGGGATGTCGTGCTCAGGCTGACGTCGAAGGATTTCGCGATGTCGGCCAGGACGAAGGTGATCGACAGGAAGTCGATGGCGTCGAGGGCCCAGACCCCCCAGGCGCCAATCATGACCCGCCACTGTTCGCCGGTGATTTCGCGATACCAGGGCAAAAGGGGGGGCGGGCTCCCCGTCGGCAAGCTTTCCATGATTTCCTCCACTTTTCATTTGTTCGGCTATCCGCGATCTCGCCGGTTCGCCGGTTGGTCTCCCGACGTTTGTTCCGACATGGCGGGCATCGCCCTCCGAAGGGCTTCGCAGGGGTACTCCATAATCTAAAATGTATCCGGTTACATTAACAAAATTAATCAAGTGGTCAATGTAATTCGCGCATGGGTCGTGCCGGCCGGCCGGTTCGGGCGACGGCACGAAAGGCGCTTCCCGAAATATCGGGCTTGCGGATTGTGAACGGTCATTCCTGTGCGCCGCGGGCCTTCCTCCGCCCATTCGGCGAGCGTCGCCGGACGGTCGCAATGCCTGCGGCATATTCCGCCCCTTGGTGTCTTGGTGCCTTGGTGGTTCCTCAAAACGTCAGAACGCACCGGAACGAGGAGGAGGGAGTGGGGGGTGAAACTAGACCGGCGGCGGGCCGGAGGAGGCGCGGACGATGATTTCGGCGCCGCATTCGAACTCCGTCGTTTCTTCCCGGCCCTCGAGACGCCCGACGATGCATTGGGCGGCGCGCCGTCCGACCATCTCGCTCAGGACGCGGACGGTCGTGATCGGGGTCGGCAGTTCGCGCATGATCTCGATATCGTCATAGCCGACGATCGACATCTCTTCCGGCACGCCGATGCCGAGCGACAGGCTTTCCAGCAGCGCGCCCACGGTCAGGTAGGCATTTCCGCAAATCACCGCGGTCGGCCGCGGCTCCTGGCCGGCGATGCGGCGGAACAGTTCCCGCCCTTCCCGAATCGTCCATTGGCCCATGGTGGAATGGTCCGGCCTTACGGCGAGCCCATGTTCGGCCAGGGCGTCGCGGATCCCCTGCAGGCGGGCCCCCGCCCGATCGTTCGCGGCGGCGTCCTGGGCGATGACCCCGAAGCGCCGATGGCCGAGATCGATGAGATATCGGGTCAGGCGGTAGAGGGCCTTGTGATTGTCCGGACCGACGGACGTGCCGTGCGTCTCGGGGCTGTAGACGAACAGATTGAGGCTCGGCCGCTCGTTCTGGACAAGAAAGCCCTTGAGCTCATGGTGATGCAGTTCGCCGACCAGCAGGATCGCATCGACGCCGCGTTCGACGAATTTGCGCACCTGGCGGAATTCCTGATCGATATCGTAGTTGGAACAGGCGAGCAGCAAGGTATAGCCGAGATGGGTCAGTTCGTCCTGCAATCCTTCGATCGCCCGCGCGAAGTCGCCGTGGGTCAGGGTCGGGAAGACCGCGCCGATGACCCCCGAGCGCCGCGTGGCCAGGGCCCGCGCCGCGGCGTGAGGCACCCATCCCAGGCGCTCGACGACCGAGGCGATGCGTTCGCGAAGCTCCGCCGAGACGATTTCCGGGGTGTTCATCGCCCGCGATACCGTCGCCGTCGACACACCGGCAATCTTCGCGACCTGCCGCAGCCCGACCTTCTGGGCTTCGTTTGGCAATCCGCTCCTCGCCCGACTCACGCGCGTGCCCCCTTAATCCATGACCGACCTTTTTTACGTTGAAAGCGGTTGTCAGGATAGATGTCTTATCGGGGGGCGTATCTTGCCGAACGGAAAGGCGGTGGCCGGATTTATTGCGCTTCGATTGGCCGGCCGGCGGAGATCTCGGCCTTGGCCAGGGAGAATTGCAGCCGGTAAAGACCCCGGACGAGGTCGGAAACGGCGCCGTTCGCACCGAGTTCGGCCTGGTCGAGGGGGCCGGTCCGCAGGGTGCGGACGACGGTTTCCTCGACGGCTTCGACCAAAAGAATCCAGTCGGACGACGCGTCGGGAGACTGGCGGAGTTTCGTCTCGGCGGTGTCGGTCTTGCCGCCGGCCGGCCGGCCGTGCAGCAGATGGGCGCCGCACACGCCGGCTGCCGCGGTCAGCCCCGGCAGGATGCGGCTCTCGCAGACCGATCGGAACGCCGCGCCGTCCTTCGCCTGGATCCGGATCGCTTCCATCCAGGCTCCTTCGCCAAGGCCCCGGCTGGCGACGACGTCGCAGATGGTGCGCGAGGTGTCGCGGAAATGGGCCACGACGCGGCGGGTCCAGGGGGTCGGGGCGTTCAGCCGGGCGACATAGGTCGACGATTCCAGAATCTCCGGCCGTTCCGTTTCGTAGAAGTTGAAATATTTCGGATGCCCGTCGACCGCCACATAGCGGCGCCCCCGCAGAAAGCCGGGCAGGCCGACTCTCTCGGGGATGTGTTCCGTCACGTGCCAGGCGACGAAATCCGCTTCGGCTTCCGGGGCGATGCCGTTCCAGATGGCCAAGACGCCCTGTCCCAAAAGTGCCATTGCCCGTCCCCTTTTCCATGGCCGCGCCCTCGCCTGGGGCGCGGGATGTCATCCGGCCGCCGCCGTTCATTGGGCGGCGGCGTCTTTTCGCGCCGGCCCGGCCTCAGGTCTCGGCGTGCAGTTTCTTGGCCCAGCGCATCAGATGCTCGCCGACGGCGACGGTCTCGTCGTGCTGGTTGCGGGCCTCGACCTTGGCGATGCTGCGCCCGCGCGGCTTGTCGACCTGGGAGACGGTGTAATGCACGGTGACGGTGTCGCCCAGTTTCACCGGCTTGAGGAAGCGGATCCTGTCGTAGCCGGAGGAGACGGGGAAGTCGCTCAGGCCTTCCTTGTGGATGACATGGGCGATGCTGATCGTCGAGACCGTCGACATGAAGCCGACGATCAGCGCCCCGTGAGCGATGCGCCCGCCCAGGTTGGAATGCTCCTGCATATATTGGTCGTTGACGTGGGTGTCGCTGAAATCGCCGGTGATGCCGGCGAACAGCGTCACATCCGTTTCGCCCACGGTTTTGGCGAAAGTGTAGTGCTGGCCGACTTCGACGAAGTCCAAACCGGATTTTTCCACTTTTCCCTCCCTTGCCCCCAGCGGGGTTTCTGATCGCGGCGGAAGCGATCGGCTTCGCGGTGCCATTGACAAGCCGATCGCCCGGCTGCTATGTAAACGGTTACAACACGTTTGGCCGTTCGTCAAGAGCCGGCACACCGGCTGGCGGACGCCAAGGAGGAAATGCCATGAAATTCATCACCGCCGCGGAGGCCGCCGGCCTCGTCAACTCCGGCGACAGCCTCGTCGTCAGCGGTTCGGGGGGAGGGCACAGCGTTCCGGAGGCCGTCCTCGCCGCGATCGAAAAACGCTTCCTGGAAACGCGGGAGCCGCGCGGCCTGTGCCTGATCCATGCGGTCGGCCTGGGCGACCGCGCCGAAAAAGGGGCGGCCCGCTTCGCCCATGACGGCATGCTGAAGCGAAGCATCACCGGGGCTTTGATCGATTCGCCACCGCTGATCGAGCTGGCGCGCCAGGACCGGATCGAATCCTATACCCTGCCCCAAGGCGTGCTGTCGCAGATCATGCGCGACATGGCCGGCGGCCGGCCCGGCCTGATCACCAAAACCGGCCTGCACACCTTCGTCGATCCGCGGCAGCTCGGGGCCCGCCAGAGCCCGAGCGCCAGGGAGGACCTGATCGAGCTGATCACCATCGGCGGCGAGGAATGGCTGCGCTTCAAGCCCTTCCCGATCGATGTCGCCCTCCTGCGCGGCACGACGGCCGACCAGGACGGCAACATCACGATGGAGCAGGAGGCGGTTCCCTGCGAAATGCTGTCGACGGCCCAAGCCGCCCGCCGCGCCGGCGGCATCGTCGTGGTCCAGGTCAAGCGCCTGGCCCAGCGGAACACCCTGCCGCCGCGGGAGGTCAAGATTCCGGGCATCCTGGTCGACTATGTCGTGGTCGATCCCGAACAGCGCCAGACCTATGCCACCGACTACAACCCCAGCTATTCCGGCGAACTGCGGGTGCCGCGCGAAGGACTGAAGCCGCTGCCGTTCGGTTCCCGCAAGGTGATCGCCCGGCGCGCCGCCATGGAACTGCGGCCGGACGCCATCTGCAATCTGGGCGCCGGCGTCTCGACCGGCATCTCGGTGGTCGCCGCCGAGGAGGGCATCCTCGATCGGGTCGTCTTGACCAACGAGCAGGGGTTCATCGGCGGGGCGCCCGTCACCGGCGTCGATTCCGGGGCGGCGCAGAACTACAGCGCCATGGTCGACCAGCCCTATCAGTTCGATTTCTACGACGGCGGCGGGCTCGACCTCGCCTTCCTGTCGTTCGCCGAGGTGGATGCCGCCGGCAACGTCAATGTCAGCCGTTTCGGCGACAAGATCGTCGGTATCGGCGGTTTCGTGAACATCAGCCAGAACGCCAGGAAGGTCGTCTTCAGCGGCACCCTGACCGCCGGCGGCCTCCAGGAGGAATATGTCGGCGGCAAATTGCGCATCCTTGCCGAGGGCCGGCAGGCCAAATTCGTCAGGAACATCGAGCAGGTCTGCTACAACGCGAAATTCGCCTCCTCCGAAGGCCGCTCCGCGCTTTTCGTCACCGAACGCGCCGTCCTGCGGGCGGTTGACGGCATCCTCGAGGTGATCGAGATCGCCCCCGGCATCGACCTCGAACGCGACGTCCTCGCCCGGATGGCGTTCCGGCCCCGCGTCGCGGCCGACCTGGCGACGATGGATCCGCGTCTGTTCTGCCCCGAGCCGATGCGTCTCGCCGACGATTTCGGCCGGATCCGCCCCGTCGAAGCCGCCGCCGGACGCCCGGCCCGTCCGGTCGTCGGCGTCGAATGACCCATCCCGTCCGGCGGTCCGTCCATTCGGAACGCCCATCGCAGGGAGCATGAAAGCATGACCCGCAAATCCATCGACGGCATCGTCGCCGTTATGCTGACCCCTTTCGACGCCAAGGGCGCGGTCGACGCCGCCAGCCTGTCGCGCCTCGTCGACTGGTATATCGCCAACGGCGTCGACGTCCTGTTCGCCGTCTGCCAATCGAGCGAGGTCCTCCATCTGTCATTGGAAGAGCGCGTCGCCATCTCGCGCTTCGTCGTCGGGCATGCCGCCGGCCGGGTTCCCGTCATCTCGTCGGGACACATCGGGCCGACCCGCGAGGAGCAGCTCGCCGAATTGACGGCGATCGCCGCCACCGGACCGGATGCCCTCGTCCTCATCACCAACCGGCTCGATCCGGACAACCAGGGCGAGGCGGCGTTCCGGGAAAACCTGGACTGGCTGCTGGCCCGTCTGCCCGCCGACCTGCCGCTCGGCCTCTACGAATGTCCGGCCCCTTATCGGCGCCTGCTTTCGGAGAGCGAACTCGCCTACTGCGCCGGGACCGGGCGTTTCGTCATCTTCAAGGACGTCTGCTGCGATCTCGGCCGTATCGAGCGCCGCGTGCGCCTCGTCGCAGGATCGCCGCTCGCCATCGTCAACGCCAACGGAACGATCGCCCTCGAGGCGATGAAGGTCGGCTCCAAGGGCTACAGCGGGGTCTTCACCAATATTCATCCCGACCTCTACGCCTGGATGTACCGGTCGTGGCGGACTTACCCGGCCCTGGCCGAGGAACTGTCGGCCTTCCTCGCCGTAGCGTCGGTGTCCGAACTGATGGGGTATCCGGCCATCGCCAAGCTTTATCTGCAGAAGCTGGGAACGATCGACACCATCAAGTGCCGGGCGATCGACTACGACATCCACGAACGCTTCTGGTGGGGAGGGGAGCCGATTCTCGACAAGATCGCGATCGCCTCGGAGCACTATCGGAAGGTGATCGCATCTCTTGAAAAGTAAAAATCGTCATAAACGACGGACTGCGAGGACTCCATGAAAAAAATTCTGAACAATCCGGAAACATATGTCGATGACATGCTGTCGGGTCTCTGCATCGCGCATCCTCGATATTATCGGCAGCCGGAGCGCCGGGTCATCGTCCGCGCGGCAGGAACGGCGCCCGGCAAGGTGGGACTCGTCACCGGCGGCGGATCCGGACATCTGCCGGTCTTCACCGGCTATGTCGGGTCCGGCCTGCTGAGCGCCGCGGCGATCGGCGATGTGTTCGCCTCGCCCTCGGCCGACCAGATGGCGTCGGCCATCCGCCTGGCCGATGGCGGGGCCGGCGTGCTGCTGCTCTATGGCAACTACGGCGGCGACGTGATGAATTTCGACATGGCCGCCGAGATGGTGGCTTTGGAGGACGACATCGCCACGGCCACCGTCCTTCTCGCCGACGACGTCTGCTCGGCGCCGCCGCGGGAAGCGCGCAAGCGGCGCGGCGTGGCCGGCATGGTCTATGCCTTCAAGATCGCCGGAGCCCGGGCCGAACGCGGGGCGGACCTTTCCACGGTGGCGGCGTCGGCGCAAAAGGCGGCCGATGCCTGCCGGTCGATCGGCATGGCGCTGACCCCCTGCACGGTCCCGCAAGCCGGCAAGCCGACCTTCACCATCGCGGAAGACGAAATGGAAATGGGGATGGGAATTCACGGCGAGCCGGGCATCTGGCGCGGACCGCTCAAGACGGCGGACAAAATCGCCGAGGAGATGCTGGATCGCCTGCTTGCCGATATGCCGCTGGGGCGTGGAGACCGGGTTTCCCTCCTGGTCAACTCGCTGGGGGCCACCCCGCTCGAAGAGCTTTATATCCTGTTCGGACAGGCGGCCGGGCGACTGGAGGCGGCCGGCGTGAAAATCGTCATGCCGCTGGTCGGACGCTATGCCACCTCGATGGAAATGGCCGGCGCCACATTCACCTTGTGCCGGTTGGACGAGGAACTGGAAGACCTTCTCCTGGCGCCGGCCGATTGCGCCTTCTGGAGGGTTTGAGCGAATGGCCGGTCTCACTTCCCGCAAAATCGCGGATGCCGTCGGGCGTCTGGCCGACGGGGCCGCCGCCGCCGCCGATTTCCTCAACGCCGCCGATGGCCGGCTGGGCGACGGCGATCTCGGCATCACCTTGTCCAACGGTTGGCGCGAAGCCTCGGAACGCGTCGCGGACATGCCGAGCGATGTCGGTTTGGCGTTTTTGTCGTTGGCCAAGGCTTTCCAGGCGGCGGGCGCCTCGTCCTTCGGGACCTTGACGGCGACCGCCCTGATGAGCGCCGCCGCTGCCTGCAAGGGCCGGGAGGAGGTGGCCTGGAGCGAGACGTCCCGGCTCCTGGCGGGGGCGAGGGACGCCATGCTGAAACGCGGCAAAGGGGAACTCGGCCAGAAAAGCGTTCTCGACATCGTCGATGCGCTCGCCGCGGCGACGGCCGGCCTGGACATGGCCGCGCCGCTGGCGGCGATCGCCGTTCAGACGTGCGAGCGAACCTTGGACGCGTTCCGCAATCAACCCAATCGGCTCGGCCGCGCCCGGATGTTCGCCGAGAAATCGGTCGGCATCGACGATCCCGGAATGCTGGCGGTCAAAGTCATGGTGTCAGCCCTGATCGCCTGAATCGCGACAGCATCCGCCCCCGCCTTCGCGCGAATGCCTTGCTTGCCCGCGCCGCGTCGGGACGGGCTTCTGAAATCGGAGAGATCCAAAATGACCGGAACCAAGCTCGATGCCCTCCGCCGTTACACCGTCGTCGTCGCCGACAGCGGCGATATCGATACCGTCCGCAAATTCGCGCCGCAGGACTGCACCACCAATCCGACCCTGATCCTGAAGGCGGCCCGCCTGCCGGCCTATGCGTCGCTGACCAGACAGGCGATCGCCCGTTCCGAGGGGGAGACCGGGGCGACCGACGGCCAGATCGACCGGGCGCTCGATCATCTTGCCGTCGCTTTCGGCTCGGAACTCAGCCGTATCGTGCCGGGCTACGTCTCGACCGAGGTCGACGCCCGGCTTTCCTTCGACACGGCGGCGACCGTCGCCAAGGCCGAACGCCTGATCGGACTCTACGCCGACCGCGGTGTGGCGGCCGATCGCATTCTGATCAAGGTCGCCGCGACATGGGAAGGTCTTCGCGCCGCCGAAATTCTGGAAAAACGGGGCATCCATTGCAATGTGACGCTCGTGTTCTCGCTCGTTCAGGCCGTGGCCGCGGCGGAAGCCGGCGCCTTCCTGATCTCCCCGTTCGTCGGCCGCATTCTCGACTGGCACGTCAAGACAAGCGGCCGGACCTTCACGGCGGCCGAGGATCCGGGCGTTCGCTCGGTGACGGAAATCTACAGCTATTTCAAACATTTCGGATACCGGACCATCGTGATGGGGGCGTAATTCCGCAGCAGATCCGAGGTCGAGGCCCTGTGCGGCTGCGATCGCCTGACGGTAAGTCCGGCCCTGCTCGACGAATTGAGCAACGACGCCGGCGACCTGCCGCGCCGGCTCGATCCCACCATGGGCCGGACGAGCGTCCTTGCGCGAATTCCGGCCGACGAATCGTCGTTTCGCTGGCAGCTCAATCAGGATGCCATGGCGACCGAGAAGCTGGCGGAAGGCATCCGGCAGTTTCATGGCGACACCGAAACCCTGCGCCGGCATGTCGGCGCGATCATGCGCGAGCGCCCGCGCGTCGCATAGGCGATGACAACGAGAGAGGGAGGACTTCCGATGCCTGTCGGGACTGTCGAAACACGAAGAACAAAGCCGCCGGGGGGCCCGTTGCGGGTGGGCGTCGCCGGCGCCGGCGCCTGGGCCGAGGAGATTCACGTCCCGGTCCTGAGCGCGCATCCGGGCGTGTCCCTGGTGGGGATCTGGAACCACCATCCCGCGCGGGCGAGAACCTTGGCGGAGGCATATGCCACGCGGGCGTTCGACAGTTATGACGCCATGCTGCAGGCGGTCGACGTCGTCAGCTTCGCGGTTCCACCGGACGCCCAACCGCGTCTGGCCCGGAAAGCCGCCCTTTCCGGGCGGCATCTGTTGCTGGAAAAGCCGATCGCCCTGACGCTGGCCGATGGAGAGGCGCTTGTCGATGCCATCGCCGAAGCGAATGTGGCGTCGATCGTGTTTTTCACGCGGCGCTTCGAGGCCGAGGTGGCGCAAGCGTTGGCCGCCGTCGCCGAAGAACGGATGTGGGACAGCGCCGTCGCCCGCTTTTTCTCGGGCTCCATGCGTCCGGGCACGGTTTATGCCGACTCCGTCTGGCGCCAGCGCCAGGGGGCGCTGTGGGATGTCGGGCCGCATGCCCTGTCCGTCGTCATGCCGGTGCTCGGCGCCGTCACCGCCGTGGAAGCGACGCGGGAGGAACCGAAGATCACGCGCCTGGGCTTGACCCACGCCAACGGCGGCAGGTCCGACGTGGCGCTGAGCTTCCACGCGGAACCGGCCGCGCAGGCAGAGTCCTATCTGTTCCGCGCCGGCGGCCATGCGGCCCGGGTGGAGGTGCGTCCGGCCTTGCGTCAAGCCGCCTTCCGCAATGCCCTGGAGGCGTTGATCGCCGCCGTGACGACCGGCGCGCCGCACGGCTGCGACGTGGGATTCGGCCTGCAGGTTCTGCGCGTTCTGATCGCCGCGGAAACCAGCCTGCAGCGGGGAGGCCCCGTGCCGGTCGGGGCTTGAGCCGCCTGGCGACCACGACATCGAAGATTGTGCTTCGGGCCGCCGCGGAGTATCTCGGACTCCACCGACCGAAGGGCCTGTCGACGCGTATCGGGCTTGGGGGCCGGAAGTCATCAATGGACGGGAGTCGGATGGAATGTTTATCGGCACATTGGACACGCTGGCGGAGCAGGGAAAGGTCCTGCCGGCCGTGGTCGTCAAGGCGCTGGAGGAGGTGCGCAAGCGGCAGGCCGCGACGCTCGAGCCCGGTCGATACGAGATCGATGGCGAGACGCTGTTCTTCCTGGTGCAGGACGTCCGCACCAAGCCTGTGGCCGAAGGCCGGCCGGAAGCCCATCGCAGCTTCGCCGACGTGCAATTGGTGTTGAGCGGCGAGGAGCGTTACGGCGTGTCCCCGGCCGAGCCGGGCCTGAATCCCACGGAAGAGAGCTGGGAGGAAAAGGACCTCGCGTTTTTCCCCAAGCCGGCCCGCGAATCCTATATCGACCTCTTCCCCGGCATGTTCGCCGTGTTCTATCCGGGCGAACTGCATCGTCCCGGCTGCGCCGTCGGCGAACCGGCCGCCGTCCGCAAGGTGGTGATCAAGATACACCGGACATTGCTGGGATTGTGATCCGCCGCTCGGCGGCCACGGCCGGGCCGGGGCCCGCCGCCGCCGTCCGCCACGGATGCGCCCGGTCAGTAGACGCCGGGCGCCGTGGCGGCGATCGTTAAGTCTGTCATTGCGAGCCGAAGGCGCGGCAATCCAGGGGGCCGCCCCCTTGTTGCCGGATTGCTTCGCTCCGCTCGCAATGACGCGGTTATTGTTTTACAGGTCCTTACGGGTCGGTCCGCCCCGCCGGTCGGTTGGCCGCGGCCAGTTCCGATCCCATTTTGAGATCGCGCGCTTCGATACCCAGGCCGATCAGCAAGGCGACGACGATGGCGCCGATGCCGATGCCGCCGGCCAGGGCCCAGCTGTAATCATGGCCCATACGGTCGGCGATCATGCTTTGCACGGTGGCGTTGCCGGCCGCCAGCAGATTGCCGAACTGATAGGTGAAGCCGGGGAAGGTGCCGCGGGCTTCCGGCGGCGACAGTTCGTTCAGATGGGCCGGCACCACGCCGAAGCATCCCTGCACCATGAACTGCATGAAAAAGGCGCCGACGCCCAGCCAGACCGGGTCGCTGGAAAAGGCCCAGACCGGAATGACCAGGATCGATCCCAGCGCGGTGATGACGATGATCCGGCGGCGGCCGAAGCGCTGCGACAGCGTTCCGGCGGTCAGGCAGCCGAACATGGCGCCGATGGAATAGACGATGGCGATGGTCGACACCGTCTGGCTGGACAGTCCGTGCTGCACCTTGAGGAAGGCGTTCGGATAAAGATCCTGGGAACTGTGCGAGAAGGTGTTGATGGCGAACATGATCAGGATCGCATAGAGGAACAGCGGAAAGCGTTGCTTCGCCACGGTGAAGATGTTGGTCCGCGTCTTGTTGGCGCGGCGCTGGAGCAGCCAATCCGGACTTTCCTCGATCTTCGAGCGGATATAGAGGATCAGCAAGGCCGGCGTCGCCCCGATCATGAACATGCCGCGCCAGCCGAGATGCGGATAGGCCAGCCAATAGAGCATGGCGGCCAGCAGATAGCCGGCCGGATAGCCGCATTGCAGGATGCCGGAGACGGTGCCGCGCCAGCGCGAGGGAATGCTTTCCATGGTCAGCGAGGCGCCGATGCCCCATTCGCCGCCCATGGCGATGCCGAAGCCGGCGCGAAGGATGAGGAAGGCGGTCAGCGAAGGCGCGAAGCCCGAGGCCAATTCGAACACCGAAAAAGTGAGCACGTTCAGCATCAGAATCGGCTTGCGGCCGAAGTGATCGGCCAGGCGTCCGAACAAAATGGCCCCGACGGCGCGCAGACCCAGCGTCAGCGTGATGGCCCAGGTAACCGACGTGATACTTGTGCCGAACTCCTTGGCGATGTCGGAGAGCACGAAAATCATGATGAAAAAATCGAAGGCGTCCAGCGTCCATCCCAGGAAGCAGGCGACGACGACATTACGTTGCTGTGAAAGCGAAGACATTCCTAATCACCGGACCTTTCTCGGCGTGCCGGAGGGCACGTTTCCATGGGCGTTTTTTTCTTTGAGTGTGTCAGCCTTCGGGGAAATTGCCAAGGCAAAAATAACTAATTAGTTACCTTCGATGAACAGGAAGCTTGCCTCCGATGAGGGAGTGTTTCATGTTTGGGTATGATGAGAAGATCCCTTGTCGCCCCTCGAGTCGCTTCGTCGGAAACTTTGCCGGTCGAAGGTGGTCCCGCCGCCTCGCGGGAGCGCATCGTCGATGCCGCCGTGGCGGAATTCGCCGAACAGGGCTTTGCCGGCGCCCGCGTCGATGCCATCGCGCTGCGCGCCGGGATCAACAAGCGCATGCTTTATGCCTATGTCGGCAACAAACGGGCCCTGTGGCTGGCGGCGTTGGAGCGCGTCTACGAAGGCAAACGCCAGGAGGAGCAGACGCTCAATCTGCAGCGGTTGCCGCCGACCGAGGCGATGCAGCTGCTGATTCGCTTCAATTTTCGCTATCACACCGAGCATCCCGAGTTTCTGGCCATGCTCAACGACGAAAATCTGCAAAGAGGACAGAACCTGCGGGAATCGCACCGGATCACCGAGCTCTATTCACCGTTGCTGACCTTGATTTCCGAGGTCCTGGCGCGCGGACAGAAGGAAAAGGTGTTCCGCCGAAACGTCGATCCGATGCAGCTTTATATCTCGATGGTCGGTTTGGGCTATTTCTTCTGCTCGAACCAGCACACCCTGTCGGCCATTTTCGCCCGTCCCCTCGATTCGGCCGAAGAGGTTTTGACCCGCGAGCAGCATATCGTCGACGTGATCCTGGGTTTCCTGCGCCCTTAGGGGCCTTGCGAGTCCCGCCCCGAGCCTGGATGAAGATTGAAGTGGCACCGGCCTTAAGTGCCGGTGTCCGCCGCTGGCGCGGCGGAGTCTTTATCCACCGGCAGGGACGCCGGTGCCACGCTTTTCTTGTCAGCGGAGTGCCGGCGATCGGCCGAGCCGTCTTGTGAACGAAAAGGATGAAGTGGCACCGGCCTCCGTGCCGGTGTCCGCCGGCAGGGAGGCCGGCGCGTCGTCGGTGCGGAACGCGCGATGACGCAA
>JAATGN010000116.1 GCA_015654615.1 Rhodospirillales bacterium
GCGGACGAATTCCATGTCGTGCTCGACCACCACCAGCGAGCGTTGGCCCAGCGAGCGGTCGCGCGACAGATCGAGGATCAGCCGGGCCGTCGCCTCGGTTTCGGCGTCGGTCAGGCCGGCCACCGGTTCGTCGAGCAGCAGCAGGCGCTGGTCCTGCATCAGCAGCATGCCGATCTCCAGCCATTGCTTCTCGCCGTGCGACAGCTGCCCGGCCGGCAGCCGGGCCTTGGCGGTGAGGCCGACCAGGACCAGGACCCGGTCGATGCGGTCCCTGGCCTCCCCCGTCAGGGTGAACAGCAGGGTCGCCAGCGTGCCGCGCGGGCCTTTCAGGGCCAGCTCCAGATTGTCGAACACCGAAAGCTTTTCGAACACCGTCGGCTTCTGGAACTTCCGTCCGATGCCGAGATTGGCGATGGCCGCCTCGTCCAGGCGGGTGAGGTCGATGCGGCCGTCGAACAGCACGTCGCCGCCGTCGGGCCGGGTCTTGCCGGTGATGACGTCCATCATGGTGGTCTTGCCGGCGCCGTTGGGGCCGATCACGGTGCGCAGTTCGCCCGGTTCGATGACCAGCGAGAGGGCGTTCAGGGCCTTGAAGCCGTCGAAGCTGACCGTCACCCCGTCCAGATAGAGGATGCTGCCGGCGGCGGCATGGCCGTGGCCGGCCGGCTGGTCGATCGGCAGGCCTTCGTCGTCAGGCATGCTTTTCCTCCGGTGCCGGCTGCGGCGTCCGGCGGCGGCGCAGGCGGGCGGCCAGGCCCATCAACCCGTCGGGCAGGACCAGGGTGACGGCGATGAACAGGGCGCCCAGGAAGAACAGCCAGGCGTCGGGCAGGGCGTCGGTCAGCCAGGTCTTGGCGGCATTGACCGCCAGGGCGCCCAGGATGGCGCCGACCAGGGTGCCGCGGCCGCCGACCGCCACCCAGATGGCGATCTCGATGGAATTGGCCGGCGAGAACTCCGAGGGATTGATGATGCCGACCTGCGGCACGTAAAGCGCCCCGGCGACGCCGGCCAGGGCGGCCGACAGGGTGAAGGCGAACAGCTTGGTGGCGGTGACCGAATAGCCGAGGAAGCGCACGCGGCTCTCGGCGTCGCGCATCGCCATCATGACGCGGCCCAGCTTCGAGGCGACGACGAAGCGGCAGATCAGCAGCGCCAGGCCCAGCGCGATGACCGTCGCCGCGTAAAGCCCCATCTTGGTGGCCGGGGCGCGCAGGTCGAAGCCCAGCAGATCCTTGAAGTCGGTCAGGCCGTTGTTGCCGCCGAAACCCATCTCGTTGCGGAAGAAGGCCAGCATCAGGGCATAGGTCATGGCCTGGGTGATGATCGACAGATAGACCCCGGTGATCCGCGAGCGGAAGGCCAGCCAGCCGAAGACCAGGGCGAGGGCGGCCGGGACCAGGACCACCATCAGGGCGGCGATGGGGAAATGCTCGAAGCCGGTCCAATACCAGGGCAGCTCCTTCCAGGCCAGGAAGACCATGAAGTCGGGCAGCAGGGGATTGCCATAGACGCCCCGGGTGCCGATTTCCCGCATCAGATACATGCCCATGGCGTAGCCGCCCAGGGCGAAAAAGGCGCCATGGCCCAGCGAGAGCACGCCGGCGTAGCCCCAGACCAGATCGAGGGCCAGGGCCAGCAGGGCGTAGCACAGATATTTGCCGAGCAAGGGCACCATGTAATTGGGCAGATGCAGGGCCGAGCCTTCGCCGGGCAGCAGATTGAGCAGGGGGACCAGGCCCAGCAGCACGGCGCCGGCGATCACGAAGCCCAGCCAGAAGCGGCGGTCCTGGGGCAACAGCAGGCGGCAGAGCAGGGAGGTCATCGGCATTCCCTCATCCCTCGATCGACCGCCCCTTGAGGGCGAACAGGCCGCGCGGCCGCTTCTGGATGAACAGGATGATGAAGACCAGCACCAGGATCTTGCCCAGCATGGCCCCGGCGTAAGGTTCGAGGAATTTGTTGACGATGCCGAGGCTGGCGGCGCCCAGCAGGGTCCCCCACAGCGAACCGACGCCGCCGAACACCACCACCATGAAACTGTCGACGATGTAGCCCTGGCCGAGGTTGGGGCTGACGTTGCCGATCTGCGACAGGGCGACCCCGGCGATGCCGGCGATGCCGGAGCCCAGGCCGAAGGTCAGGGCGTCGACCCGGCCGGTGCGGATGCCCATGGCGGCGGCCATCGGGCGGTTCTGGGCGACGGCGCGCATCTGCAGGCCGAAGCGGGAATAGCGGAGCAGGGCGGCCAGGGTGCCGAGAACGGCCAGGCAGAAAATGATGATGACCAGGCGGTTCCAGGTCAGGGTGAAGCCGCCGCTCATGTCGATGCCGCCGGTCATCCAGGCGGGATTGGCCACCTCCTTGTTGGGGGCGCCGAACACCGAGCGCACCGCCTGCTGCAGGATCAGGCTGATGCCCCAGGTCGACAGCAGGGTCTCCAGCGGCCGGCCGTAGAGAAAGCGGATCAGGCCGAGTTCGAGCAGGATGCCGACCAGCCCGGTGACCAGGAAGGCGACCGGCAGGGCGACCACCAGGTAAAGGCCGATGACCTCGGGCGGCAGCCAGGCCCGGAAGGCTTCCTGGACGACGAAGGTGGTGTAGGCGCCCAGCATGATCATCTCGCCATGCGCCATGTTGATCACCCCCATCACCCCGAAGGTGATGGCCAGGCCGATGGCCGCCAGCAGCAGCACGCTGCCCAGCGACAGGCCCTGGAACAGATTGGCACCGAGGTCGATCAGGCGCAGCCGGAAGGAGATGGCGGCGACCGCCTTCTCGGCCGCCTTGCGCAGTTCGGGGTCGGTCTCGCCGTCCAGCAGGCGGTTCAATTGCCCCTTGACGTTGGGATCGCTGGAATTCTGCAGGGCGGCGATGGCGGCCAGGCGCTTGCCGCGATCTTCCGAGGCCAGGTCGAGGGTGCCGATGGCGGTTTCCAGCGCCGCCCGAACCGCGGAATCCGTCTCCCCGGCCAGCGCGCCCCGCAGGGCTTCGGCCGCGCCCGGCGTGCGGCGTTCGGCCATGGCCTGGACCGCCTTGCGGCGGGCCGCCGGATCGGGGCTTTTCAGCGACAGCTGGCCGAGCACGCCGTCGAGGATGCCGCGCACCCGGTTGTTGATGGTGACGTCGGAAAGATCGTCGGCTTTGAGATCGGGCAGCACCGTTCCGCTGACCGCGTCCTTGTAGACGCCGCCTTCGGCATAGACCACCTGATGGTCGGCCGTGGCCGAAAGCCGCCCGTCCTGCATGGCCTCCAGCACCGGCACGGCGCGGCCGTCGCCCAGGACGGCCAGGCTCTGGATGGCGGCGATCTTGTCGTCGTAGCTGTCGCCGTCCAGCCCCCGGACCGCCTGCGCGAAATCGTCGTCGGCCCGGCAGACGCCGGACGTCAGCAGAGGCAGCAGGAGAAGCAAAACGAGACGCAGACTCTTCAACATTCGGTTCTCTGGACTTGCCCCTCGCCCGCTTGCGGGAGAGGGAGGGGCCCGCGTGAGCGGGAGGGTGAGGGGATGTCGGCCTCCCCCTCACCCCGACCCTCTCCCCCGACGCGGGGGCGAGGGAGATGGATCTACTGGTACGTCTTATAGGTCGGCTCGGTGCAGTTGCCGCAGACCCAGGGGAAGGTCCAATCGGCCACCTTGCCCTTGTCGTCGGCGATGAAGGGGCTCCAGGCGTCGGCCTTGATGACGCCCTTGGTCTTCCACACCACGTTGAACTGGCCGTCCGGCTTGATCTCGCCGATCATCACCGGCTTCGACAGATGATGGTTGGCGTTCATCACCGCCTCGCCGCCGGTCAGATTCTTCACCTTCTGCCCGTAAAGCGCCTGGCGCACCGCGGTGACGTCGGTGGTGCCGGCCTGCAGGACCGCCTGCGTCCACATCTTGAAGCCGATGTAGGTGGCCTCCATCGGGTCGTTGGTGGTCCGCTTGTCGTTCTTCACGAAAGCGTGCCATTGCTTGATGAAGGCGTCGTTCTCGGGGGTCTTGACCGATTCGAAATAGTTCCAGGCGGCCAGGTGACCGACCAGATTCTTGGTGTCGATGCCGGCCAGTTCCTCTTCGCCGACCGAAAAGGCCACCACCGGCGTGTCCGAGGCCTTGACGCCCTGGTTGGCCAGTTCCTTGTAGAAGGGCACATTGGCATCGCCATTGATGGTCGAGATCACCGCGGTCTTCTTGCCGGCCGAGGCGAATTGCTTGATCTTGGCGACTTCGGTCTGCCAATCGGAAAAACCGAAGGGCGTGTAGTTTTCCAGGATGTCGGCCTCGGCGACCCCCTTCGATTGCAGGAAGGCCCGCAGGATCTTGTTGGTGGTGCGCGGATAGACGTAATCGGTGCCTTCCAGCACCCAGCGCTTGGCCTCGCCGCCGTCCTTGCCCATCAGATATTCCACCGCCGGAATCGCCTGCTGGTTCGGCGCGGCGCCGGTGTAGAAGACATTGTTCGACGATTCTTCGCCTTCATATTGCACCGGGTAGAACAGCAGGCCGTTGTCCTGCTCGAAGACCGGCAGCACCGACTTGCGCGACACCGAGGTCCAGCAGCCGAACACCACGGCGACCTTGTCCTTTTCCAGAAGCTCACGGGCCTTTTCGGCGAACAGCGGCCAGTTGGACGCCGGATCGACCACCACCGCTTCCACCTTCTTTCCCAGCAGCCCGCCCTTCTTGTTGAGGTCATCGACCATCATCAGGACGGTGTCCTTCAGCGTCGTCTCGCTGATGGCCATGGTGCCGGAAAGTGAATGAAGGACGCCGATCTTGATGGTGTCGTCGGCGGCCAGCACCGCGTGGGAGGAAACGGTGGCTGCGAGGATCGCACCGGCACCGGCGATAGCCCGGATGAGTTTCATGGATGTCTTCCTTTGGAAGTCATTATTGATGCCGATTGTTACGCAATTTGTGGGCCAGTACGTTTGGTTTGGTTGGAAAGATCGGCTGTGTTGCCCGCCGCTCCCACCTGCGGTTCGCTCCCCTGCCGGTTTTCGCCGCCAGGATGATGAGGATTTGCTCCCGCCGGCAGGGTGGGCGGCGCGATGGGGCAAAGACCGGCATGGTTGATTTTTCACTTGTTTCCTGCCAGGCCGCGGTGTGTTCCGATGCTCGGAGAGAAAGCAAATGCTCAAGAATTGAGCACGCCCTTTTGCGGTACGCATTATGGGCAATTGACGGAACGGTTGGTCTCTATACACTTCCTTTCGAGCAGGCATTTCGCCGCAAGGTTGTTTTGATAAAGCGGCTGCTCGCGGTTGGACCGCACCGAAGGTTTTTCCCAACGGTGGAGGCGCGAATGCTGCATTACTACACCTTCGAATATGGGGTGGTGGGCAAGAGCGAGGCCTATCACGTCTACTGTAGCCGCGATCGCCTGATCGGCCTGGTCGTCCGCACTCAGAAACGAGACGGCGCCTGGGAGGATGGCCACAGCCGGTTTTTCGTCTGGGACGAAGGATTGGGCCAGGCCGAATATGAAACGGAACAGGAAGCGCGACGGGGCGGCCGCCTCGTGCCGGTGCATCTGCCGGCGCCACGACCGGCGCCCAGCCTGCAACCAAAGTGACGGCGCCGGGGTTGAGAAGGGCGAAAGGGTCGGCAGAGCTTCCGATGGCCGAAGCAATCACCATCTGGAGTCAGATGAAGCAGCTGGATATGCGCCGTCCGACGGCGATGCTTTCTGTGCTGGCGTGGCTGGGTTCGTGTGGTGCGGGACGCGCCGCCGAACCTGAAACCATGAGCTTCCAGGCCTATTGGGGTGGCTTCGACGCCGCCGAAATTTCCTTCGTCGCCGAACAGAAGGACGATCGCTATCACGGGCATTTGTCGATTCACACCCATGGCATGACCCACTTGATGACCCAGTTGATGGTCGATTCCGACAGTTGGGGCGTGATGACGGCGGGTGGATTTCGTCCCGGCAATTTCAGCCAGACGAGCAGTTCGCGCGACAGGACGCGCCACATCGAGCTGCGTTTCGCGCCGGAAGGCGACAGGGCCGAAAAAGTCGTGGACGAAGAACGGCGAAACGACGCCTCGCTGGTGCCGCCGGATGCCGACGACGAGGAGCCGCCGGTGCCCAAAGAGGCGCAATATCACGTGATCGATCCGGTGACCGCCCTCTTCGAGATCGGCCGGCGCGGCATGGCGGGCGAGGAGAAATTCGTCCTGCCGGTCTTCGACGGCCGGCGGCGCTACGATCTGGTGGTCGACGCGGTCGGCCCGGGCCAACATGAGATCGGCGGCAAAAGCTTTGCGACGCTGGACCTGCAGGCCGTGGTCAAGCCGCTGTTCGGCTTCCGGCCGCGTTCCTTGGATTTCTGGAAGGATGCCGGTTTCGACATCTATGTCGGACACGA